>JAGQJA010000520.1:10716-14100 GCA_020430845.1 Myxococcales bacterium
CTCACGCGCGCCAACGTGGTCGCGCTCGTCGCCATCGAGCCCATCGTCGAGCTCAACATCGGCCACGCCATCATCGCCGACGCCCTCATGATGTCGATGAGCGGCGCGGTCCGCGCGATGTCGGAGGCCATCGCCAAGGGGCGGCCCGGCACATGATCGTCGGCGTGGGGGTAGACGTCTGCTCGATCGCGCGCATGAAGAAGGCGCTCGATCGTCACGGTGACCGCTTCTTCTCGCGTATCTGCAGCGAAGAGGAGCGCGACGATCTCGTCGGTCGCGACATGGCCACGGCGCTCGCCGGGCGCTTCGCCGCAAAAGAGGCGTTCGCCAAGGCGCTCGACGGCGCGCGGGGCGTGGGGTGGCACGAGGTCAAGGTGCGCCGCACCGACTCGGGGCGCCCGCGGCTCGATCTCACGGGCAACGCGCTGCGCGTCGCCACCGAGTTCGGCGCGAGCCGGTGGCACATCAGCATCACGCATGACGCGGGCGTCGCCGTGGCGATGGTCGTGCTCGAGGGGACGCCGGCGTGATCGCGGTCTTGTCCGCCGCGCAGATGCGCGCGTTCGACGCCGACGCGACGGACCGCGGCGTGCCCAGCCTCGTGCTCATGGAGAACGCAGGTCGCGGTGCGTGCGACGTGCTCGCGCGCGAGCTGCTCGGGGGCTCGTGCGAGGGAAAGATCGTCGCCGTCGTCTGCGGCGCGGGCAACAACGGCGGCGACGGGCTCGTCGTCGCGCGCCACCTGCTCACGCGCGGAGCCACGGTGCTCGCGTGGCGCATCGGCGCAGAAGACAAGCTCACGTCCGACGCGCGCACGAACCACGAAGCGTTCGTCGGCTCGGGGGGCAGCGTTCGCGAGATCGGCGACGCGCCGTCGCCCGACGTGCTCTCCGAGCTGGTGGAGGGCCTCGCGCTCGCCGACGTCGTGGTCGACGCGGTCTTCGGCACGGGGCTCAACCGGGCCGTGGCGGGCGTGCACCTCGCGGTGCTCGAGCGGATGGCCGAGGCGCCCACGCCGCGCCTCGCGCTCGACGTGCCGTCGGGCATGGACGCCGATCGCGGCACCGCCCACGGCTTCGTCTGCCGCGCCGACGTCACGGTGACCTTCGCGCACGCGAAGCTCGGTCACCTCACGGGCGCCGGCGCGCGTGCCTCGGGGCGCTTGCACGTCGTCGACATCGGCGTGCCGCCGCTCCGCGCTTCAGCGGACGGCTCGGCGACGCCTCGAGACGACGTGTCGGCGTGGCTCGTCGAGGCGCGCGATGTCGCGTCCCGCGTGCCTCGACGCGACGTCGACGCGCACAAGTACCGCGCCGGTCACGTGGCAGTCCTCGGCGGCTCGGCGGGCAAGCTGGGCGCCGCGGTGATGACGGCGCGCGGGGCCATGCGCGCGGGCGCAGGCGCCGTCACGATCGTCACGTGGGCCGACGTCGCCGCGGCGTTCGAGGCGCGCAGCGTCGAGACGATGACCACGCGCCTTCATCGCGGCGGAGAGCTCACGCGCGATCTCGACGCGGCCCTCGCGGGAAAGAGGGCCGTCGTCGCCGGGCCCGGCTTCGGCGTCGACCCAGACGCGCGCGCCGCGCTCGATCACGTGCTCGCGACGTTCGAGGGGCCGGTGGTCCTCGACGCCGACGCGCTCACCGCGTACGCGGGCGAGCCCGAGTCGCTCTCGGGCGCGCGAGGCCCGCTCCTGCTCACGCCGCACGCAGGCGAGCTCGCGCGGCTCCTGGGCGTCACCGCCGAGGACGTCGAGCGAGATCGTTTCGCGGCCGCGCTCTCGGCGGCGGAGCGCACCGGCGCGGCCGTGCTGCTCAAGGGGCCGCACACCGTCGTCGCTTCGCCGGGCGGCGTCACGACGGTGAACGCGACCGGCAACCCGCTGCTCGCGACGGCGGGCTCGGGGGACGTGCTCGCGGGCATCTGCGGTGCGCTCGCGTGCTCGCTCTCGCCGCACGAGGCCGGGTGGTGTGGGGCTTGGCTCCACGGCGCGGCGGCCGACGCGTGGCGCACCAGGGTGGGGGACACCGGGATGCTCGCCTCGGAGATCGCCGACGAGCTCCCCGCGGTGCTCCGCGCGCTCGTCGGGTAGAAGGGCCTCACGCGGAGGCGCTCAGAACGCCTGGCTGCACACGCACACGCGGTTGGCGATCGAGCAGCTCTGCGCCACGCGCCCGAAGCCCGAGCAGTAGGCGTTGCAGTCCTTGCAGGCCGCGCCGTCGGCGCCGCACGCCGTCTTGGACGTGCCCGTCACGCACGTGGCGCCCGACATGCAGCCGGTGCACTTGCACAGGCCCGCGTCGCACGTCTTTCCGCCCGCGCACGCCGACGTGTCGCTCCACACGTAGCAGCCCGCGGCGTTCTTGATGCACACCTGGCGCCCTGTGGTCGTGCCCGCCTTGCACCGGCTCTTGTAGAGCGTCGTCGGTCCGCACCCGTCCGACGGCGGACACACCACCTTGCACACGCCCGCGCCCGAGCAGGTCGCGCCCGCGCTGCACGCCTCGACCTTCGACTCGTGCGCCGTGCAGGCGCCGATCTGACGCGTGGTGCAGACCTTCTTCGCCGACGCGCCGCTGCACGAGTACGGCCCGGTGCCGGTGCAGTCCTGCGGCACGAGCTGCTCGATCTTCCAGCGGTAGCACGAGCTCGCCGCGTCCTTCTCGCACCGCTGCGACGAGCGCCCTGTCGACGAGCAGCGCGTCGCGCCGTTCTTGCTCGCGTCGCACCCGACGTCGTTGGTGCAGCCCGCCTTGCACGTGCCGTCGTTCTTGGCGCGATCGCAGCTGGAGTTGCCCGCGCAGCTCGCGCCCGGCGACCACGCGAGGCAGCCGTTCGTCCCGCGCTTGCACTCGAGCACGCCGGCGGTCGAGTCGTCCTCGCACTTCTTGGCGCCCTCGGTCGGGCACTCGTCGGTGCACACGGGCGCCTCGCCCAGGCAGTTGTCGGGCGCGCCCAGGCACGTGCTCCCCGGGCGGCACGTCTTGGTCGTCCACCGCGGGCAGCCGGCGCCGTCGTCCTCGCACACGCGCGCGGCCTCGGTGCTGTCGCACTCGGCGAAGCCGAGGCTGCACGCGTCGGTGCACGTCGTGGGGGTGGGCACGTCGACGGGCGCGTCTTCCTCTTGGGGCTGCCGCTCGGGCAGCACCGGGAGCGGCTCGTTCTCCACCGGCGCCACGGTGCAACCCGCCGCGACCGCGAGGGCCACCACCGCCAAGAGCCACCACCGACCGACCGCGCGAAGAATCGACACCATGACCACCGCTCCTCTCGGAGAGGCGATAGAGCAGGCGATGTGCCAGGGGGCGCGCACGTGAAAGTCGCGCGATGCCGAGCGCTTACGGCGGACGGGGTGCGGATCGAGCGCGAGCCGTGGGGCGCGCC
>JAGQJA010000521.1 GCA_020430845.1 Myxococcales bacterium
ACGCGAGGCAGGGGAGGGAAGGTCCGGCGGGCGCCCGCGTATCACGGGGTGCCATGCGAAGCGCCCTCGCCATGTTCGCCGTCGGAGCCGCGATGACCGCCTGCGCCATCGGCGCGGGGCGCACCGGCGCAGAGGACGATCCGCCCGGTCCGTCGGCGCCCTCGGACGGCGCGGGCGCGATGCCGTGGGACCCGTTCGACCCCGGCGGGGACGCGGGCGCGTCGTCGGGCTCGTCGGGCGCGTCGTCGACGGGCTCGACGTCTTCTTCTTCGGGTGCGTCGTCGACGGGCTCGACATCTTCTTCTTCGGGCGCGTCCTCTTCGGGCGCGTCCTCCTCGGGCGCCTCGTCGGGCGCGTCGACGAGCAGCTCTTCGGGCGCCGCCGGCGGCGCCTGCGGCGTGTGCGATCGCGTGTGGGCGTGCAACGGCTTCGGCGACCCTTGGGCCACGCAGGGCGCGCGGTGCGTGAACCAGCGCACGACGACGGCGCTCCGCTGCGACGGCTACTTCGATCAGGGCAACAGCGTGAAGGTGGGGACGTGGACGAGCGCGCCCAACCGGCTCACGCTGCGCTACCCGATGCTCGGCGGCGGGACCAAGGTCGTGGAGTGCACGCCCTGATCGGGCGCGCGAGACGGCTCACGCCTCGAGCTCCGTCCCGGTTCACTTGAGCAGATCGTCGAACGCGCGGTCGAACTCGTCGTCCGCGCCCACGGCGGCGCGCATTGCGGGCTTCTGCTCGGCGCGCGCGAGGCGACGCACGCGCTCTTGCACGTCGCGGTAGTTGGGATCGCGACGCATCGCCTTCTGGTAGTAGCTGAGCGCCTCTTTCGAGAGCTTCTTGGCCTCGTACGCGGCGCCGATCTCGTAGCAGAGGACGGTCTCTTGCTGCGGGTCCTTCACGGGGGCGTTGAGGCCCATCAAGAAGGCCTCGATCGCCTCGTTCACGTTGCCGCGCTCGATCTGGATCATGCCGATCATCGAGCGGCACACGCACTCGCGCTTGGGGTCGAGCGCGGCCAGCTCGAACTCGCGGATCGCGTCCTCGAGGAGGATCATCTCTTTGTAGGCGATGCCGAGGTTGTAGTGAGAGTCGGAGTCGTCGACGCTGATCTGCGCGGCGACGCCCTCCTTGAACTTGGCGAAGACCTCTTCGACGTCGACCTGCTCACCGGCCGACGAGAAGCCCGGCGCGCTCGGGCGCGGCTCGTTCTCCTCGAGCGCGTCGAGCGACGCCGCGATGTCGAAGGCGCGGTCCTTCTGCGGTTTCTCGCGCGCGCCGCTGCCCTTCTTGCTCTCTTCGAGCGCGTCGAGCTCCGCCATGCGCTCGCGGACGAGCGGGTTCTTGGGGTGGCGGACGAGCTGCTCTTCGAGGATCACGCGCGCGTCGTCGAAGAGGCCGCGGGTCGCGAAGAACTCGGCCTCCTCGAGCGCGTCCTCGAGCTCCATCTTGGCCGCGGCGGCCACGGCGGGCGGTCGCGACGCGGACGCGCCGCCGGTGAAGTACGCCGTACGATCCTCGGCCTCCGCGCCCGCGTCCATCGCGGCGCGCTGCGCCTCGGCCGGATCGAGGGGGAAGCTCGGCAGGGGAGACTCGCCCGAGGCGCCGTCGTCGGCGGCCTCGACGCCCTCGGACGGGGTGCCGCGGACGTAGACCTGGGGCGGGTCCGTGTAGTGGGCCGACACGTCGGCCGGGCCCATCTCTTCGAGGTCGTACGAGGGGAGGCGCTCGTGCGCGCTGCCGTCGTCGAACGCCTCTTCGGCGTAGCCGGCCTCGCCGGCCTCTTCGGTCTCGTCGACGATCTCGTAGCCGAGCTCTTGGAGCAGCTCGATGGCGCGCGCGTTCTGCGGGTCGAACGCGAGCACGTCTTGCAGCGCGTGCGCCGCAGACTCGCCGTCGAGCGCGTCGACGAACAGGCTCGCGATGACGAGCATCTCCTGCACGGCCTCGTCGGTCTGGCCGGCCTCGAGCAGCACGTCGCGGCACACCTCGTGGAGATCCATCGAGCGCGGCTCGAGCTCGAGGCCGATGCGCAGCGTCTCGAGCGCCTTGGCGTAGAGACGCACGCGGCGGAACGCGTTCGCGTCGGCGATGATCTTCTCGATCTGCCCGGTGACGTCGCCGGGCGCCTCGCCGAGCTCCTCGGCGGCCTCGATGCTCAGCTCGGGCGCCGCGCCCGCGTAGTCGTCGCCGTAGTACTGGCCGCCGGGGCCGTAGCCCTGATCGGCGGTCTCGCCGCCCTCGACGTACTCGCCGCCCTCGACGTACTCGCCGCCCTCGACGTACTCACCGCCCTCGACGTACTCGCCGCCCTCGACGTACTCGCCGCCCTCGACGTACTCGGCCTGCTCGTAGCTCGCTTCGCCGTAGGCCTGCGGCTCGCCGTACGCCGGCTGCTCGGCCGCGTACGGGTCGGCCGGCTGCGCGTAGGCCTCGCCTTGCCCCTCGGCCGCGTACGGATCGTCTTGGTACTGCGCGTACTCCTCGGCCTCGGCGTCCTGGAGCTCTTCGGCCTCGACGGCCTCGTACTCCGGCTCCTCTTCGTAGACCTCTTCGAGCTCGGCCTCTTCGGGAGGAAGCGACTCGGCCACCATCGGTCGCGCGTAGCCGCCGCCGTACGCAGGCGCCGAGGGCGCGGGCGGGGGAGGGGGCGGCGGAGGAGGTGGCGGCGGAGGAGGGGGAGCCTCGACCGCGCCGTACTGGCCCGACGTGCCGTAGGCCTGCGCGTCTCCTCCGCTGGCCTGCGCCGCGAGCCGTCGCACGGCCTCGTCTTGCGGGGCCACGCGCAAGAGGCGCTCGGTGATCTCGCGGAAGACGTCGGCGCGTCCGGTGTCGCGCGCGACGCGGGCCATCTCCTTCTGGACCTCGATCGCCTTGGCGCCCTGACCGATCGCGTTGAACGCGCGCGCGAGCAGGTTGAGCGTGTCGAGATCGCGCGGGTTGGCCTGGAAGCAGATCTGCAGCTTGGAGAGCGCCTGCATCCCGTCGGCCGGGTGGCCGCGGGTCAGGTACAGCTCTGCGGCGACGCGCGCCTGCTCCGGGTCGGGCTTGTGATGGAGCAACCGCTCGAGCACCTTGAGCGCGTCGTCGCGACGGCCGATGCCCGCGAGCTGCGAGGCGGCGATCTTGAACTCCTCGACGGCGCCGTCGATGTCGCGCACGCGGCTCAGCGCCTCGGCGAGGCGCAGGTGCGGCAGCGGGTTGGTCGGGTCGAGCTCGACGATCCGGCGGAAGACGTCCTGCGCTTCTTGGTCGCGCTGCTGCCGCTGCAGGCGCGTCGCCACCTCGTCGAGGGCCGCGAGCGCGTCGCTCGTCAGCCCGAGCTGCTGGTACAGCTCCGCGAGCTTGGGCGGGATGTGCGCGTACTGGTCCTCGATCTGCGGGACGTGCTTGGCGATGATCTCGCGGATCTGCTTGTAGACGGCGATCGCCTTGAGGGCGAAGCCCTGCTGCGCGTACAGCTTGCCGACCATCTCGTAGGTCTGGACGGCCTCTGTGTACGCCCCTTGCTTCGCAAGCAAGTCGCCCACCTTGAGCTGAGTCCGAGCGTCGTTCGGATCAGCGTCGATGAGCTTGCGGTATTCCTGGACAGCCTTGTCGTACTTACGCTTCTCGACGTACTTCTGGGCTGCCTGGAGCACCTTTTCGCGATCAATCGCCACGTTGGTGAGATCTAGCTTGCGGGTTGGGGGTTGGGGACAAGCGACACAAGGCGCGATGCATGCTTCCTCGTCGGCCCCCCGACGGCTCGGTGCTCGATCGCGGCGACGTGGTGGTGGCTCGAGCGGATCTCCTTTGCCACCGTGTATCGGAGAATAGCTCCCTTTCTGGGCCGCTGCCTACTTCCGCAACGAGGTAGGCCCGAGGTGACGCTTTTCTGCCCTGTCGCGTGAGCGCGACCGCAGACCTACCCACACGCCGATCCTGCGACATCGAAAGCCCTGGCCCGCCGCGTCAGTTGGGGTACCGTGCCCCCATGGCGTCACGCTCCTCGCTCTACAAGGCCCCCTTTGCCCCCGGCGGGCCCAACGAGATGGACCCGCAGCTCGCCCACCGGCTGCTCACCGCCGCGCTCGACAAGGGCGCGGACTACGCGGATTTGTTCTTCGAGTACCGCGCCGCGGGCGGCCTCGTGTTCGACGAGGGCATCCTCAAGAGCGCGTCGCGCGGGGTGTCGATGGGGCTCGGCGTGCGCGCCCTCTTCGGCGACGCGACAGGGTACGCCTACACCGAGCGCCTCGACGAGGACGCGATGCGCCACGCCGCGCGCACGGCGGCGCAGATCGCCACGGCCGGCGGCGGCAGCGCCCCCGCCACGCCCACGTCGCGGTCGACGCCCGAGCGCTACGAGCTCGCGCAGGTCACGCTCGACGTCGGCGGCGTCGACAAGCGCGCCATCCTCGAGCGCGCCGCCAAGGCCGCCCACGCGTTCGACCCGCACGTGGTCAAGGTCGAGTGCTCGTTCGCCGAAGAGATCCGCGAGATCCTCATCATCACGTCCGACGGCAAGCTCGTACGCGACGTGCAGCCGCTCATGCGCTTCGGTATCCGCGTCATCGCCGAGAAGGACGGCAAGCGCCAAGAGGGCTCGTCGGGAGGCGGCGGGCGCATGACGATGGGCTACTTCGACGGCAAGTCGCCCGAGTGGCACGCCAAGGAGGCAGCGCGGCTCGCCGTCACGATGCTCGACGCCCAGGACGCACCGGCCGGGCAGATGGAGGTCGTGCTCGCGCCCGGCGACAGCGGCATCCTGCTCCACGAGGCGGTCGGTCACGGCCTCGAGGCCGACTTCAACCGCAAGGGCACGAGCAACTACAGCGGCTGCATCGGGCAGATGGTCGCGAGCGAGCTGTGCAGCGTCGTCGACGATCCCACGCTGCTCCAGTCGCGAGGGAGCATCAACGTCGACGACGAGGGCAACGAGCCGCGTCGCTCGGTGCTGATCGAGAAGGGCAAGCTCGTGGGCTACATGCACGACCATCTGAGCTCCAAGCACTTCAAGCTCGAGCCCAGCGGCAACGGGCGTCGCGAGAGCTTCGCCTGCGCGCCGATGCCGCGCATGACGAACACGATCCTCACCGCGGGCCCGCACGATCCCGAGGAGATCCTCAAGACCGTCAAGCGCGGCGTCTTCGCCAAGAAGTTCGGCGGCGGGCAGGTCGACATCGCCAACGGCGACTTCGTCTTCTCGCTCACCGAGAGCTACCTGGTCGAGGACGGCAAGATCACCGCGCCGCTCAAGGGCGTGAACCTCATCGGCAACGGTCCCGACGTGCTGCGCAAGGTGACCATGCTCGGTCATGACGTCGAGGTGTCGGACGGCATCTGGACGTGCGGCAAGGACGGGCAGAGCGTGCCGGTCGGCGTGGGCTGCCCCACCATGAAGATCTCCTCGATCACGGTCGGCGGAACCAAGGTCTGACGGGCGCGGGGCGGCTCGAGCGCGGAGGCGCGGTGACACCGTTCGTCGTCGTCATCGGACACAAGCTCATCGCGGAGACGGACGAGTCGGTCGCGAGCCTCTTGCGCACGCTCGGCGCCGAGGTGCGCGTGCTCGACCTGTGGGACGACGCGCGCGCGCTCTTCGTCGACGATGGCGCGACGGCGCGGGCGCTCGTGGTCGACACCGGCGATCGGCCCGATCTCGCCGCGGCGATCCTGCGCGCGTCGCGCAAGGTCGACGAGCTCGCCGACGTGCCGGCCATCCTCGCCGTACCCCCGCGCCAGATCGCGCGCGTCGAGCCGTCGGCCGGGTTCGACGACTTCATCGTGGTGCCGTGCCCGCCGTCGGAGCTCTACGCGCGCCTTCGCCAGCTCGAGTGGCGGCGCAGCGAGTTCGCCACCGAGGAGCGCCAGAAGATCGGCCACATCGTCGTCGACCGCGCCGCGCACGAGGTGCTCGTCGACGGACGCGCCGTCTCGCTCACCGCCAAGGAGTTCGCGCTGCTGTCGTTCCTCGCGCAGAACCGCGGACGTGTCCTGTCGCGCGATCGACTGCTCACGCGCGTGTGGGGCGCGCGTTACGAGGGCGGACCGCGGACCGTCGACATCCACGTGCGGCGCCTGCGCATGAAGCTCGGCGACGCGCTGCCCCTCGAGACGCTGCGCGGCGCGGGCTACAAGCTCCGCTCGCCGGGCGCGCCTGGAGAGGGCGACGAGGCGCGTCCGCGCGCGAAGGGGGGACGAGGATGACCACGGCGAAGAAGAGCGGCGAGCCGCGACCGAGGCTCGCGACCCGGTCCAAGAGGGTGAGCCCGCGGCCGAGGCTCGCGCTGAGCGTGGGCTGCCCGTGCGGCGTCGGCCCCGAGGTCAGCGTGCGCGTCGCGGCCGCCGCGCGCGGGTGCGAGCTGGTGCTCGTGGGCGATCTCGAGTCGCTCCGCGACGCGGCGGGGCGCGTGGGCGTCGATCCGCGGCGCGTGGTGGGCGCGGGCGACGCCAAGCGCGCGGGTGAGATCCGCGTCGTCGCGCCGTTTGCCCCGCTCCAGCGCCGCGACCGTTGGGCCGGGCGCCCCACGGCCGTGTCGGGGCGCGCGCAGCTCGCGTGGATCGACCACGCCTGCGACATGGTCACGCGCGGAGAGGCCGACGCGATCGTCACGGGCCCGGTCTCCAAGGACGCCATCGCGCGGTCGGGCGCGCGGGGCGCCGCCAAGTTCTTGGGCCACACCGAGCACCTGGCCGCGCGCGTCGGGGCGCGCGAGGTGGTGATGGCGTTCTGCTCCAAGGAGCTGACGACGTCGCTCGTCACCACGCACCTGCCGCTCGCCAAGGTGGCGCGCGCCATCCGCCCCGAGGGCGTCGCACGCGCCATCTACTGGACGGCGCGCCTGTCGCGAGATCTCGGCGAGGCGCGCCCGAGGATCGCCGTGTGCTCGCTCAACCCGCACGCCGGCGAGGGCGGCCTGCTCGGCGAAGAAGAGCGGACGGCCATCGTCCCTGGCATCGAGCTCGCGCGCGCGCGCCTCGCGGGCGACCGCGTCCGCGCCGACGTGGTGGGACCCATCGGCGCCGAGACCGCGTTCCGCCACGCGGTGCGCGGCCCCTACGACGCGGTGGTGGCGATGTACCACGATCAGGCCACGATCCCGATGAAGCTCATCGGCTTCGGCGACGCGGTCAACGTCTCGCTCGGCATGCCGATCATCCGCACGAGCGTCGATCACGGCACCGGCTACGACATCGCCGGCAAGGGCACGGCAGACCCGAGCGGCATGCGCGCGGCGATCGAGCTGGCCGCGCGCCTCGTCACCGTACGAAGAGCATGATGCGCGCCAGGTAGAGCAGCGCCAGCATGCAGGCGATCCCCACGCTCAGCGTGAGCTGCCACGGCACCTTCTGCGGGAGCGGCGACTTCTGCGACATCATCACGTGCGTGAGCGCGATGACGATCCCGTCGATCTTCTTCTGGGCGCGCTCGGCGCGCTCGGGCGAGGCGTCTTTGACCTTGCGGTAGCGCCCCGCGAGCTGCGGGAGCATCTCGGTGCGCAGCGCGTACTCGAG
This sequence comes from Myxococcales bacterium, assembly GCA_020430845.1. Taxonomy (GTDB): domain Bacteria; phylum Myxococcota_A; class Polyangia; order Polyangiales; family Polyangiaceae; genus Labilithrix. The sequence goes on from JAGQJA010000521.1 coordinate 7,501, forward strand.
GAGCGCGGCGTGCGTCTTCTCGTCGTCCCACGCGGCGTCGATGCGGTCCCAGAGCGTCTCGAAGATCGCGTCGGTGTCGTCGTCGTCGGTCTTGGGCGCGGCGGCGGCGGGCGGGTCTTCGGGGGAGGGGTCCTTGGCTTCGCTGACGTCTGCGTTTGCGTTTGCGT
>JAGQJA010000522.1 GCA_020430845.1 Myxococcales bacterium
GGGACGCACAAGACGACTACCTCGCGAAGGCGAAGAGCATCGGCTTCGAGCCCATCGTGCGCGGCATCCGCGACATCGTGCTCGCGACGTCGGCGCACCAGAAGTACCACCACCTCGCGTCGGCGCTCGCGCGCCTCGGGTACCTGCGCCTGCCCGCGGATCTCGAGGCGCACTTGTATCCGACGGCGCAACCCGGATTGCGCGCGCGCCTCGAGGCGATCGAGGTCGAGCCGACCCAGGCGGCAGTCGAGGTGATCTACGTGCAGCCGGAGGCGACGGGGGGTGACGAGCTGTGCGTCGACTTCGCGCGCTTCGCGCAGCACGTCGAGAAGAAGGACGACGCGTTGAGCCGGATGTTCGCGCGGGCGCTGCGGGAGTGGCGGGCGGTCGCGGGGTCGCGGGCTCCGGGGCGGTGAGTAGACGCACATTGCGGTGCCGTTATCACCCAAGTAGCCTCACGCCAGGGGATGAAGGAACGCCGCACTCGGTCTGCCGTTCCGGGCCTGTATGACGCGCCCGTCACGCAGGGGCTCGAGGACGAGCTCGCGGCGTTGGCCCCCGAGCTGAAGAGCGTCGCGGAGCTCGACCCTCACCACGGCAGCGTGGCGCTAGCGCGGGTGCTGCACGAGTGCCTGGTCCGAGCGCTCGCTTCGGTGTCGGGCGAAGACAAGTCCGCGGCGCAGCTCACCCTCGCGAATCGCGTGCTCGCGTTGCTGCAAGAGCACGCGGCCGCGGGCATCGTCGGCGCGCGCGATCTCCTCGCGCCCCCTGCGCGTCGCCTCCGAGCGGTCCTCGAGCCTGTCGCGCCTCCCGCGCACCCTGCCTCGCCGGAGCATCCCACGATCCCGCTATCGATCAGCGATCTACTGGTCAACGGGCCTCACGATGTGAGCCTGGGCCCCGAGGTTCGCAGGGAGCTCCTCTCTGCCGATCGTGTCGACTTGCTCTGCTCGTTCCTGAAGTTCAGTGGACTTCGACTCGTACAGGACGAGCTGCGCTCGCTCTGCGCGCGAAAGGCGCACGACGCGCGGGGACGTGCGCGGGTGCGCGTCCTCACCACGGCATACATGATGGCCACCGAGCGTCGCGCGCTGGACGAGCTCACGGCGATGGGCGCCGACGTCCGAGTCTCCTACGACACGACGCGGACACGCCTGCACGCCAAGGCCTGGCTCTTTCATCGGGCGACGGGCTTCTCTACGGGGTTCGTGGGGTCGTCGAACCTATCGTCTGCGGCGATGCTAGATGGTCTCGAGTGGAATGTACGTCTCGCCGCGGCCGATAACGCCGCGCTGCTCGAGAAGTTCGGCGCGACGTTCGAGCAGTACTGGGAAGATACAGATACCTTTCACCCCTACGTGCCCGAGCAGTTCGATGAGGCCGTCGGACGCGCGCGCCGCGCCGAGCTCGCTCCGTACCTGTTCCTCGACATCGAGCCGCGCCCGCATCAACGAGAGATTCTCGACGATCTCGCGAGTGAGCGAGCGCGAGGTCACCGTCGGAACCTCGTCGTCGCAGCCACAGGCACCGGCAAGACAATCGTCGCGGCGCTCGACTACAAGCGGTTGCGCGTCGAGTTGCCAAACGACCGGCTGCTCTTCGTCGCCCATCGCAGAGAGATCTTGGAGCAGAGCAGGAGGATCTTCCGGGTCGCGCTGCGCGACGGTTCGTTCGGCGAGACGCTCGTCGGCGGCGACCGGCCGGACCGGTGGAAGCACGTCTTTGCGAGCGTTCAGTCGCTTCACACGGACCAGCTCGACGCGATCCCGCGCGACGCCTTCGACGTCCTCGTCGTGGACGAGTTCCACCACGCCGCCGCCCAGACCTACGAGCGCCTCCTCGCTCACTTTCAGCCGAGCGTGCTGCTCGGACTCACCGCGACCCCGGAGCGCGCCGATGGCAGGAGCGTGCTCGACCACTTCGATGGCCGCGTCGCGTCGGAGCTTCGACTTTGGAAAGCCCTCGATGACGGGCTGCTCAGTCCGTTCCAATACTTTGGTGTCGGCGGCGCGCCGGACGTGTCCGCGGTGGCGTGGTCCCGCGGCCGATATGACCCGCGCGCGTTGGGCAACGTGTACACCGCGGATCACCTCTTCGCGCGCCGCGTCGTCCAAGAGGTCGTGCGTCGGGTGCGTGACGTCCAGGCGATGCGCGCTCTCGGCTTCTGCGTCGACGTCGCGCACGCCGAGCTCATGGCGCGCGTGTTCACGGAGGCGGGCATCCGGTCCAGCGCTGTCTCCGCCGCAACCGAAGCGCACGAGCGCGCCGCACGGTTGAATGAGCTCCGCGCGGGCGACCTCCGGTGCATCTTCAGCGTCGACCTGTTCAACGAGGGTGTCGACCTCCCGGACGTCGACACCGTGCTCTTTCTCAGACCCACGGAGAGCGCGACGGTCTTCCTGCAGCAGCTTGGGCGCGGCCTAAGACGAAACGACCGCAAAGAGTGTCTCACCGTGCTGGACTTCATCGGCGACGCCCACCGTCGCTTTCGCTTCGACCTGAGGTTTCGCGCTGTGGTCGGCGGGACGCGTCGCAGCGTGCAGCGGGAGATCGAGCGCGGCTTTCCGTCGCTTCCCGCGGGGTGCGTCATCCAGCTCGACCAGCAGGCGCAGCGCGCCGTCCTCGACAACATTCGTCATCAGGTCGGCTCGGGCGTGAAGGACCTCGTGGAAGACCTGCGCGCCCTCACGGCCAGCGGGGCGCACATCGACCTTGCGACGTTCCTCCGCGAGGCCGAGGTGGATCTGGAGGACCTCTACGCCAACGGCCGAACATGGACCGCTCTCCAGCGCGCCGCAGGCCTCGGGCTGCCCGCTAGAGGGCCAGACGACGACCAGATCGAACGAGCGTTCTCGCGCATCCTCCACATCGATGACGAGTTTCGGCTGAGAGGTTTCCGAGAGCTGGTCCGCGCTCACGAACCGCCCGCCGCGGACGCGACGAGCGGACTTCAGCGCCTCCTCTTCATGTTGCTCGGTTACGTGCGAGAGCCCTTCTCGAGCATGGCGACGGCGTGGAGGGCGCTCTGGCAGAGCCCGCTGCGTGAAGAGCTGCGCCAATTGCTCGAAGTCCTGGAGGACAGAAGCCGGCGCGTGACGTCGCCGCTCCCGCGCGAGCTCACCGCTCTACCGCTACGTGTGCACGCCACGTACAGCCTCGACGAAGTGCTCGCTGGCTTCGACGAGCGAAACAGCAAGGGAGGCGTGAAGCGGATTCAAACCGGCGTCTACCGGTGTGAGCGCGCGGGCACCGACTTGCTCTTCGTCACGCTCGAGAAGAG
>JAGQJA010000038.1:0-749 GCA_020430845.1 Myxococcales bacterium
GCGGCGGCGAAACATCCGGTCTGCGAGAGCTTGTCGGGGATGACGCTCTGAGAGGCGTCGGGCGCGAGCTTGAAGATCTGACCACGCACGAGGTCGAGTGCGTAGAGCTCGCCGTCGTGCCCCTCGGCGAACGCGCCCAGGTTGAGCCCGCTGTCGGCCACGAGCTTGGGCGTCGGCGAGGCCGCGCCCGGTCCCTCGGTGGGGATCGACCAGATCTTGCCGCTGCCGAAGTCGCCGTACACGTAGCGCCCCTGCAGATCAGGCAGCTCGGTGCCGCGGTAGACGTAGCCGCCGGTGACCGCGATGCCCTCGCTGCGCCCGTATACGGTCACGGGATCGATCAGGCCGGGCGCGGTGCACGGCTGCGCGTAGCACTCCTTGCCCTCGCGCAGGTTCCACCCGTAGTTGCCGCCGCGCACGACGCGGTCGATCTCCTCCCACTTGTTCTGCCCGACGTCGCCTGCCCACAGATCGCCCGTCTGTCGGTCGAAGCTGAAGCGCCAGGGGTTGCGCAGGCCCCACGCGAAGATCTCGGGGCGCCCGCCGCCGTTGGCGAAGGGGTTGTCGGCGGGGATCGCGTACGTGGCGCCGCGGTCGACGTCGATGCGGAGCATCTTGCCGAGCAGCACGTTCTTGTTCTGCGCGTTGCCCTGCGGATCGCCGCCGCTGCCCCCGTCGCCGAGCCCGAGGTAGAGCATGCCGTCTTTGCCGAAGGCCAGGCCGCCACCGTTGTGGTTCGAGTAGGGCTG
>JAGQJA010000038.1:832-15275 GCA_020430845.1 Myxococcales bacterium
GGGCTCGCCGCGCTCGGTCGCGTGTACGAGAAGAAGACGAGCCCGTTCTGGGCAAAGCGCGGGTGGAACGCCATGCCGAGCAGGCCGGCCTCGTTCGGGCCCGCGTTCACGCGCGCGCGGAGGTCGGCGAACGTGCTCGCGCTCGCCGCGCCGGCGACGACACGTTTGACCGTGCCGCCCTTCTCCACGACGTACCAGTCGTCGCTGCCCGGCGCCTGCGCCGCGACGACCGGCGCCGCGAACGCGTGGCTCGCGTGGACGCGCACGAGCTTGACGCCCACGCTGGGCCTCGCCCCGGCCACGCACGCCGACACCGGCTGCGACACCTGCTCGGCGCCCTCGTCCTCTCGCGGCTCGGCGCACGCGCCGAAGAGGGCGGGAAGTGCGACGACGAGGGGGAAGGTGAGGCGAGGTAGGTGGCGGAGCATCGCGCACGCGGTAGCGCAGATCCGCGGTCGCGCAATGAGACCAATCGGCCTCACCCGGCCGTTTTCAGGGCCTCACCGAGCGCCTCGCCTCGAGGGCGGTCAGCGCGAGCGACGGCGCGCGCGGGCGCCGAGCGCCGCCGCGAGCCCGAGCACGAGGCCACCGATGCCCGCGCCGCTCGTCGAACCAGGCGCCGCGCTGCACGAGCCCGTCCGCGGCTCGGCGTGCGCCTCGGTCTTGGGCGCCTCGCCCAGGCCGTCGACCGCGAGCGCCTCGGCGTCGGGCATACGCACCGACTCGCCGCCCTCGGGAGCGACGGTGCCGCCCGCGATGGAGAAGGCCTCGTCGAACAGGGTGCCGAAGCCCGCCGTCGTGGTGAAGACGTGGCCGAAGTTGTCGTTGCAGTCGCCGCCGCGCGAGACCACGCCCATCACCGCGCCGGTCTCTTCGCTGATGGCCGGGCCGCCCGAGTCGCCCTGGCAGATGCTCTGCCCGACCTCGAACTCGTGGGGACCGAGCGCGGTGCGGCTCGCCGAGATGCCCTTGCCCATCTGGAGCACGGGCACCCCGGCCTTGTGGAGGCGCGTGCCGAGCGGGAGCTTCTTGTCGTTCTGGCCGTAGCCGACAGCGCGCACGTGCTCGCCGATCTTGGCCGGCGCGTGCAGGCGCACCGAGAAGGGCTTGCCGGGCACGTCGCGGTCGAGCACGACCACGGCGATGTCGGAGTCGCAGAGGTAGTAGCTCGAGGGGGCGACGATCGCGCGGGCGAGCGCGGCGGGCTTCGACGCGAAGCGCGGCTGGCTGCCCGTGTAGATGGCGATGTTCGACAGCTCTTCGTCGCCGGCGACGTGCTTGCCGTTGGTCGAGCGCCCCTGCGCGTCGCACGAGACCTTGGTGCCGTAGTTCTTGGTGACGCAGTGGCGCGCCGTGACGACGACGTTGCTCGCGATGAGGGCGCCGGTGCAGAGCTCGAACGACGTGCCCGACCCGACGCGCAGCGCGACGACACCCGAGGCGTCCTCCGGGGCGTCCGTCTCGCCGCCGAAGATGCGGGGGGCGGCGGCGCTCAGCACGGGAGAGATGCCCGCAGCGTCGGCGCCGTCGACCTCGCCAGCGCAACCGACCAGCGCGAGGCCAGCAGCCAGCACCGAGGCACGGACGATCCACCAGGCGCGAGAGTGAGCAGCAGTAATATCCATGCTTTGCGAGTCTTCTCCCGCCGCGGCCCCCTTCGGAGCCTTGGAGTCTTCAACTTGTGTGCCGATGTAGTTCATTGTGCGTCTTGCAGGGACGATGTAGGACTACGATAAGCACGCAAAGCCACTCGCCTGCGTCGCCGCGGGCTCGGTTCGCGCCTGGATTTCTGGGTAAGTGCGTTGGCTCCGCGACGGCCGATACTGCGTGCCAAAACGCCGGGTCCGTGTTGGTAGCACGGCCAAGAGTGGGTGCAAGTAGGAGGACGCCGTTGAGACGCTCTTGATCCGGGCAGAGCGATCCACCGCCCCGCTGTGCATGTGAGTCACGCCCCCTGATCGTCGTGTCGCGATCGGGTGAGACAGGGTGCGCCGCGCGTCTGGGCGTGGACACCGCTTTTTCAACGGGTTAGCGTGCTTGTGCGTCCTTCCACCGCGTGGTGGCGCCCTGGGCCCGGTTTTGCTATGCCCCGCTCGGTTCGGAACTCGCGCGCTTGCTTGCCCATGTCGAAGGCTGACGTCGCCCCCACGCTGCTTGAAGGCCCCGCCGCGGGCCTAGGAGGCGTCCCCACCGCGTCGGGCGTCGTGACGCTCCGCCGCGCTGCGTCGGCGCTCGACCGGCTGAGCTCGGCCCAGATGCTCGCCGCGTTGAGCGCCGTGCTCTTCGTGCTGTCGGCGTGGCCGCTCTGCATGGTCGAGGTGCCGCCGTACCAAGACCTGCCGAACCACCTCGCGGCCGTCACGGTCATCCAGAACCCGTCGCGTTACCCCGAGTTCGTCTTCAACGGCTTCTTCAAGACGAACGGCGCGCTCTTCGTCTGGCTGCACGCGCTCGGCAAGGTCTTCGGGCTGGCCCTGGCGGCGCGGCTCTTCGCGGCGCTCGTGCTGGTCGTCAACGCGTTCGCGATCCCGCGCTTCGTCTTCGAGCTCACCGGCAGCCGCTCGCGCACCCTCGTCGCCACGCTCTTCGCGTGGCCCATGGTGCACAACTGGTTCGTCTCCGAGGGCATGCTCGACTTCGCCCTCGCGGTGCCGCTGTCGCTGCTCGTGCTCATCGGGCTGCACCGCCTCGACAAGAAGCCCTCGCTCGGCGTGGCGCTCGGCGTCGTCCTCCTCTCCACCGTCACCTGGTACGCGCACGCGTTCCCGCTGCTGGTGGTGGCCATGCTCGTCACGCTCCACGTCGTGCAGAAGCCCAGCTGGGCCGCGCGCTGGGGCGGGCTCAAGTACCTGGTGCCGCCGCTCGTCCCCGCGCTCGCGCTGAGCGGGTACTCCGTCTGCGAGCACATGCTCGAGCACGTGGGACCGATGACGGCCGGCGTCGACTACCACCGCCTGCTGCCCACGTGGGAGCTGCTCTATCACTTCTGGGCGGAGTGGTTCTGGGGCTTCACCAAGCTCTCGGCCACCAGCATCGTGCCGTGCGTGCTGCTCGTCTTCTACGGGCTGATGCGCAGCAAGGAGTCGCCCCCGTTCTTCTCACCCGTCGCGCTGCTCGCGCTGGTGATGCTCTACATGTTGGTGCCGTACGTGATGACCAACTGGTTTCACGTCAACTCGCGGCTCATCCCCTACGTCTGCTTCGCGCTCTTGCTGCGCGTCCCCGACCGCCTCCCCCGCGCCGTCGCGGGCGCGCTCGCCCTCTCCGCCGTCCTCTACAGCGCAGGCATGGGCGCCGACTTCTTGCGCCTCGATCGCGACCGCAAAGACTTCACCGCGGCGATCGACAACGTGCCCGAGGGCGCGCGGCTGCTCCCGCTCCTCTTCAGCTCCAAGGGCCACAGCGAGAACACGTCGGCGCTGCTCCACGCGTGGGGCTACTACGTCGTCGAGAAGCGCGCGGCCGCGCCGCTGCTCTTCGCGCACTCGCGCTCGTTCCCCGTGATGTACAGCGAGCCGCCGCCGCCCCGGTTCAACCACCTGGTGCTCGAGGGGTTCGCGCCCAGCATGGCGCGCCCGCAGACGGTGTGCGGGGCGATCACGCGCGGCAACATCGTGCTCGACGACGAGTGCGCCGAGATCTTCCGCGCGCAGTGGTCGTCGTTCTGGGCCGACGCCGAGCCGCGCTACGACCACGTGCTCATGTGGGACGCCACGCCCGAGGCCATGGCGCTCGTGCCCAAGTCGTTCGAGCTCCGCGTGCGCCGCGGCGACCTCGCCCTCCTCGTGCGCCGCTCGCCCAACGTGGCCGGCCACGCAAGCGCGCGCTGACGGGGCGCTCGCGTGAACGACGCGCCGCACCCGCGCCCCGCGCAGAGGGACGAGGCGTCGAAGCGGCTCGGGCTCGAAGAGGCGCTCTTCGCGCTCTCGGTGGGTCTCGGCGTCGTGCTCGTCGGCATGTTCGTCTTCGTGGTGATCGCGCGGGCCAAGAGCCCGGCCGACGCCGAGTGGATGACGGGCGCGATCCGCGATCACGTCGAGCGGGCCCGTGACGGCCTGCCCATCTACGCCGCGCCCTCGGCGCGGCACGTCGCGTTCGTGTACCCGCCCCTCTACTACTGGCTGTGCGGAGGGCTGGCGCGCGTCGTGTCCGTGGCGGCCGCGTGCCGCGCCGTCAGCGTGGGGTCGACGTTCGCCGCGGCGGCGGGCGTCTTCGCGATGGCCCGATCGCTCGGCGCCTCGCGCTCGTGGGCGGCGTGCGGCGCGCTCGTGTACCTGGGCTCGTACGCGTTCACGAGCTACTTCTTCGACCTCGAGCGGGTCGACGCGCTGTTCGTCGCGCTCGTCGCGTGGGCGTCCGTCCTCACCATCCGCGCGCGCACTGCGCGGGCGCTCGCGGTCGCCGGCGCGCTCTTCGGCGTCGCGTTCCTCGCCAAGCAGATGGCGGTGGCGTTCATCGTCGTCGGCGCGGTCGGCCTCGCGCTCTCGGGCCGCCGCCGCGACGCGCTCGTGCTCTTCGGCGCGGGCGCGCTCGTGGTGTTGGTCGAGGGCCTCGCGCTCCACGTGGCGACCGGCGGGTGGTGGACGTACTACTGCCTCCGGGTCCCGCGCGCGCACGGCGTCGACTCGCGGATGATCAGCGCGTTCTTCGTGCTCGATCTCTCCAAGGGCTTCTTGCTCACGTTCGCGACGGCGTACGCGCTCGGCGTCGCCGGGGCTCGGGCGCGAGGGGCTTGGCCGACGCGGCGCGGCGCGTCCGACGAGCGCGAGTCGCTCGTGCGCGGCGTGCCCGATCGCCTGGTGCCGTTCGGCGCGCTGCTCGCGGCGGCCCTCTTGGCGTCTGCTTCGGCCCGGCTACACCTGGGCGGGTGGCCCAACGTGATCATGCCGTGGACGTGCTTCGCGAGCGTCGCGGTGGCGATCCTCGGCGATCGGGTCGACGGCGGCGGCCGCTCGGCGCGCATCGCGTGGCGCGGCCTCGTCCTGCTCCAGCTCATGGGCTTCGCGTTCGACCCCACAGACGCGGCGCCGCGGCGCGCCCACGAGGAGGAGGCCCGCGACGTCACGCGCGTCGTCCGCGAGCTCGAGCGGGCAGGGGAGGTCGTGCTCGTGGGCCGCGGGCACGTGACGTCACCGCGGCACCTGCACCTCGCCGCGCTCGTCGACGTTCTACGGGCCGGCGGCGAGCTGCCGCCCGATCTCGTCGAGGCCCTGCAGGCGAGGCGCTACGCCGCGTACATCATCGACGAGCCGTACGAGCTGAGCTTCGAGCCGCTGCTCGGGCACAAGAGCGCGCTCTTCACGCTGGTCATGCAGAACTACTACTTCGCCGATCGTTTCGATCGCGACTACCCCGAGCCCGCCGTGGGCTTCCACGCGCACCCGACGTGGATCCTCAAGCCGCGCACCCGGCCGCTCCCGTCGGCGTCGGTGCAGTCGCTCGAGCACCTGCAGACGCTCGAGATGGGCCTCGCGGAGGCGCGCATGCAGATCCGCAAGGCCGGCGCGGATCCAGGGCCCGACGACGTCGAGGTCCGCGCGGCGGCGCTGCTCGGCCTCTAGCGCGCCTCTAGCGCCCGATGCGGACGCGTACGTCGATGCGCCGACCCGTCGCGAGCGCGAAGAAGGCCTGGCCCTCTCCGCCGGCGAAGCTACCGCCGATCGCGAACACGTCCCCGTGCAGACCGTCGTGCACGCTGTCGGGGGTGATCCGGGCCGCGAACGAGAGGACCGTCACCCGACCGCGTGAAGTGAACCGCCGCGCGCGCAGCAGCGCGATCGTGCGCCGGATGCCCGCGGCGAGCGCCGGTGACGGCTGTCCCGAGACCTCCGCGCTCTCGACGCGCCCCTCCTCGTCGAGCACCACGCGCACCGATCCGGTGCCCGCGTCGCCCAACGGGACGGTGCGCCAGACGGGATCGGCGCTCGCCGCCTGCGGGAAGCCGCGCGTGAACGCCGTGGCGAGGTCGACGGCGCTGCGATCCCCCACCGCCCCGTAGACGCTCGACGTGCCGCTCCCCGCGGCGCCCTCGCCGTGGGCCGCGGGGGCCGACGAAGGAGCCGGCAACGCGCGCGCGGCGGGGCGGGGCTGTGGGCGCGGGGACTCCCCCTCGGGATCGGGCGCGGGCGCCGAGGGCGGCTCTTGCGTGGCGCCGCCGAGCAGCGGGTCGGCCAGCTCGGGGGCGGGGAGCTCGAACGTCTCTCCGAAGAGCGGCGCCGGCTCGGCGCTCTCGGGGGTGGCCGGCGAAGTCTCGGCGGGCTCGCCCGTCGCGGCGGCCCGCGGGATGGCGAAGCGCACGAGCACCGCGGCGTGCACCCCCGCCGAGAGCGCCAACGTGAGGACCAGAGCGCGCCGCATGAGGTGATAGTGTCCCACGAACCGCCGAGGTTCCCGCCTCGCGTCGCGCCGCAGAGTACTCTCACCTCACAAATGAGTGACGTAGGCCCTTGCGCGGAGGGCGTGCATGTGCGAACACGCCGGGATTCACGAGGGTAGGATGACGAGCACGGGAGCCGAGCGGCGGTCTGGGGTGACCGTCCCTCTCTTCAGCCTGAGGACGCAGGGCGATTGGGGGATCGGCCAGATCACGGCGATGCCGGCTTCGGCGCGGTTCTTCCGCGACGCGGGGCAGACGCTCCTCCAGATCTTGCCGGCGCACGAGCTGGCCGGCGGAGAGACGAGCCCGTACGGGGCCTGCTCGGCCTTCGCGCTCGACCCGATCTACATCGACGTCGACGCCGTGCCCGACCTCGACGCGGAGGCCATCGCCGCCGCGCTGGGCGACGTCGGGCGGGCGCAGCTCGAAGACGTGCGCCGCGCCGCCTCGGTCCGCTACGCCGACGTCCGCGCCCTCAAGCACCGCGCGCTGAGGAGCGCGTTCGACCGGTTCCGCGAGCGAGAGCTGGCCGCGGGCACCGAGCGCGCGTCGGCCTTCCGCGCGTTCGTCGCCGCCGAGCAAGCGTGGCTGCGCGACGCCGCGCTCTACTGCGCGCTCCGCTCGAGCCACGACGGCTGGGGCTGGCGCACGTGGCCCGCGCCCGAGCGTGACCGCGCTCCCGAGGTGCTGGCCATCGCGCACGATCCGGTCGACGACGGCGGCCTCGGCACGCGCGTCCTGCACTTCATGTATCTGCAGTGGATCGCGCTGGGGCAGTGGGCCGACGCCCGCGCGGGCATCGCCGAGGCCGGCTGCGAGCTCATGGGCGATCTGCCGTTCATCGTCGGCGAAGAGAGCGCCGACGTGTGGGCGCACCGCGAGGCGTTTCGCACCGACATCGAGCTCGGCGCGCCGCCCGACGCGTTCTCGCCCGACGGCCAGCGCTGGGGCCTGCCGGTGTACGACTGGGACGTGATGGACCGAGACGGCCTCGCGTGGCTCTGCGCGCGCGCCTCTCACGCCGCGCGCCTCTACGATCGCTCGCGCATCGATCACGTGGTCGGGTTCTTCCGCCAGTGGGTGCGCAAGGGAGACGCGCCGGGCTCCTTCGTCCCCGAGACCGAGGCCGAGCAGCGCGCGCGCGGACGCAAGGTGCTCGCGGCGATGATGCAGGCCGCCGGGCGCACGCCGTCGGGCGAGAGCCGCCTCATCGCAGAGGACCTCGGCGTCATCCCGCCGTTCGTGCGCGAGACGATGCGCGAGCTCGGGCTGCCCGGCTACAAGGTGCTCCCCTGGGAGAAGGACGACGACTCGCGCTCGCGCGACCCGCGGGCGTTCGCGCCGCTCAGCGTGGCCACGTGGAGCACGCACGACACGGCGCCCATCACGTCCTGGTGGGACGAGCTCGAGCCGTGGGAGCGTGAGCAGCTGGGCAAGCTCGCGGGCCTCGGCGACGGTGTGACCGGTCGCGAGCGCGATCTCGCCCTCTTGGGGCTGCTCTTCGCGGCGGGCTCGTCGCTCACGCTCGTGCTCGCGCAGGAGCTCCTGGGCGATGGCGCGCGCATCAACACGCCGGGCACCGTGTCCGACGTCAACTGGACGTGGCGGCTCCCGCGCTCTCTCGAGGAGCTCGCGTCCGACGCCGACGTCCGATCGCGCTTCGGCGCGGTCCGCGAGCTGGCCACCCGGTCGGGCCGCCTCCGAGTGTGATATCCAAGCCGGCACGATGAAGCTCCGGCCGGGCCGCCACACCCCCCTCGGCGCCACCTACGACGGAGAGGGCGTCAACTTCGCGGTCTTCTCCGAGAACGCGACGTCGATCGACCTGTGCCTGTTCGACGCGCAGGGCCGAGAGACGTGCCACACGCTCCCCGAGACGACGGCGCACGTCTTCCACGGCTACGCGCCGGGCCTGCGGCCCGGTCAGCGCTACGGCTTTCGCGCCTACGGAAAGTGGAACCCTTCCGAGGGGTTACGCTTCAACGCGCACAAGCTCCTGGTCGACCCCTACGCGCGCGCGATCGACGGCGAGCTCGACTACTCCGCGGCCGTGTTCCCGTTCGTGGGTACGCCCGCGCCGGGCCTGGGCGGCACCGACGCGCCCGCCGACGATCTCACGATGGACACGCGCGACGACGCGGCCGGCGTGCCCAAGGGCGTGGTCGTCGACTCGCGCTTCAACTGGGCGCTCGACAAGCGCCCGCGCATCGCGTGGGCCGACACCGTGCTCTACGAAGCGCACGTCAAGGGCATGACGATGCGGCACCCCGACGTGCCGCCCGACCTCCGTGGCACGTACCTGGGGCTGTCGTCCGATCCGATCATCGCGCACCTCAAGCGCCTCGGCGTGACCACGCTCGAGCTGCTCCCGGTGCACGAGCACGCCGACGAGTGGTCGCTCGCCGCCCGCGGCGCCAAGAACTACTGGGGCTACAGCACGCTCGGCTTCTTCGCTCCCGACCAACGTTTCGCCGCGCAGCGCGGTCGTCAGGTCGAGGAGTTCAAAGAGATGGTGCGCCGCCTGCACGCGCAGGGACTCGAGGTGGTGCTCGACGTCGTCTACAACCACACGTGCGAAGGCGACTGGATGGGGCCCATGCTGTCGCTGCGCGGCCTCGACAACCCCACGTACTACCGCCTGCGCAAAGAGAACCGGCGCCTGTACGAGGACTTCACCGGCTGCGGCAACAGCCTCAACATGCTCCACCCGCAGACGCTCAAGCTGATCATGGACAGCCTGCGCTACTGGGTGACCGAGATGCGCGTCGACGGCTTTCGTTTCGACCTCGCGTCCACGCTCGCGCGCGAGATCGACCACGTCGACAAGATGAGCGCGTTCTTCGACATCATCCACCAGGACCCGATCTTGAGCGACGTGAAGCTCATCGCCGAGCCGTGGGACCTGGGCGACGGCGGCTATCAGGTGGGGAACTTTCCCGTCTTGTGGACCGAGTGGAACGCGCAGTACCGCGACTGCGTGCGGCGCTTCTGGACGGGCGACGCCGGCACCGTGGGCGAGCTCGCGTCGCGCCTCTCGGGCTCGAGCGACCTCTACGACGACGGCGGGCGACGGCCTCACGCGAGCATCAACTTCGTGACCGCGCACGACGGCTTCACGCTGCGCGATCTCGTCACGTACGAGAAGAAGCGCAACCTCGCCAACGGCGAGGACAACCGCGACGGCTGGGATCACAACCAGGCGTGGAACTGCGGCGTCGAGGGCGAGACCGACGACGTCGAGATCCGAGCGCGGCGCCTGCGGCAGATCCGGAACTTCATCGTGACGCTCGCCGTCTCGCAGGGCGTGCCGATGATCACGAGCGGCGACGAGCTGGGCAAGACGCAGGGCGGCAACAACAACGCGTTCGTGCAGGACAACGAGGTCTCTTGGCTCGACTGGGACCTCGACGAAGAGCGCGAGGCGTTGCTCGGCCTCGCGTGCGACGTGATCTCGCTGCGCATGCGCCACCCCGTGTTCCGGCGCGCCCGCTTCTTGTCGGGCAAGCGCGTCGACGGGAGCGAGCTCGGCAAGGACATCGCGTGGTTCTCGGCCGCGGGCGAGGAGATGAGCCTCATCGACTGGCAGGAGCCCAAGGGCGCCGTGCTCGGCATGCTCGTGGCGGGCGACGCGCTCGGCTGGACCGACGACGACGGCAGCGCGCTCATGGACGACTCGTTCCTCGTTTGGCTCAACGGCAGCCGCGACAAGGTGACGGTGAAGCTCCCGTCGGAGGAGTGGGGCGAGGGCTGGCGCCTGCGCGTCGACACGTCGCTCCCGCACACGCTTCCGGGTCACCAAGGCGAGGAGCTGGCGCCGGGGACCACGCTCGAGCTCGCGGGCTCGAGCGCGCTGCTCCTCAAGCGAATGCGCCCGGGCCGCGGCTCGTGGCGGCCGAGCGGCTTCTTCGAGGTCGTCGACCCCGACGACGTCAGTTCGCCCGGGTGAGCACGCGCACGACGCCGGCGGCCGAGAGCGTCGCGCGGCCACCGAGCGGATTCGCGAGCGGCGCGAGCGCGTCGGGGAGCTTGTCGTACGAGACGTCGACCGCGTCGCCCACGGTCGGCGCGTAGTAGCCGCCGATCTCCTGGCGGAGGTTGCCCACGGTGCCGCCCCACGCCGAGCCCGTGGCCGACGGCGGGCACGCGTTCCTGCGGCAGGCGTCGGTCTGGATCTGGAACTCGGTGCGGAAGAGGCCGCCCTCGACGACCGTGTGCGCGCTCGTCACGTGCGCGCGCGCCTGACCGGGGGCGAGCTCGGCGGCCTGCACCACGCGCGGGCCCGCGTCGTCGGCGCTCGGGAGAAGCAGCAGCGCGCTCGCGGCGGCGGTCACCACGAAGCCGAGCCGGGCGCGCTTGTCGGTGCGGGCGCGCAGCACGAGGAAGAGCAGCAGGCCGAGCGCCGCGAACATCGCCGCCGACCCCAGCCGCGCGCCGGGCTTCTTGGGCGCCACGTTCGCGCCGCAGCCGCTGCCCTTGGCGTCGAGCGTCGCGCTGTAGAGCTCGGCGAGCCCCGCGATGTCGTCGGGCATCGGCGCGCGCGTCGACGCGTCGTTCGGCGTCGAGTAGCGGTACATGAGCGCGTCCTTGCGCCCCAGCTCGTCGTTCATGCCGAGCGAGTGACCGACCTCGTGCGCGATGACGTGGTGCAGGTCGTAGAGGGCCGTCTCGGGCGTCGCGTCCTCGGCGATGTGGCTGATGCCGTCGGTGTTCGCGAGGCGCGTGGCCGAGTCTCCGGCGCGCGCGACGTCGGCCGCGTTCGGCTCGGTGAGCACGGCGAAGCGGTACTTGCCGTTGAAGATGATGTCGGCGTCGAGGATGCGCCCCGAGTTGGAGTCGTAGGTGAGGACCGTGATCGCCAGCGCGCGGCCCGCCGGCGCCCAGCCGTCCTTCATGAAGTAGATGGCGTTGGTGCCGTCGTAGCCCGGCGTCGCGGGCGCCACGCCCGGCTTGGCCGTCAGCTCGGGCGCGCCGACCGAGCCGCTCCACGAGCCGATCGCGCCGAGCACCGCGTCGCCGCCGGTGGGGACGGCCGCCTCGACGCTGGGGTCGAGCACGTAGCCGATGCTGGTGCTCTCCCAGTGCACGAGCTCGCCGCGCGCGGTGCGCTTGATCTCGTACGCGTCGGCCGAGCCGCTCGCGAGGGCCACGCCGGCGAACGTGGCGCCGCACGCGAGGAGCCGGATCGCCCGCGAAGCGCCGCCGCGCTCTGCGTGATTTCGATCTCGGCGAAAGAACCAGCCCACGTAACCTTGATACGCGGGTCTCTGGTGCGTCTCATCTGACAAACCGCTTGCAATGTAAAATGAGTGTCAGGCTGTAACGCCGTGTCTTCCGCCCACGGAGGTGAGGGTTGTCAGGCGCACATGTGGAGAACCTGGGGGCATGTCGGGGTACGCCGCGGCGCGCTGGCGCGGTGCGCGAACCAGGCCTCGAGCCATGAAATCACTCGAGAAAATGGCGCACGAGGGCTGCCGCGGTCCGCCTCAGCCGCCCTCGGGGAGAGCTGGGGAAAACCTACCGAAGAGTTGGTTCGACGCGGTCGGCGGCCTCAGGCCTGAGACGCGGGGCCCGCGGGCGCGATCTTGTAGCGCTCGAGCTTGCGGTAGAGCGTCGTCCGGTCGAAGCCCAGGATCTTCGCGGCCTGCGTCTTGTTGTGGCCGACCGCGTCCATGACCTTCTGGATGTAGCGACGCTCGACGTCTTCCATCGTGACGAGGTCGGCCGGGTCTTCGGTCGCGACGACGACGAAGCTCGCGGGCTTGTACTCGCGCACCTTGGGCGGAAGATCCTCGACCGTCAGCTCGTCGAACCGCGCGAGCGCGATCGCCCGCTCGATGCAGTTCTGGAGCTCGCGCACGTTGCCGGGCCACGCGTAGTTGAGCAGGCGATCGGCGACGGCGCTCGAGAAGCCCTTGACGCTCTTTCCCATGGGCTCGGCGAGCTTGACGATGAAGTACTGCGCGAGCTCGAGGATGTCGTTGCCGCGCGCGCGGAGCGGCGGCAGATCGATGTGCACCACGTTGATGCGGTAGTAGAGGTCCTCGCGGAAGCGGCCCGCCTCGACCAGCGACTCCAGGTCTTTGTTGGTGGCGGCGATGAGCCGCGCGTCGAACGCCACCTCGGCCGTGCCGCCCACGGGGCGCACGCTCTTCTCTTCGAGCGCGCGCAGGAGCTTGGCCTGCATGCCGAGGGGCATCTCGCCGATCTCGTCGAGGAAGAGCGTGCCGCCGCTCGCCTCGACGAAGAGCCCGCGCTTGGCCGTCTTGGCGTCGGTGAACGCGCCGCGCACGTGGCCGAAGAGCTCGCTCTCGAGCAGGCTCTCGGGGAGCGCCGCGCAGTTGATGGCCACCACGTTGGCCTCGTTGCGCTTGCTGCGGCGATGGATGGCGCGCGCCACGAGCTCCTTGCCCGAGCCGCTCTCGCCGGTGACGAGCACCGTGGCGTCGGTCTCGGCGACGCGCGCGATGACGTCGTAGACGCGCGCCATCGGCGGGCTCTTGCCGATGAAGTCGTCGGACTTGGCGCGCTGCACTTCTTCGCGCAGGCGCCGCACCTCTTCGCGCAGGTCGCGGTGGGCGAGGGCGCGCTCGACGGCGAGCACGAGCTCTTCGATGTCGAAGGGCTTGGTGAGGAAGTCGAACGCGCCCGCGCGGATGGTGGCGATCGCGGTCTCGAGCGACCCGAACCCCGTGACCACGATGACGGGCACGTTGTGGCGGTTCTTGACGATGCGCTCCGTGAGCTCGACACCGTTCATGCCGCGCATGTTGAGGTCGGTGACGACCGTGTCGAAGTCCTCCCGGCTCAGGAGCTCCCACGCGGCGTCGGCGCTCGACTGGACGGCGGTCTCGAAGCCGCGACGGGCGAGGGCTTCGGAGGTGATGGCGGCCATCTCGACCTCGTCGTCGACGATGAGGATGCGGCCCTTCGACGTGCTCATGACACAGGTAGGTATATGGTGAACCTCGTACCTTTTCCAAGCGTACTTTCGGCGCCCATCCAGCCGTCGTGGTCACCGACGATGCCGTGCGTGACCGAGAGGCCGAGCCCTGTGCCCTGGCCGACCCCCTTGGTGGTGAAGAACGGCTCGAAGATCCGCTCGAGGTCTTCGGGGGCGACGCCGGTGCCTTCGTCCTCCACCTCGATGACGGCGCAGCGCACGGGGTCCGTCCCGTCGTCGCGCTGCGCCTCCTCGTGCCGCACGCGCACCACGAGATCGCCGCCGTCGGGCATGGCGTGCACGGCGTTGATGACGAGGTTGGTGATCGCCTGCTCGATCTGCCCCGGGTCGACGTTGGCCTCCACGGGCTCCTCGGCGCGCTCGACCGTGACGACCACGCGCGCCTTCTTGGCCAGCGCGTCGAGCAGGAGCGCCACGTGCTCGGCGAGGTCCCCGAGGTTGGCCTTGGTGCGGTTCGGGGCGCGGCGCCGCGCGAAGTCCATGAGCTGACGCACGATCTTGGTCACGCGGTCGGCCTGCGCCGCGATGATCTTGGCGGCCTCGGCCGACTCGTCCTTGGGCGTCTCTCCCGACGCGATCATCTTGGCGCGCATGAGGATGACATTGAGCGGGGTCCCCAGCTCGTGGGCGATGCCGCTAGCGAGCGTCCCCACCGTGCGGAGGCGATCGGCGTGGCGCAGCTGTTCGAGCGCCAGGATACGTTGCTTGGCCTCGTCGTCGGCGCGCGCGCGTGTGTCGCGCAGCTCGTCGGTCATCGTGTTGAGCTCGCGACAGAGACCGGCGACCTCGTCGGAGCCCTTGGCCTCGAGGCGCTGCGAGAGATCTCCCGCGCCGATGCGGCGGGCCTGCGCGACGACGCGCTCGAGCGGGCGCGACACGAGCCACGCGCCCAGCACGACCGCCATGGCCGTCGCGAGCCCGACCACCAGCGTCGAGACCGCGAGCTGCTCGGTGAGCTCGGCGCGGAACGCCTCTCCGGGGGGCACGAGCGGGCGCGACAGCTCGAGCGCCGCGGGGCGCGCGTCGTCGCGCAAGAGCGGGACGTAGACGTACATGCGGCGCGGCTCTGTCGGGCCTGGTCCGATCCACGTGGCCGTCGTGCCTCG
>JAGQJA010000038.1:15371-20055 GCA_020430845.1 Myxococcales bacterium
ACCTCGACGAGCTCGATCGCGTGCTCCTCGCCTTCGTGCATCCACACGCTCATGAGCGCGGGCGTGAGCGTGCGTCCCACGGCGGCGAGGTCCTCCGACGCGGTCCGCTCCATGCGCGAGACCTCTCGGTTGGCGGCGACGTACGAGTAGACGACGACGCTCAGGACTCCGCACGCGAGGAACGCCAGGGCGAACTTCGTAGCGACCTTCATCGCGGCTCACCGTAGCAGCGCCCGATGTTGTGATTCGCAACGAGGTGCGGCGCTGCGTCGCGAAGGTCCACAGAATTCGAGCGCAATGCTGCGTGTAATCAAGCACTTACGGGCGGCACGGCCCCTGCAATGGAGCGCGTGCCTGTCCAGCCCCCACGGAGGTCCCAAGTGAACGTCGTCGCCCATCCCCTCACCCTGTCGCCGCGCTTCAACGCCATCCTCATCGAGGGTCAGCCCACCATGCTGGCCGACACGATGGCGCGCGCCGGCTGTGGGGTGCGGCGAGCCACGGCGCGCACGCTGCCGCCGTCGTTCGTGGGGGTCGATGTGCTCGTCATCGCGGGCGGCGTGCCCGACGTCGAGCTGCTCGAGCTCGTCTCGCGCGCGGTGCCCACCACGTCGGTGCTCGTCGTCGCGCACGGCCCCGATCAGGCCGTCCGCGCCGCGCGCCGTGGGGCCGCCACCGTGCTCGCGGGCCCGCTCGACCTCGTGGGCGCGCAGCTCCGCCAGATGCTCGAGGTGGTCGAGCTCCGACGCAAGGTCGCGCGCACGCAGTCGGTGCCGCGCGCCGCCGACAGCGACTCGGTCGTCGTCCGCCGTCCGCGTCCGCTGCCCAAGGAGGCCACGCTCGACGCGCTCGGCGCGGTCGTCAACGCGGCCGAGAGCTTGGTCACCATGCACGAGCTGCAGCAGGCCTACGTCGACTACGCGCTTCGCCGCTTCGGGGGCAACAAGGTCCACACGGCGTCTGCGCTGGGCATCGACCGGCGCACGATCCAGCGCTGGGAGCGCGCGCGCGACACGAGCCCGGCGAGCGCCGAGCAACCGCGCGGCGTCGAGCGCGACGCTTGCACGGGCTGACGCCGTCCGCCTTGGTCAGCGCGCGGGCTGGGCGCCCGGCGCCTTCGCCGCGGGGACGAGGCGCGGCGGGATGGCCGCGTAGCGTCGCGCCGCGTCGCGCTCACGGCGCGTGAGGGCGCGTGAGCGGGCCTGCCAGCGCGTCGAGAGATCGCGCGTCGCCAGCCCCGCGAGCAGCGGAGTGGCCACGAGCTCGGGCGCGGCGATCTGCCACTGCCCGCCCTCTTCGCCCGTCTCGATCATGAAGAAGCCGCCGTGCTTGATGGGCTCGGCGATGTCGGCGCGGTAGAGCAGCCAGGTGCGGTCGCCGGCGGTGCGGGTCGCCGCGGGGTCCACGGTGAGGTCATAGGCCTGGGACGCGCCGGGGGACCCGCCCGCGATGCTGATCTGGAGCGCGGACTTGGAGGTCGGCGCTGCCACGGGCGTGCCCTTCGCGTCGCTCTTGGAGACCCACACCTGGGCCCGGAACGGGCCGGGGCCGCCCGCGAAGCTCGCGAGCATCGTCATCGCGCGGCTCTTCGTGTCGGTCGCGAACGCGTCCTTGAGGTTGGCCACGCGACCGCCGAAGCCCGCCGGCGAGCGGCTGTCGGCGCTCGAGGTGACCTCCGCGAAGTCGCCGTCGTTGTAGAACGTCAGGAACGATCCGAAGCCCTGCTCGTAGCCCAGGAGGTAGAAGCCGGGGTCGGCGATGAGGTTGACCGGGCTCGTGGGCAGCGCGCTGCCCGTGACAAGCGTGCGCCGCTTGGCGGGCGCTTCGGGGGCAGCCGGAGGGGCCGTGTCGTCGGTCGCGGCCGTGCGCGCCGGCGCGGGCGCGTCGCTCTCACCGCAGCCGACGGCGCCCAACGCGGCGAGCGCCGCGAGGGCCACGAGGCGGACGAGCTTGGCGCGCTTGGTCGAGCGCGCGAGGGCGTCCGGCGCCTCACGCGTCTCGGCGCGCTCCGACGGGGGAGGGGGCGGCTCCGACGGGGTCGCGCCGATGCCACCTTGGCCTGCGTACTGGAAGCAGATCTTCATGGTCTCGCCTGGTTCCTTCACTGGCTCGCGAGCCACGTCGTGGCCGCCGTAAGGATCGTGTCGACGCCCGAGATCGCGTCGGAGAGCTTCTCGGCGACGACCTCGTCGGGCTCGACGCCGTGCCCGCTCTCCCAGCGCGCCGATGCCACGCCGTCGAAGCCCGCTGCGAAGCGCGCGTCCTGCACCTGGATGCTGCCGCCCGACCAGCCGGGGTAGAGCGACGGGAGGCTCGAGATCGCGCCGAACGCGCCGGCGGTGGCGTGGGGCGCGAAGACCCGGAAGCCCGCGCGGCCTTTGAGGAGGCGCGGCATGAAGTCGTTGGCCGACACGTCGTACGTGTTGAGCCACGCGATCTTGGTCTCTTTGCCGGGCGGGTCGGCGACGTTGGCGAAGAAGCCGTTCGCGTTGCCGACGAAGCACGACCACTGGTCGCCGCGGCTCGTCGTGCACTCGCGGTACTGATCGAGCAGCCACGCCGGGTCGGCCTCGTCGTAGCTGCCTCGACCGACCGAGAAGACGCCCATCGGATCGCTCGTGCCGCGGAGCAGGTGGAAGAGGTGCTCGACGGTCTGGTAGTAGCCGCCGTGGCCCATGCGCGCGTCCATCACGACGGCCGCCGGGCGGGCCGAGAACACGCTGGTCATCGTGCTCTGCCACGTGCCGCGTCCGACGAACCCGTCGAACTGCACGCGCGTCTCGCCGCCCGCGCCGGTCTGCGTGGACACGGCGTCCTCGCCGCGGCCTGGCTGGGCCAGGCGCTCGACGGCGTCGGTGAAGCGCGCGGAGCACGCGAAGCTCTCGCCGTTGCCGCCCGCGTCGGCGACGACCGCCTGGTACGCCTTGCTTGCCACGTCGAGCGTGAAGACCTCGCGGTGGTCGGCGTCGCACGCGTCGGCCGAGGCGCAGCGCGCGACCGTGACGGTGTTGGCGCGGACCGTGATGAGGGTGGAGAGGTCGACCGCCGCCGAGCCCCAGTCCGACGTGGGATCGTTGGGGAGCGTGCGCGCCGACGTGTGCCAGACGTCGTCGACCCACTCCTTGGGGTCGCGGCCGTCGATCGACACGATGACGTCGCCGCGCTCGAGCTTCTTGCCCGTCAGGGGCGTGCCGCTCGTGGCGCGGAAGACGGCGAAGCCGCGGCCCCCGCCCATGATGTCCTTGTCGACGACGCCGAAGCACGCGCCGAGGCCGCTCGACGTGCCGTACAGCACCTGCGGCGCGAACGAGGAGTAGTTCGCCGGGGATCCGAACGAGGTGTGGTTGTCGCGCAGCTCGTTGACCAGGCGGTTCATCCCGCCGAAGAACTCGCGCGAGGAGCGCGACACCTTGGCGAGCGCGCGGGCGTCGGGCGTGAGCTTGGCGAGACCGATCGCGGCGGCGTTGCGGTCGCCCATCAGGCGCGTCGACCAGTGGACCCACCGCTCGGCGATCTCGCTCCGGTGCGCAGCCTCGGGCAGCACGCCCCACGTGAAGGTGGACGCGACGCAGCGACCGAACATGCAGTCGCCGTCGTCGCCGCAGACGGCGCCCACGTTCTGGGTGGTGCACGCCTTCGCCTCCATCGGCTTGCCGTCGACCCGCCGCACGTCGAGCGCGTCGATGACGAACGCGTCCTTGTCGACCGCGTAGTACGAGGGCATCACGAGGATGGCCCGCGCCGGCACGCCCCAGACGGAGGCGTCGATCGGCCCGGTCGACAGCTCGGCCCACCCGTCGGACGTCTCGCGACCCGTGGGGACCGCGCGGACGCTGGCGAACGGCGTGCGCGAGCCGATCGCCGACTCGACGTCGCGGTCGTAGATCACCGACACCTGCGGCGTCGTGCCGTCGGCGCGGGCCCAGAGCGTGACCTCCATCTTGCCCTTCGCGAGACCGTCGAAGAGCGCCGCGTCCGAGAGCACGAGCCCGCGACGCCCCGAGAGGCGAAGGGCCCTGTTGCCTTCGACGTGGTCGGCGTCGCCCGCGACGAGCAGCGCCTCGGCGTCGCCCGCCGAAGCGAGGGGCGCGAGGCTGACGGACGGCGCGCCGCCGTCGACGGTCCACTCGGCGAAGCTCGCGCCGACGAGGGCCGCGCCCGTCTCGAAGTCCCAGGTGCGCGCTGCGTCCTTGGGGAGGCTGAGCTTGGCGGTGGCTTCGTCGAAGGTCGAGGCGGCGTGCGCCTCTGTGCACGCGAGCACCGAGAGGAGGCCAGACAGCACACCGAGGGGGAGGACGGTCCGCATGGTGGCGCGCCATGAGCAATGCGCGTGCCGCACGATTTTAACTGTAGTTACATGGTGTTAGTCGCGTGCGTGCGCAGGCCGACGCTCCTCGTCGCCGTGCGGTCACGAAATTGACGCGCGGCGTGCAGGACAAGACGTCCCGACTGAGGCGACGAGGCCGCAGCCTCGAGTACATCGGCGGTGTACGGCTCCGTCAGCAGCGGCACGCGCGCGCCGAGACGCGCGACTCGCTCTCGTTGAGCGTCGTGCGCGCCTTGGTGCAGCGCTCGTCGGCGTCGCCCGCCAGACGGCAGAGCACCTCGACCGAGCGTCGCATCGACGCGAGCGCTCGGCACGACGTCGCGCACACGTCCGTCGCGCCGTCGGCGTCCGTCGACG
>JAGQJA010000038.1:20109-26391 GCA_020430845.1 Myxococcales bacterium
GCCGGCGCGGTCAGGCCCGTGCTTGCACCACCGCCTCCGCCCAGGGCCTGCAGATCGCGATCGATGCGCGCCTGCGCCTCCTCGACCGTGGTGGGGTCGGCCTCGACCCGCTCCGCGGGCGACTTGGGAGAGCTCATGGGGGCGCCGCCGCCGCACGCCGCGACGGCGATCGCCAGCGAGGTGGCGATGGCGGCCGCGCTCGCGGTCACGGGCGTCCTCTGGTGTGCGCTGGTCGTCATCCGCATCGCTCCTCTTTCGCCGACGGCGCGGCTCGCGCGCCGAAGCATATGGCAACACGGGCCTCGCTGCACGACGGGCGGTCGCGTCCGACGGTCCTGCTGTCGGCGCGCGCGTCGCGGCCCTGCCGCGCGTCTCCGTGATACGCTCGCACGCCTGATGAGCGACGGGTACGCGCGCTGGTTGATCGCGAAGGGCAACGTGTTCGCTCCGGCGGCCACGACCGTGATGAAGTTCGTCGACAAGCTGCGCGAGGAAGGCTGGATCCTCGCGCCCGGCGCGCCCGAGCTCGCCGCGCTCCGCTTCGAGGACGCGGCGGCCGAGATGGCGCGCACGACGGGCGGCTACGCGGTGAGGACGATCGAGAACGAGCTCGACGACGACGACGAGGACGCCCGGCTCGTCGCGAACGTGGAGCCTCTGCCCAAGGAGCTGACGCGCGAGTGGCTCGACGATCCGTCCCGCGAGGAGCTGCGCCTCGTGTGGCCGGTGTCGGCGTCGGGCAAGCTGCCCGTCAAGTACCCGCTCTCGCTCGAGCCCGAGGGGGACGTCTCGTTCACGTTCGAGATCCACCGGGCGCTCGAGTACGTGTACCCCGCGTCCGAGACCATCACGCCGCTCGAGACGCTCTGCGCGTGCGGCGAGGAGCTCGAGTTCGAGTGGGACGAGGACGAGCTCATCCCTGCCTTCACCATGTCGAACGGGATCTTCGCCGAGTGCGACGAGTGCAGCCGCACCTTCGACCCGGCCAAAGGCACGGCCCGCATCGAGGATCCGTTCGGCGGCGGCGCCCAAGAGGTCCGCGGCGGCGCGGCGTACCGCTTCGCCATCAAGGTCGACTGCGGGAGCCGCTTCGTCGAGGACAAGCGCCTCGCCTTCGCGCCCGAGCTCGTCGCCTTCGTCGAGAAGGAGCTCGGTCGCAACTTCTACGAAGTGGGCACGCTCTACTGACCCGGCCGGACCGCCGCGCGTCGCCCCGCGCCATCGGCGCCCTCGAGCGTCACCGCCCGCACGCGGCGTGCGACGTGTATTAAGAAGACATGGGCTCGGACGAGCTCCGTGGCGGGCGATATCGGATCGTGGGTTCACTCGGCGTCGGCTCGCAGGGCGAGACGCTCGACGCGTACGACCATCGTGACGATCGCGCGGTCGCCATCAAGCGCTTCGACGTGACGCAGGCGAGCGCGTGGAAGGACGTCGAGCTCGCCGAGCGCGAGACGCGGGTCATCGCGTCGCTCCGTCACCCGATGGTGCCTCGCTACGTCGAGCACTTCGAAGAGGACGGCGCGCTCTACCTCGTGATGGAGCGCATCGAGGGCGAGAGCCTCGCGAAGCTGCTCGCGCGCGGGGAGCGCCTCTCGCCCGAGGAGGTGGAGCGGCTGCTCGAGGACTGCGCCGTCGTGCTCGGCTACCTGCACGGCATGGCGCCGCCCGTCGTGCACCGCGACATCAAGCCGGGCAACGTGCTGCGTCGCCCGGACGGCTCGTTCGCGCTCGTGGACTTCGGCGCGGTCCGCGACAAGCTCCGCCCCGCCGGCGGGAGCACGGTCGTGGGCACGTTCGGCTACATGGCGCCCGAGCAGTTCCAGGGGCGCGCAGGACCCTCGTCGGACGTGTACGGCGTGGGCGCGACGGCCATCACCGTCCTCACGGGCTGCGAGCCCGAGGACCTCCCTCACAAGGGCCTCGGCATCGACGTGAAAGCCGCGGTGGGCCCGGGCGCCCCACCGGGGATCGTCGCGGCCCTCGAGCGCATGCTCGAGCCCGATCCGGACCGGCGCATCGCGAGCGTGGCGATGGCGGTCGCCGAGCTGCGGTCGAGGAGCATGCCGCCGCCGCCGCCCGCGCCCGTCCCCGAGGCCCCAGAAGCAAAGCGTGAGCGCAAGCGCGTCGCCAAGGAGCTCCGGCGTCTGAGGCGCGCCGCGCGTCTCGCGGAGCTGCCGTTCGTCGTGCGCCTCGTGCTCACCGTCGGGCTCGTCGTGGCGCGGCTCGTGGTCATCCTCTCGGTGGGTGGCCTGCTGGTCGCGCTGCTGCGCCTCTTGTCCGTGCTGTTGGGCGACGCGCTCCGTCGCGCGGCCAACGCGTGCATGGGCGGCGCGCGCCGCGCCGACCGCGCGATGCAGCGGGCTCAGGCGTACCTCTGGGGGCACGTGCCGCCGCCCGCGCTCCCCACGACGCTCGAGCCCGTGCACGTGCCGCGGCGCCTGCGCGTACGCGCCGTCACGCCCGCAGAGGCGCAAGCGGAGGCGATCGCCGAGGCCGCGCTCGAGCGGCGAGAGCGTGCGCGCGAGAAGATGCTCGCGGAGCTCGACGCAGAGGCGGCCGAGGCCGAGGGCGACGCCGCGCCGGGGCCCGCGCCGCGGGCGCGTCGACGCTGAGGCCTGGCGCCCCTGCACGAGCGCGACTACACACCGCCCATGCGTCTTCGAACCCTCGCCCTCGCCGTCGTGGGGGCGGCGTGCGGACCCGCCGTGCCGCCGTCCGAGCCTCCCGCAGCACCTCCGACGCCGGCGCCGATCGCCGCGACCGCGACGCCGCCGGCCTCCGCTGCCACGCCGTCCCAGCCCGCGCCGCCCGCGGACGAGACGCTCGAGCAGCGCGCCAAGCGGCTCCACGCCGAGGCGATCGTCGTCGACACGCACAACGACATCCCCACCGTGCTCTACGCGTCGGGCATCGACCTCGCCAATCCCGACAAACGTCCCGTGCACACCGACCTCGCCAAGATGAAGGCGGGCGGCATCACGGCGGAGTTCTTCAGCATCTACGTCGACGCGTCGTACTGGGAGAAGCCCACGTCGCTCGGTGGCGGGGCCGCGCGTCACGCGCTCGACCTCATCGACGTGACGCACCGGCAGATCGAGCGTCACCCCGACGCCCTCGTGCTCGCGACGAGCGCGGCCGACATCCGCGCCGCGAAGAAGGACGGCAAGGTCGCGGTGCTCATGGGCATCGAGGGCGGGCACGCGATCGAGAACTCGCTGTCGGCCCTCCGTTCGTTCCACCGCCTCGGCGTCCGCTACATGACGCTCACCCACACCAACACGAACGACTGGGCCGACTCGGCGGGCTTCTCGGGCCCGCCCGACGCGCGCCACAAGGGACTGTCGAGCTTCGGCGAGGACGTGGTGCGCGAGATGCAGCGCATCGGCATGCTGGTCGACGTCTCTCACGTCTCGGACGACACGTTCTGGGGCGTGATGCGCGAGGCGAAGGCGCCGGTCATCGCGTCGCACTCGTCGGCCCGGGCCCTGACCGATCACCGGCGCAACCTCGCCGACGACATGCTCGTCGCGCTCGCCAAGAACGGCGGCGTGGCGATGATCAACTTCTGGGCGCTCTTGGTCGACGCCAAGTACGCGGCCCGCGCCGGTCGCTTCTTCCTCGCGCACCGCGGCGAGCTCCAGAAGCTCCGCGGCAAGCTCCACGACGACGTGTTCGGCTTCCGCGAGGCGCTCGACCGCATGAAGGCGAGCGAGGCGGAGCCGTTCGCGCGGCCACCCCTCGCGCGCCTCGTCGACCACATCGACCACGTGGCCAAGGTCGCCGGCGTCGATCACGTGGGGCTCGGCTCGGACTTCGACGGCGTCGACACGTTGCCCGAGGGCATCGACGGCGTGGACGGGCTCCCCAAGATCACCGAGGAGCTCGTGCGGAGAGGGAGGAGCGACGCCGAGGTGCTCAAGATCCTCGGCGGCAACTTCATGCGTGCGTTCGAGGGCGCCGAGGCCTACGCGCGCGCGTCGAAGACCACGCTCTCGGGCGACGGCAACGCGCGCAAGCTCGAGGCGAAGGACGTCCCGCCGCCCTCGAAGGGCGCCCACGCCAAGGGCGCTCCCGGGCCCACGCCCAAGGGCACCGGGCCCAAGGGGGCGCGGTGAGCCCGCTCGATCCTGCCGCGCTCCGCCCGCACTACTCCGCGTTCCTCCGCTCGGGCAAGGTGCTGCTCACGGGGCACTCGCATCAAGCGTGGCCGGACTGCGCACGCGACGCGACCCTCGAGGCGTGGGACGACGCGGCGGAGTGCGTCGACGACAAGTGGGAGCGGGCCTTCGCGGCCGCCGACGCCGTCCGAGACGCGATCGCGTCACGCATCGGCGCGCGGCCCGACGAGATCGCCCTCGGGCAGAACACCCACGAGCTCGTCGTGCGCATGATGAGCGCGCTCGACCTCCGGGCTCGCCCGCGCGTCGTGTGCACGACGGGCGAGTTCCACTCGCTGACACGCCAGCTCGCGCTGCTCGAGCGGCACGGCGCGGTCGAGGTCGCGTGGGTCGAGGCCGAGCCCGTGGCCACGCTCGCCGAGCGGCTCGCCGACGCCGTCGACGCACGCACGGCGGCGGTCTTCACGTCGACCGTGCTCTTCGAGACGTCCTCGGTGGTGCCGCACGTCGGCGAGCTGGTGGCGCGCGCCCGCGCGAAGGGCGCCGAGGTCCTGCTCGACGCCTACCACGCGTTCTCCGTGATCCCGTTCGACGTCGCAGCGCTCGGCGCCTCCGACGCTTTTGTCGTCGGAGGTGGGTACAAGTACGCGCAATGGGGCGAGGGCGTGTGCTTCTTGCGGGTCCCACCCGGGCGCCGGCTCGAGCCCGTGCTGAGCGGCTGGTTCGCGGGCTTCGCCGATCTCGCGGTGGCGGGCGGCGCGCGGAGGGCCGGCTTCGGCCCGCTGGGCAAGGACGCGTTCGCTGGCGCCACGTACGATCCGACGTGCCACTACCGAGCTCGCGCGGTGACGCGGTTCATGCAGGAGCAGGGCATGACGACCGCGGCGCTCCGAGAGCTCTACACGCGCCAGACCGCGCGCATCATCGACGGCCTCGACGGGCTCGACGTGCGCACGCCACGGGAGCCGAGCGCGCGCGGCGGCTTCGTCGCGCTGCGGGTCGACGACGCCCCGGGCGTGGTGGCCGAGCTGAGGCAGGCCGGCGTCTTCGCCGACAGCCGCGGGCAGCTCCTGCGGCTCGGTCCGGCGCCGTACGTGACCGACGACGAGATCGACCGCGCGCTCCGTGCGGTCCGCGCCGCGCTCTAGCGCCCCTCGCCTCGGCGGAGATCGATCTCGGCCGTAGCCCCCGGCGCCGCCATTGCCGTAGGATGAGGTCGATCTCGTGATCGGCTCCGTCCTCAACGAGCGGTGGCGCATCGACGCGAAGCTCGCGGACGGTGGCATGTCGACCCTTTGGGTCGCGACCCCCGTCGCGGGTGGCGCCAAGGTCGCCGTCAAGGTCCTCAACCGAGAGCTCGGCGACGACGCCAGCATCCGGCAGCGCTTCTTGCGCGAAGCGCAGCTCGTGAACTCGATCGATCACCCGGGCGTCGTTCCCGTCATCGAGGGCGGCCTCACGCCGCTCGGCCAACCCTTCATGGTCATGGAGCTGCTCGAGGGCGCCACCGTGGCCGACCTGCAGGAGCAGGGAGGAGGGCGCCTGCCCTATGGGGAGGTGGTTCGTCTGGGCGTGCAGATGCTCGACGTGCTGGCGGTCGCGCACGCCAAGGGCATCGTCCATCGCGACATCAAGCCCGAGAACCTCTTCGTCGAGAAGGGCGGCCGCCTGCGCGTGCTCGACTTCGGGCTCGGCAAGGCGATGCAGCTCTACGGAGACGCCGCCTCGACAGCTGTCGGCACCATCATCGGCACGCCCGAGTTCATGGCGCCCGAGCGCGCGATGGGCAAGGTCGACATCGACGCGCGCGCCGACCTGTGGGCGGCGGGCGCGACGCTCTTCAAGCTCGCGTCCGGCGAGTCGGTGCACCAGGGCGAGACCGCGATCGACGTCCTCATGGCAGCGGCGACGACGCCGGCGCGGTCGCTCGCCTCGGTCGTCCCCGACGCGCCGAGCGCGCTGGTCACGGCGGTCGATCGCGCGCTCAAGTTCGACCCGCCGAGTCGTTGGCCCAACGCGACCGAGATGCGCTCCGCCATGCAAGCCGGATCGGGCGCGTGGAACGACACGACGGCCGCGATGCCCGAGCGCGCGACGGCGCCCGACGCGCCGAAAGTCGCGGCGCCACCCGAGCGGCAGGACAAGACCCTGATGATGTCGC
>JAGQJA010000523.1:0-1137 GCA_020430845.1 Myxococcales bacterium
CCCGTCCACATCGCCCGCGGTGGGCCGGGCGGCGGCGGCGGCGCGACGGCGGCAGGGTCGATCGGCGCGAGCGTCACGTCGAACGCCACCTTCGACGGCTTGTCGCGGTTGGGGAAGGCGAACATCTTGTAGATGCGCTCGATGCACGCGTCGATCGCGCCGGCGGTGAGCGTGCTGCCGCGGGTCGACGACGCCGACACCTGACCGTCGGGCGCGACGGTGAGGCTCACGTGGACGCCGCCGCGGGCGCCGGGGACCTTGTCGAGCAGCTCGTCGTAGCACCTGCGGACACGCGCGCGCTGGTCGAGCACGGCAGACGCGATGAGCGGCTGGGGCAGGGGACCGTCCACCGTGGGCGGCGTGATGCGGATGTATCGTGGTCGCCGCGGGCGGGCCGTGTCGTCGACCGCTCTCGATGCGGCGACGGCGTCGAGCGCGCCTGGGATCTCGTCGGCGCCGAGGGTCGCGAGATCACGCGCGTCGAGCGCCGGGCCCGCGCACGGCGCGCAGTTGCCCGCGGGCCACGCGTGCTCGGTGACCACCGCTCGCGGCTCGCGCGCGATCGTCCGATCGAACAGCGCCGCGTACACGTCGGCGAACCGGTCGCGCGCCTTCTCTGTCACGTCCACGTTCGTGTCGAGCGTCACCTCGGGGTGACCCGCGGCGCGGTACCGCTTGCCCTTGGCGAGCACGCTCACGACGACGTCGGCGGGCGCCCCCGCCGTCCACCGCGACAGCGGCAGCACCACACGATCGCCCTCGAGCACCACGCGGACGGGCGAGAGCAGCGCGCGCCCGTCGACGAAGACGAGCTTCTTCGCGTCGACGCTGGCCGCCACGAACGCCCCCGCGTCCGTCGTCGAGAGCGCCCCCGCGTCGAGGCCGCGGCGCCCGAGGGCCACGGCCACCGAGACGCCGTCCCCCGCGAGGAGCGCGTCGTACTCCGCGCTCTCGAACCGCGCCGTCACCTTGGCCGGCGACGTGGCGCCGGCGTCGGCGTCGCTCGGGTCCGACGGCTCGCTCGCGCCTGCGTCTGGGTCGCACGGATCTCGCTCCCACAGCTCGACGAGCCGCGGCGCCCCGAGGCGGTCGACCGCGTCGACGACCTCGAAGGCGACGGCGCGAGCGCTCCCGTCT
>JAGQJA010000523.1:1197-5003 GCA_020430845.1 Myxococcales bacterium
TGGACGGTCATCACCGTCCGATCGCCATCGTGGAGCACCACCACGTGCACGGCGGGCAGCGTCGCGCCCCCGCCGGTCCGGCCCGAAGCCTCACCGGTCGCCGCGTCCGCGCCGTCGTCGGCCCGCGCCGCGTGACCGCCCGCGAGCGCGAGCGTGAGCGCCACACCCGCGGCGGCGCCAGCCCTGGTGACCGCCGACCTCAGCGGGGCTTCCCCGGGCGGAGCACGTCGTCGAGCTCGGCGTTGAGCCACTTGAAGTACGGGCCGCCGGCCTTGCCGACGCTGCCCTGTCCGATCGTGAGCCCGCCGATGGCGAGCTGCCCCAGGCCGGAGAACCCCAGGCCCAGCTGGGCGACGAAGAACACCAGCCCGAAGGCGGCCTGACCGAACGCGATCATGCCCGCCGTCGCCTGGCCGAGACCGAAGAGCAGGCCGACGCCCACGGCGCCGTAGAACACGAGCCCCACGCCGAAGCCGAAGACGAGCGCCCCGGGGTGGCCCACGGACATCCAGCACGGCTCGGCGCCCGCGTAGCCGCTCGAGCACGCGAGCGGCATGCCGAGCGCTCGGGTCGTCGAGACGTTGTCCTGTAGCTCCGTCGTCACGCCGAGCAGCAGGCCGACGACGACGATGACGAGCTGCAGCAAGACGAACCAGCGCACGGCGGGCATCGTAGCACCGTTCCCTGGGGTGCCGTGGCGAGCTACGGTGTCTGCGATGAACGCCCGGTCGTACTTCGTGCGCACGCCGACGGAGACCGGCATGGAGCAGCGGCGGCGCGGCCCCAATTTCGCCGGGCGCGACGAGTACAAGGCCATCGGCCCCGCCAAGCGCGTCGAGCCTCCGTTCTTCTTGCGGGGCGTTCGCCACGCCCTCCGAGCCACGTCGCGCCTGCTCTACGTCACGCCCGCCCTCGTCCTGGTCAAGCTGGTGTTCTGGGCGATGGGCGACGCGCGCGGCGATCTGATGATCGTGCCGTTCGTCTCGGTCGTGCTCGCCTTCTTCGTCACGCTCATCGTGTTCGTCTTCGGCACCGCGGCGTGGTGGATGGTGAGCGACGGCAAGGGCGCGCTCGCGCTGCAGCCGCCGTTCTCGTCGGACGGCGCCCCGCTCGAACAAGACGCTGCCGAGGCCTTGCCGCGCGCGCTCGACGCCCCGGTCGGTGCGCGCGTGAGCGTCACGGGCACGGTCACGCGGCTGGCGCCCGATCAAGAAGAGGTGCTCGTCCGCGACTTCTGGGGCCACGGCGACGAGCCCTGGCGAGGGACGGTGATCGCGCCGTTCGCCCTGCGCGTCGACGGTCGCGAGGACGCGCTCGTGGTCGTGCAGTGCAGCCAGCGCAGTCCGCTCGTCGTCGCGCGTCCGCGTGAGGTGACGGCCAAGGAGTTCCTCGGGGCGCTCGACGACGCCTCGCGCGGCGCGTTCCAGAAGCTCGGCGGCAAGCCCGAGGGCGCGCGTGGGCGAGCCGCCGAGGGACCGCTCGTCGAGGTGCGCGAGGGCGACACCGTCGAGGTGATGGGGATCGTGGCGAGCCGCTTCGACAACCTTCGCGCGCTCGACCTGGGCCTCGCGATCCCAGAGGCTCGCTCCGGGTATCGCGAGGTGAGCGCGGTGCACGGCGTCGTCGTGTCCGACCTCGGCGAGTGGACGCTGCGCATCGCCGTGACCTCGCCGAGAAGTTAGTCGGGGCTCACGCCTTCTTGCGGCGTCGCACCATGCGCGCGACGGCGAGCGCGGTCAGCCCCATCGTCAGGTACGTCCCGTACATCGGCGGCGGGCTGCGGCGCGACACCGTCAGCTTCGTGATGGTGCCGATGTCGCGCGCCGTGTGGATGTTCTCCACGCGCTTCTGCGTCGGCTCGGCCTCGAGGCGCAGCGTCTCGTCGAGTGTGGCGTAGGGCAGGTCCATGCGCAGGCGCGAGATCCACACGTCGCCCGCGCGCATGCTCTCTGTCGCCGCGTCGAGATCGTCGCACGTCGTCGGCGTGGGCTTGCTCGGTGGACGCACGCCGGCGTCGGTGCCGTTGTTGCCCCCGCCGGCGTCGGGCGCGCCGCCCTCTTCGTCGACACCGCCGTCGGCCGCGCCGCCGTCGTCGTCGGGCCCCGCGTCGGGGAACGGGCGCGCCGTCCAGTCGCTGGTGCGTAGCCCCTCGTTGGCGCACGCCGCGTAGTACGCGTCGGCGATGCCCAGGTTCTGCGTCATGCCCGACTGCGGCGCGCTCCGCCCCGTGAGATCGAAGCTCGGCTTGTCGGCGTACTCGGTGATGACGCCGCGCCCGCCGTCGGTGGCCATCGCCGCGGCCGACAGCTCTTGGTAGTTCGAGCGGCTCTGGTTGAAGTCCCAGATCAGCTTGTCGAAGTCGATGGGGGCGTTCGTGAACTTGGGCGCGGCGTGGTAGCGGCCCTCGCCGATGACCCACAGCGTGATGCCCAGCTTGGCGCCTGCGCCGATCTTCATCATGCGGAGCGGCATCGTGGTGTCGGCGCCCGGCGACACGATGCGGATGGGCTGCATGGCGCGAACCCGCGCGAACGGACGCAGGCGCAGGGCGATGAAGTCGAAGCCGTTCTGCACGAACTCGGCGATGATCGGCGCAGACTCGGGCGGGACCGCGTAGCCGTGATCCGTGAGCCACGCGTTGAGCGCGTCGGGGTCGGTCGAGCGCACCGTCACCGTCTCGTACGGCCCGGTCACCTCCTGGTTGACGACCTCGACGGGCGGCGGCGCAGGGGCGGCGCCCGAGCCCGCGTTCGACGGGTCGGCCTGCCCGGCGTTGGCCCCACGTCCGCTCTCGGCGAGCGTGCTGCTCGACGCCATCGCGCAGCACCCGCCGCCGCCAGACGCGGCCCCGTAGCTGTCGCCGTGCCCTCCGCCGTAGTCGCTGCCGTACTGCCCTCCGCCGTTGTAGCCGCCGCCGGGCGTCGCCTTGGGCTGCGGCTGCATGATGATGGGCCGCGTCGCCGCGTCGAGCGCGGTGAACCACGCGTCGTTCGACGCCTCGAGGTACGTACCGCGCCGCACGGGCACGACGTACGCGAACTCGCTCGGGCTGCCCTGGTAGGTGATCTGGTCCCACAGGATGGTGCGGTCGAGGGAGATCGAGAGCGCCATGCGGTGGTCGCTCACGATCGTCGACTCGCTCGTCTGCGAGTAGCAGGCGCCGCACGCGTCGGCGTCGTGCGGTGAAGACGCGACGAGGGCCGCGAGCGTCGCAGCCCCCGCGAGCCACGTCCGACGGCGGGTGTGCCACGACGGTATGGCGGTCGCGTCAGTGCTCAGCTTCGAATGTCCGGATCGTTCGCGCATCGTCCCGCTCCTTCGCGCGCGAAAGTGCGCGACGCACGGCGCTAGAGCACGGCCCGTGCCCGTCACGCGGCTGCGGCCGAGCGGTGCCGATCCCGGGTTGCGCATAAATACCTACATGTCATACCTACGTATGCGCACGCGCTCCGACCGGTCTCTCGTCCGGGAATTCCAGGCCCACGAGATGTCCCGCCGCAAGCTCCTCGGCCTGGGCGTCGCGGCGGCGATCGGCCTGGGCGGCTGCGCAGGCGCGCGCGATGACGAGGCGACCGGCGCGAGCGAGGACGAGCTCCGCAGCCGCAGCGCGGTGGGCGTGGGGCACGACGCGGCGAGCCTCGAGAAGGCGATCGACGCCGCGCTCGCCGAGACGCTCGGCTTGTCGGAGATCCGCGCCGGCGACTCCGTCTACCTCAAGGTCAACACCAACTCGGGCGATCCCGCGCCGTACTCCACCTCGCCCGCGCTGCTCGCCCACCTGGGCGGGCTGCTCCGCGACAAGGGCG
>JAGQJA010000524.1:0-5839 GCA_020430845.1 Myxococcales bacterium
CCCATGGGCCAGGGGCCCGTGTCGGCCGAGACCATCACCACGCTGCTCCGTTGCGTCCGCACCGAGCTGCTCCACGAGCTCGTCGAGATCGTGCACGGCAGCACCTTCGCGCCCGCGCTCACGCAAGACGCCATCGAGCTCGGCGTCGTGCGCGCCCTGCGCGACGAGAGCGACGCAGAGGTGTGGGTGCCCGTCGATGCCGGTCGCATGCGCCTCGCGCAGCGGGTGCGCTCGCTCTTCGCCGCCGACTGCCTCAACCAGCCCGACGCGTGGGAGACGCTCTTCGTCTGCGGTCGGTGCTCCACGGTCGCTTTCGACGCCGCGGGGCGCCGCGCGGGCCTCTGTGCGTCGCATCGCCGCAGCAGTGGCGTGGTCACACGCACGCCGCAAGACGAACAAGATGCGACCTCGGGGTCGATCGACGCGGCGCGCGGAGGCCGTCGGCCCTAAGCTTCTGTCGTGCGACCTCTCGCGCGGCCGAAGCTCATCCTTGCTTGCGTGGTGTTCGCCTCCGCGGCGCTCTCCCCCGCCGTCGCGCGCGCGGATCTCGACCTGCAGCTCGCCGCGTCGGGCGGGACGGCGTACATGCGATCGACGCCGTCGTTCACCACAGACGAGCTCAGCACGTCGGCGCGCGACATCGCGCAGGGCACGTCGATCGGCGGCGCGGGATCGATGACCCTCCTCGGCTCCACGCTCGACGTGATCATGACGTTCCGCAGCGGGCTGCTCGTGCCGCTCGGCGGCCTGGGCGTGTACCTCCCGGTGGGGTCGTACGGGCGCGTCATCACGAGCGCCGACGGCTCGATCGCCGAGCTCCGCCCGTGGTCGGCGTACCGCGTCGACGTGCCGCTGCCCGGCATCGGATACCGCGTGAACCGGCGCCGTTACACGTTCGGCGGCAGCGTCCGTACGGGCGTCGCGTGGATGCGCATGTCGGGCTCGATCGCGGCGGGGGGCGAGAGCGAGGCGATGCGGCCCACGCGCTCGGGCTTCGTCCTCCAGGCAGAGCTCGAGGTGTGTCGCAGGTTCGACCCGACGACGCGCGGGTGCATCCAGCTCGCGCCGCGCGTCATCGATCTCGGCGGACCGCTCAACGGCGGTCTGCTCTCCCTTCGCGTGGAGTGGGGAATATGAAGACTGCATGGATTCGCGCGCTCACGCTCTCGTTGGGCTCGGCGGCGACGGCCCTCGCCGGCTGCGCGTCCGAGGCCGACGAGCCGAACGCGCGCGTCGGGCTCGCCGCCGAGACCGCGCTGCCCGCGCGACGTGGCTCGGTCATCGTCGACGGGTGCGTCGTCGACACGTGGCAGCGCGCCACGCTCGCGTCCCCGGCGGCGCGCAAGGTCCTGCGCGAGGTGGTGCTCCTGTGCGGCGTGCCTCGCGACGACGGCGTCGTGGGCCCGCGCGACGCCAGCTCGCGCGCCGCGCTCGCCAAGGTCGTCTCCGACCTCCAGTCCGAGGGCTACCGCGTGCACCTGGGCCTCGCGTTCACCGACGAGACCGGCCAGCGCTACAACGGCGCGCAGACGGCGCGCCTCTTGTCCGACGGCGCCAAGCGCGGCACGATCGTCAAGACGGCGCGCGAGCTGGCCGCGCCGTTCGACGGCGTCGAGGTCGACCTCCAAGGGCTGCCCGACGAGGCGCGCGAGGACGTCACGGCGCTCGTCAGCGCGCTGTCTGCCGACCTGCGCCCGGCGAAGTCGCTCGCGGTCTTCGTGCCGCCGTCCGTCTCGGTCCCGAGCGATCTGCCCGGCGGAGAGGCGTTCTCGCGCGGCGCGCTCGCGGCGCAGGTCGACCGGCTGCGCGTGATGACGCTCGACTATTCCGATCGCGCGCCGGGCCCCACGATCGATCCGGGGTGGGCCGTCGACGCCGCCCGCCTGGCGCTCGCCGCCACGCCCAACGTCGACGTGGCCTATCCGCTCTACGGCACCGACTTCGGGCCCCGCGGCACGCGCGCGATCACGTACCTCGAGGCGCGCGCCGTCGCCGCGCTCGGTGGCCTCACCGTCGAGCGCGGTCCCACGGGCGCGCCGTTCGTGCGGTACACGGCGTTCGGCGCCGAGCCCCACGTGCTCTGGTTCGACGACGCGGAGTCGACGACGCGCGCGCTCGGCGCCTGGACGTACGACGCGCTCCCGCGCGAGGTCGGCGTCGTCTTCTACGGCCTCGGCGCCGAAGACCCGGCGCTCTTCGACGCCCTCGCCGCGAGGACGCCGTGAACGATGATTGTAGAGTGCATGCTCTAGGGCTGGCCGACCCGCTCGCGCTCCCCGAGCTCGCGGCCGCGCTCGGCCACACGTACCTCGTCTGGGACGCGTGGACGGGCGGCAAGCGACGGGTCGACCTGCACCCGCTCGTCTTGGGCGCCGAGGCGCACGAACGCGCGGTGGCGGCCGCACGGGAGGCGTGGTCGCTGGCGGACGCCGCGGCCGAGCGCGCACACGACGACCTCGCCGAGGCGGCGCGTTATCGCTTCCACCCCGACGTGACGCGTCTCTGCCAGGCGTCGCGGCGCGCGGGCGACGCGGCGGCGCTCGTTCGTGTCGACCTGCTCCTCCGCGACGACGGCCGGTTCGTCGCTTGTGAGATCAACGCCGACTGCCCGGGCGGTCACAACGAGGCGCTCGGCCTGCACCGCCTCGCGGCGCTCGCCGGCGCCAAGGGCGGCAAGAGCCCCAACTGCGTCGTCGAGCGGCTCGTCGACCGCCTCTTCGCGCTGTCGGGCGGGCGCGGCTCGCCGCGTGGCGTCGTGGCGCTCGTCTTCGCGACGGCGTGGGCCGAGGATCTCCAGGTGTGCGCGCTGCTCGAGCGGCTGCTCACCGAAAAGGGCGCGCGCGCCGTCCGGGCTCCGCCCACCGCGCTCGTGGCCGGAGCCGACGGCGGGCTCACGTACCGCGGCGAGCGCGTCGCGGTGCTCTATCGCTTCTACCCCACCGAGTACATGGAGGAGCAAGAGGGCCTCGAGGACATCGCGCGCGCCGTCGAGGCGGGCCGCGTCGTCACCCTCTCGAGCTTCTCGCACATGTACGCGCAGTCGAAGCTCTCGATGGCTCGCGCCGTCGCCGCCGAGCCGCTCGCCGCGGGCCGCGTGTTCCCCGAGACCCACGCGTTCTCCGACGTGCCCGTCTCGGAGCTCGAGCGCGATCGTGAGGACTGGGTGGTCAAGCGCGCGCTCTCGCGCGTCGGCGAGCACGTGCTCATCGGCGCGACCGCCGACGCCGCCACGTGGCGCGCCGCGCTCGCCGAGATCACCGAGCGCGAGCGCGCCGACGACGAGGTGTGGATCGCGCAGCGCCTCGTGCGTCAGCGGCCCGTCCACACGCCTTGGGGGCCGCGTTGGCTCACGCTCGGCGCCTACCTCTTCGACGGCGAATTCGTGGGTTATTTCGCGAGGTTGTCGGCCGATCTGCTCGCGTCGCACGACGCCGTCGTCTTGCCCGTGCTCGTCGCGCCCGCACGCGCGCGCGCCGTCACGCACGGCCCGGCGGAGGCCCTCACGTGAAGCTCCGCCGGCAGCTCGGCCTCGCGCAGCTCGCGCTCCTGTCGACGGCGTGCTCGCTCCGCCCGTGGACGCCCTCGGTCAGCGTCGCGTACTTCACCGAGGACGTGCCCGCCACGCGCGCCGTGAGGCTGCCGCGCGGCTCCGACCTCGCGAGCGCGTGGATGTTGCCCGCCTCCGATCCGTGGGCCGCGTGGTCCAAGCCCACGATCTTCGGCGCGGTCGACGCGATGGGCGGGCACGCCGAGCTGCCCGACGTTCGTTCCCTCGAGGCCGTGTCGAGCGCGGAGCGCGCCGCATCGCACCTCGCGAGCGTGGGCTTGCCCGCCGACACCCTCTGGATCCTCGACCTCCGCGGCGCGGCCTCGTGCGCGTTCGCCGCGCGTCTGACGCGCGAGTCGCGCGAGCCTGTGAGCCCGATCGTCACGTTCAACAACTGGCCGTCCGACGCGTCCGTCGTCCCGGCAGACGAGACGCTCGCGGGCCTCTTGTCGTTCACGCCGCGTCTCCCGCCCGAGGGCGTGCGCGCCACGCACCCCATGCTCCTGCTCGACGCGTGGCGCCTCGCGTATCGCTTCGACGATCCGGGCGCGGGCGTCTACGACAACCGCTACATGCTCGCGCCCACCGACGTGCCGAGCGCGGCGCAGCTCCACGCGCGCGGCATCACGCGCGTCGTGTACGTCGTCGAGGACCTCGACGACGCCGAGGTCGAAGAAGACGATCTGCACGCGTCGTTCCGAGCGTGGCAGGCCGCGGGGCTCGGCATCCACATGGTCGACCTGGCCTTCCTCGCCCAGGTGCCGGCGCCCGTCGGGGGACAGTGGCCGGTCGACTGGGCGCTCCGCCTGTCGCCGCGTACGCACTGGGTGCGCGAGCGCTACACGCTCGTCGACGATCCTGTCTTCTACATGCGCGCGCGCGCCGGCTTCGGGCTGGCGTTCGGTCGTCCGCGCATCTACCCGGGCTGGCGCGCCGGCGGGTACGGGTACGGCTACGGCGGCTTCGGCGGGAGCCGCGGTGGCGGCGGATGAGCCTCTCGCACCGATACCGCGCGCCCGCTCGCGCGTATCCTAGGACGCCATGAAGAACGCCAAGACCGACGAGGAGTACAAGCGCGAGCTCACGCCCGAGCAGTTCCAGGTCACCCGCAAGAAGGGCACCGAGCGCGCGTTCACGGGCAAGTACTGGGACTGCCACGACGACGGCATGTACCACTGCGTCTGCTGCGGCGCGGCGCTCTTCGACGCGAAGACCAAGTACGACTCGGGCTCGGGCTGGCCCAGCTTCACCGAGCCGGCGCCCGGGGCGCCCGTGGGCGAGGAGCACGATCGCTCGCTCGGCATGACGCGCACCGAGGTGCACTGCGACGAGTGCGGCGCGCACCTCGGCCACGTCTTCCCCGACGGACCGGGCGAGACGGGCCTGCGCTACTGCATCAACTCGGCGTCGCTCGACCTCAAGAAGCGCTGATCAGGCGCCGCCACCGCCGCGGGGCAAGAGCTCGCGCGTCATGTTGTGGATGCCGCCCTCCGTGACGAGCACGTCGTCCTCGATGCGGATCCCGCCGTAGCGCGAGAGCGCCTCGACCGCGGTCCAGTCGACGAGGGCGCCGTGCGGCCCGCGCCGCAGCTCCGCGAGCAGCCCGTCGATGAAGTAGAGGCCCGGCTCGATGGTGAACACCTGCTTGGGCTCGATGACGCTCGTGTTGCGGAGGAACGGGTTGTCGGCGCGCGGCTTGACCGTGGCGCAGCCCACGTCGTGGCATTGCAGGCCGAGCGAGTGCCCGAGCCCGTGCGGATAGAAGGCGCGGCTGATGCCCTTTTCGTCGGTCTCCTCGGCCGACGCCTTGACGAGACCCGCCTCGCTCAAGATCTTGCTGACGCCCCTGTGCGACGCGTCGTGCAGCGCCTCGTACTTGTGGCCGCTCGTGATCGACGCGCAGAGGCCCTTCTGCATCTCTTCCATCGCGTCGACGAGGCCCTTGAACGTGGCGCCCGACTCCCCGCGCGGCTTGACCCACGTGCGCGTGATGTCGGAGCAGTACGCCAGGTACGTGGCGCCCGCGTCGAGCAGGAGCGACTCCCCCGCCGGCACGTCGCGCCCGTAGCCCACGTGGTGGAGCACGGCGCCGTTGTCGTCGAGCGCGACGATGTTCTTGTACGGCGTCTCGGGATCGTCCTGGCGCGTCGCGCGCAGGTAGACGAGGTGCAGCTCGAGCTCGGAGAGCCCGCGCTCACCGAAGAACGCCTCACGCACGGCGTCGTGGCCGAGCGCGGCGCGGCGGTTGGCCTCGGCGATGCACAGCACCTCGTAGTCGGTCTTCTTGGTGCG
>JAGQJA010000524.1:5951-6748 GCA_020430845.1 Myxococcales bacterium
GTCGCGCGACACGTCGAGCGCCTCGAGGAAGTGATCGGACTCGGGCGGGAGCGGCTTCTCCCAGAAGCTCGTGCACACGGGCCACGTGAGCCTCGCGCCCTTGCCCTGCTCGACGACGACGTACGCGTCGGGGTCGGCGATGGGCGCCCAGTGCTGGAAGTGCGGGACCGGGCGGTGCGGCCAGTACTGATCGTCGAACTCGGTGCGCTTCTTGGCGCGGCCGGAGTGCAGCACCACCGCGTCGTAGCCGTGGGCCGCGAGCGCCGCCGAGTAGGCCTGCGTCAGCGCGTGGACGTGATCGCGGTAGAGCGCGACGAGGTGATCCCGCGTGGGCGCCCGCATCTCAGCCGCCCGCGAGGCGGTCGACGAGGGCGACGTACTTCTCCATCGCCGCGTCCTTCGACACGCCCTTCTTGCCGGTCCACGCGTCGAACTTGGCGCGCCCCTTGAAGTCCATCATGCCCGGGCGCGAGCCCGACACGTCGCCGGCCGTGGCCTGCTTGTACAGGGCGTAGAGCTCGAGCAGGTCATCGTTCGACGGAGCCTTGCTGAGGCCCTTGACCCTGCTCTGCGCGTCCTCGAACTTCGCCGTCAGCTCCATCGCGTGTCTCCTTGCTCGGGAGGGCCGAGGGTAGCAAAAAAGACCCGCGCAGCGTGAGGAACACCCCGAGCACCACGAGGAAGGCGCCGACGCCGAGCGACGGCCCGAAGCGCTCGCCGCCGACCGCCACGCCCAACACGACCGCGACGATCGGGTTGACGTACGCATAGCTCGTCGCGACCGCCGGGGGCGTCTC
>JAGQJA010000525.1 GCA_020430845.1 Myxococcales bacterium
CGACGCTCGTGAGACCGCGCGCCGAACGGATCGCGTCGCGGCTGTGCGGGTTGTCCAGCGCGTGAACAGCTCGCGTGCCCGCGCAGCGCGCGAAGCGACGCGGCGTGTACAGGCGATCGACCGCGCTCCTCTTGTGCGCGTGACGGCTCACGGCGCGAGAGCGCTTGGCACCGTCGTTGCTGAGTGTCCGAGCACGCACGCCAACCTTCAGGAGGAGCTCACATGTCCCGTTTCGTTCGTCCCCTCATCAGCGCCCTGCCCTTCGTCGTCGTCGCCTGCTCCAACGCTGGCGACGGCGGCGAGGCGGTCGGCACCGTCGCCCACGAGCTACGCGAAGCCGAGCTGCCCAAGTCCGCGGAGCTCGACTACAGCGTCCGTCAGGACGAGGCGCGGTGGGAGCTCGGTGTGACGATCCGCCCGTACAAGGACGGGCGTCGGATCGCGCTCGAGCAGCGCGTCGATGGGACGAAGAAGCGCAGCGTCGCCATCACCGACCGGAACGGCGCGCTCGACCGGCAGAATGACCGTGCGGCCGCGTGGATGCGCATCGACGCGATGTCGACGCCCGGCACGCTCGGCGTCGGACGTGCATGGCGCCCGTTCGGGGGCATCGAGCGAACCGAGCCCGGCAAGGGTGCCGTCGTGAACGACTCCCGCAGCTACATCGTCACCGACACGTGGGACGTCGAGGGCGGCCTCCGCTACCGCGCAGTCTTCAATGTTCGGCCAGTCGTCGAGCGCAACCCCGAAGGACTGAAGGGCGCGTGGCCGTTCGCCGACAGCGTCTACGGCGTCGGCGTCGCCGATTGGTTCATGCCGAGCGGCTCGAGCACGTCGTACCTGCTGGCCTCTGCAGAATACACGTTTCTCACGCCGTCGCGCCCGTCGAGCCTCGCCGTCAAGGACGCCAACGAGCTCCGCGCCCGCATCGGAGCGGTGCCACACATGACGACGGTGACGTGCCTCGAGAAGGGCCCCGCCAGCGTGCTCGCCGCACGGCGAACGAGCTCGCGCGGGGACACCGCGTTCGCCCTCACCTCCTGCGCCCAGTGAAGAAGACCTCCAAGGATCGAAAGAAAGAACCCATATGAGCACGCAAAGCAAGCTGTCCCGCAAGGTCTTCTCCGCCGTCTTCGCCTCGACCCTCGGCATCGCCGCCCTGGCCTCACCGTCGGTGAAGACCGACAAGGGCGCGTCGATCGCGCATCCGAAGGTCGAGTACAAGCTCGCCCGCGCCGACAAGCCACCGCCCGGCGGCGACAAGACAGCAGAGAACATCAAGGCTCTCTGCTCGCTCCTCGGCGTCGGAGAGCAGTTCCACAGCGCCGCGCCGGCAAAGTGCAAGGTCGAGAACCTCGGCGAGCTCGCCCCCAACGCGACGGTGTGCGCCACCCCGCCTCCGGGCAGCAACGAGCTCACGGAGGGCGCCGCGAACCGGACGTGCGAGTTCTGCGTCGCCGCCCTCCCGACGAACAAGTGCAAGAAGGAGATCTCGGTCGACGCCACGGTCAAGGCGAACTTCTCGCTGCCCATCTACGGACACGTCATCACGTGCAGCGGTGACATCTCGTACAGCGCGCGCGCTGCTTCGCAAGTCGACGTGACCAACAGCACGTGGAAGTCGGTCGCCGGCGCCACCGGGACCGACGAGGCCGTCACGTACATCTCGTCGCTCACGACCTCGACCGTCGCGTCCGAGGCCGCGTTCGACTTCAAGGCAGGCTGCAAGGCCGACGGCGCCGTCATCAGCGCCGAGCTCAGCGCGGAGCTCGGGATCAAGTGCAAGCTCGAAGAGACCGTCACCTTCGGCGCGAAGGAGACGCGCGAAAAGCGAACATGCGGCGAGGTCGAGGAGCCCTGCGCTACGACTGAAGACTCCGCCCCGTCTGCCGCGAAGGCCGTCGCCCACCCCTGCCCGGTACCGGTCACCGACGATGCGGGCGCTCCCGTCGTCGAAGACCCCGAGCCCCCCGCCACCGACACCGACGCCGGGGCACCGGTCCCGGTCGAAGAGATGCCCGGCATGCCCTGACGATCGCCTCGCGTGACCGCGGGCGCCGTGGGGTCTCGCAGAGGCTCCACGGCGCCGCGGCACGCACCGCGACGCGACTCGCAGAACACCACGACCCACACGAAGAAGGACGAAGATGAACGCTCCGACCACTCAACACCGGAATCCCAGCACGCGCTCGACGACGAGGCGGTGGCGCGACCTGGTGGTTCGCAGCGGTGTCGCGGCGGCGTTCGTCGGATTCGCCGCGGTGGCTGGCTGCTCCGTCGAAGCGGTCGAAGAGGTGTCGTCGTCGTCTAGCGCGAGCACGCGGGCATGCAGCATCACGTCCGTCCTCAAGAAGTGCGGCGTCCAGACCCCGTACGTCGACGTCAAGAGCACGCCTCCTGGGTCGGCGCCCCCGACGTCGGCCGGAGGGTGCGACGGCTTCAACTGCGCCAACTTCGCCGCGAACTTCTGCCGCTGCGCGGAGAACCTCTGCCCCGGACAGGTGGGCAAGCTCGTGTACCAGGCGAGCGTGCGGTGCACGAACTACTACAACTGTGACCTCGTGAAGGTGAAGCACGCGGTCGACATCGTCTGCGAGCCGAAAGCCGACGATCCGACCCGGAAGAGCTGCGTCTGCGTAGAACCGAACGGGAGCAACAACGGCGGCAACCCGTACCCGTACGCCGATTCCCGGCAGGAGCTCGGCATCGACGAGGACCCGCCGGCTGACTTCTGCACGAGCCCCGTGTGCACGGCCTACATGGGTCCGCGCTATCCGGCGTCGGGCGAGGCGTGGCGACCGTGCAAAGGCAACAAGGTGCACGAGAGCTGCGGAAACACCAACGGCGCAGGGGCGGAGCGATGCCCGAGCACTTGCTGCACAAACCGCGACGGCACTGTGCCCAACCACTGCCTCGAGTGCGACCGGAGCAAGCTCCTCGCCTGCGTCGAGCCCGACGCCGGGCCCCCAATCGCCATCGATGCGCCACCGCCTCCGCCTCCGCCAGAGCCGGGCGACGACGCCGGCGCCCCCTGACCGGCCCGCGTGGAGGTGTCGCGTGGCGAAGTCGCACCGCGTGCACCAGCTCGAGATCCGAATACCGACTGTGAGAGGAGCAGAGAAAGAGCCATGTCCGACGTATCGACGAACCCCGAAGCGCAGACGTTCCGCACGAGCCGCAGCAGCATCGCGAACGCGCGGTCCTCACCGCGCTGGCGCCGCGTCGCACTGGGGACCACGCTCGCGGTCTCGTTGCTCGGGCTGGCGGCGATCGGCGGGTGCTCGTCGGAGGGCGCCGAGCAGACGTCTAGCGTCTCGAGCGCGACGACGAAGAAGTGCGGTATCGGCTCCATCCTGAGGACGTGTCGAATCCAGACGCCGTACGTCGGCATCAAGAACACGGCGCCCGGCGGCGCCACCACCGTCGACGCCGGCGGGTGCGACGGCTTCAACTGCGCCAACTTCGCGGGCAACTTCTGCCGGTGTGCCGAGAATCTCTGCCCGGGACAGGTGGGCGAGCTCATCTACCAGGCGAGCGTCCACTGCACGCAGTACTACAACTGCGATCACGTGACGGTGAACCACGCGGTCGACATCGTGTGCGAGCCGAAGACCGACGACCCGACGAAGAAGACCTGCGTATGCGTCGAGCCGCAGGGTGCGATTCCATACGAGTACGACGGCTCCCGCAGAGAGCTCGGCATCCACGAGGATCCGGGAGACGACTTCTGCATGACGCCGGTGTGCACCGCCTTCATGGGTGAGCGCAA
Source organism: Myxococcales bacterium (assembly GCA_020430845.1). Lineage (GTDB taxonomy): Bacteria > Myxococcota_A > Polyangia > Polyangiales > Polyangiaceae > Labilithrix. The sequence goes on from JAGQJA010000525.1 coordinate 3,770, forward strand.
CCGCCCGTGGGGTGAGGCGTGGCGCCCCTGCAACGGCAACGACGTCCACGAGAGCTGCGGCAACACCAACGGAACCGGAGGAGAACGCTGCCCCTCGACCTGCTGCAAGAACCCCGACGGCACCGTGGCCAACCACTGCCTCGAGTGCGACCGCAGCAAGCTCGCCGCGTGCGTGGTGCCCGACGCGGGCGCGCCCGACGTGCCCGTGCCCGTCCCGATGGCGGTCGAAGAAGACGCCGGCGCCCCCTGACCTCCATCCCCCCTCACGCCAAGGAACGCTCCCGATGTCTCGCAAGCTCTTCTCGTCCGCCCTCGCCACCACCACCATCGCCGCCGCGCTCTTCGCGTGCGCCGTGCCGTCGTCCGACGACGCGTCCGCGTCGGCCAACGCGCTCGTCACGTACGACGACGAGTATGCCCCGGCATGCTTGCTCAACGCGCAGGACGACGGCCTCCTCGTCGCCGAAGAGGGCACGCCCATCGGCGCAGAAGCGCCAGAGCCCGACCCCGAGCCCGAGATCGCGACGAGCAGCATCCACTTCCTCGGGTGGAAGGACGACACCGGGTGCACGTCGATCACGATCAGCGATCCGCGCAAGCCGCCCAAGCATCCGCCGCTCCCGACGCCGCTCCCCAAAGACTGGAACAAGCGCTGCCCCGCGTACGGTCCTCCCACCGGCGCGAAGATCGACGTCGACGGGTGCACCGTGAAGAGCCCGACGCTCATGGAGTGCTCGCACAAGGTGGGCTCGAAGAACATCACGTTCGAGTGCCGACGCGACACCCCCGGCGGCAAGGGAAAGGCCGGCGGCGTCGCGTGCAACTTCCACTGCTACATCAAGGAGGGTCAGCGCTGAGACACAGTCCGCGCGTCGC
>JAGQJA010000526.1 GCA_020430845.1 Myxococcales bacterium
TGGCCGGCGAGCTGGGGAACGAGCTGTTCGTCGCGCGCACTGCGTGGAACGCCATCGTCGACAACATGGCCGAGCTCGACTTCAAGCCCACGATCGAGCGCGCCTGCGTCGCCACCGAGGGCAAGACGGTGCTGGCCGAGGCGTGCATTCGTACGGTGAGCAAGGCGATGGAGCTCGCGGGCGGCGGAGCGTTCTTTCGCAAGAGCGGCATCGAGCGCCTGATGCGCGACGTACGCGGCGCGCAGTACCACCCGCTCCAGGCCAAGCGACAGCACGTCTTCACGGGGCGCGCGGCGCTCGGCCTCGAGCCGATGTGACGCGGGCGGGCGCCTTCAGCGGTCGATGCAGCGGAGCGCGCCCTTGCCACCGGCGTTCACGAGCCCGGGCGCGGGCCACACGGCGACGAAGTTGAAGCACATCTCGTCCTCGGTGCGCTCGCCGAACGTGACGCGCTGCCCGGTCGAGTTGGCGTACGTGCACGTGGTGCGGAGCTTGTCGCCCGGTCGCACGATCTTGTCGGTCGGGTAGAGCGCCTGGCTCTGGAAGTCCCAGCGGGGCACGTCGACGAGCACCTCGCTCTTCGACGGGTCGCCGCCGCGGAGGATCTCCGTCTTGAACGACGCGCCGAGCTCGTGCATGTGCGGCCCGGCCGAGATCACGTGCAGGTCTTGCTGCGTGTCGGGCGTGCACATCCCCGAGACCTCGACCCTGGCGCTCTTCGGCGGAAGATCGATCGCGAGGCTTCCGAGCGTAGAGACCACGGCGGTGTGCTTGCGGAGCGTGGGCCCAGAGGCCGTGCACATCGCGACGCCGCTCCGGTCTCTCGCGTCGGTGTAGCCCGCGACGTTCCAGTAGTGGAGCTGCAAGATGAGCCATCGCGGCTCGGCGCCGGGCAACGCGAGGCCCACGTCGGGCGGCATGTCGCGGTTGCCTCCGCCGGGGGCCCAACCCGAGAGGAACGTCGCGTCGAACGGCATCTTGCAGGGGCCCGCGCCGCCCTCTTCTTGCGGCGTCGCGGTCGAGTACAAGATCCAGTGGTGCACGACGCGTCCGTCGTCGATGATCGGCGCGAACGCCGTGGCCTGCGTCTCGCTCGTCCACGGCACCTTCCATGTGAAGCACTGGTAGAGGTTGCCGCTGTCGGCCGGCACGGCGAACGGCGCATCGGGAGCGCCCGCGGCGTGCGCGCGGAACGTCGTCTGCTCGGCCGCGGGGCAGGGCAGGTGCTCGGGGCCGACGCGCGCGGCGGGGCCGGCGTCTGCGGCGGCGCACGTCTCGCCGTTGCTCCTCGGTGGGGCGCCCGCGTCGAGCCAGCGGTCGAGCGTCGCGAGCTCGCTCGCCGCGAGCGTGTCGCCCTGCGGCATGGGGCTCACGGGATCGTGGATGCGCGCCTTCACCCGCTGGTGCACCTTCTGGGTCGCGTCGCTCCGCGCGGCGGCGTGCAGATCTCCCCACGTGTCGAGCGGCATCGGCGCGCCGAACTTGGGCGGCGTCGCGTGGCACTTGCGGCACGCGCGCGTCAGCACGGCGTCGACGTCGCACGGCAGGGCGCCCGTGCTCGTCGCCGACGACGCTCGGTCGGGGCTCTCACTCGACGAGCAAGACGCGGCGAAGGCGATGAGCGCGAGCCCTGCGAGACGCGAGCGGTTCAAGGTGCACGCTCCATTTCGATGACGAGCTTGGCTTCTCCGAGCTGCTGCTTGATGAGGATGTGCAGGCGCGCCTCGGTCGGCGAGACGCGCGAGAACCCCAGCGAGCCCAGCGTGCCCTCGCTCGACGACGTGAAGCACTCGGGCGTGATCGTCAGCTCCCCGCCGTCGGCCGCGAACGACCCTCTGGCCCGCGTGGCGTTCGTGCGCACGACCTTCCCGACGGCCGCGGTCTCGAGCGTGGTGACGGTCTCGGTCAGCTGTCGGAACCGGTCGCCCTCGATGGCCATGAAGCC
>JAGQJA010000527.1 GCA_020430845.1 Myxococcales bacterium
TCTCGCAGGGCTCGCGCTCATCGCCCTCGCCGCGTCTTGCTCGTCGAGTGAGAGCCCCGACCGAGCGTCGTCGGCGACGAGCACGGGCGCCCTGCCGTGCGACGTCGACGCCGTGCTGACGCGCGCGTGCCGCAAGTGCCACGCGACGCCACCCAAGTTCGGCGCGCCGATGCCGCTCGACACGTGGGGCGATCTGCACGCCGCGGCGCGGACCGACGCGACGAAGAAGGTGCACCAGCTCGTGAAGGCGCGCATCCACGATCCCGTGAGCCCGATGCCCCAGGGCGACACGCTCTCGGCGGCGGAGCTCGCGACGCTCGACCGCTGGCTCGACGCGGGCGCCCCGCCGAGGAGCAACGGCGAGACGTGCGCCGCCGCAGACGCCGGCCCCGCGGCGCGCGTTGGCCCGGAATACCTGCCCTGCCCCGCCGCCGAGCAGACGACGTTCCGCGCGCACGCCGCGGGCGCTCCCGACGCGCCGTTCGCCGTGCCTGCCGACAGCGGCAACCTCTACCAGTGCTTCACCTGGAAGGCGCCGTGGACGACAGAGACGCAGGCCTCGGCGTTCGCGCCGATCATCGACGACGGCCGCGTCGTGCACCACTGGATCCTGTACTCGACCGCAACGCCACAAGAAGAGGGCGGCGCCGGCCCGTGCAAGATGCCGTTCGACGCGACCTTCCTCTCGGGTTGGGCCCCCGGCGGAGGCAACCGCGACATGCCGCCCGACGTGGGCCTCGCGTTGCGAGGCGCCGAGCCGCGATGGCTCATCTTGCAGCTCCACTACTGGAACGTCGCGGGCTACACCGACGCGAGAGACCGCAGCGGCGTCGCGATGTGCACGGCCTCGGGCCCCACGCTCCGCAAGAACACCGCCGTGGTCTCGACGCTCGGCAGCCTCGCGATCGATCTTCCCCCCAAGAGCGCCGGGGTCGAGGTCACGGGGATGTGCACGCCCGACACGCAGCAAGACCTGCACGTGATCTCGGCCGGGCCGCACATGCACGAGCTCGGCGCGTCGTTCAAGACGGAGATCCTCCGCGGGGGCGACGCCTCGAAGAGCGAGGTCCTCGTCGACGTGCCCCGCTGGGACTTCCAGAGCCAGGCTCTCTACCCGACGGACATGATCGTGCGGCCCGGCGACAAGCTCCGCACCACGTGCACGTACGCCAACTCGACCGGGCAACGCGTCACGTTCGGCGAGCGCACCGAGGACGAGATGTGCTTCAACTTCGTCGCCGTGTGGCCCGCGCCCGGGCTCGTGAACGCCGGTGGCAAAGGCGCGCTCCGCTGCATCGATCGCTGAGCGCGCCCGCCCGCGTCACATCGGCTCGAGGCCGAGCGCCGCGCGCCCCGTGAAGACGTGCTGTCGCTTGGCCTGGAGCGGGTGGTACTGCGCGCCGCGCACATCGCGCATCAGGCGCTCGATGCCGCTCTTGCGAAAGAACGCTCCGCCGCCCGCGAGCTCCATGGCCTTGCTCACCGTACGAATGCACGCCTCGGCCAGCACCGTCTTGCCCTCGGCGGCGACGCATGCGCGCTCGATCGTGGGCTTGAAGTCGAGCTCGGCCATGTTGTCGACGATGGCGTTCCAGGCAGTCCGCGCGACGAAGAGCTCGTTCCCCAGCTCGCCGGCCAGGTACTGCACGTTGACGTCGTCTCGGCGGGGTCGCGCGCTCTGCAGGGCCAGCTCGCAGGCGCGCTCGGCCACGCCGAGGTACGCGCTCATGAAGATGGGCAACGCGACGGTCGAGACCACGTTGAACGCGGGGTGCCACGGGCCGCGCGCGCGCTCGAGCGCGATGCTCGCGTCGGGGATGAAAGCGCCGTCGATGTGGACGGTGTTCGAACCGCTGCCGCGCATGCCGTGCGTGTCCCAGTCGTCGCCGCGGCGGACGCCCTCGGTGGAGAACGGCAACGAGAAGTGGAGGACCATCGGCCCCTTCTCGGGGTGCTCGTACCGGCCGCTCGTGATCATCACGTCGCCGATGGGGCTGCCGCTCGCGAATGGCTTCTTCGAGGTGTAGCGGTAGCCCCCGTCGACCTTTTCCATCGTCCCGTTCGACTCGAGCCAGTCGCCGGCGCCGGTGCTGATGAGCACGAGCCCGTTGTCTACGACCTTGCGCAAGAGGGCCTCGCCGGGCTGTCCTTGCTCGTATTTCCAGCGCGTCGCCGCAACAAGATGCGTATGCATAGAAAACGCGAGCGCGGTCGAGCCGCAATAGTGGGCGAGCTCGCGGATGACCTCGCAGATGTCGCGCATGCCCGCGCCGCCGCCGCCGAGGTCTGCGGGGACGATCGCACGATAGAGCCCGTCTTCTTTGAGCGACGTCAG
>JAGQJA010000528.1 GCA_020430845.1 Myxococcales bacterium
GGAGCGCCCATCACGGCGCTGCCGCCGGCTTGACCCGGATCGGCCGGGGGACCCACGGGGCGATCCTCGATGGCGCCCTCGGTCGGCATGTAGCGCGTGGCGTTGAGCGTGAGCACGACCGCCGGGATGAGAAGCGCGAGGCCGCCCGCCAGCATGTACACGGGCACGCGTCCGTCATCGACCGCCTGCTCGACGAAGTACCCGCCCACGCCGCCGGCCGCGGCGCCGAGGCCACCGCCGATGAGGTACGCCGCGGTCGACTTCACGTTGAGGAGCGACTCGGTGATGACGACGGCCTCGCCGCCGAGCAGCGCACCGCCCGCGATGCCCTTGGCCGTGGGGGGCAGCTCTTCGGCCTGCGCCTCGGTGGGCGCCGCGACGAGCGCGGTGGCGACGATGGCAGCCGTGGCGAACGTGGTCGCCGCGCGGAGCGCACGGACGCTCCGGAAACTCGTGTTGGCTTGGGTGCGCATATGTCGACCTGGTGTGTAGCGCCACGCTACCACGGCGTTCATCGCCGCGGGAAGCGACTTCGGTGCGTCCCGCGAGCGGCAAAATCCTCTATGCTGCTGGCAACTTGCGAGACTCCAAGGCCCCGCTCGACCCCGTCGGCCCGCGCGCGCTCCGCGCGACGGCCGTGGCCACCGGGCTGACGCTCGGCGTGGCGGCCACTGCCGCGGCGGTGCGGGTCGTGCCGTGGATGCTCGACCCCGCGCTCTCGTGGGCCGTGCTCATGCCGTTCGCGCGGAGCCTCGCCGCCGTGACGGCCGAGGCCGCGCTCTTGACCGGGTGGCCGGTGGGGTGGGCGCTCGCGACGCAGAGCCTCGTCGAGCGAGGCGAAGCGCGCGTGCTCGGGCTGCTCGGCGAGGACCCGCGCCGCACGGTGCTGCGCCGCATGGCCCCGCAGGCCGGGGTGCTGGCCCTCGCGCTGGCCCTGGTGTCCGTGCTCATGGCCCGCGAGGCGACGGCGCCGGGGCGCGTCGTCAACGATCTGCTCCGCAACGGGCGCGCGAGCTGCGTCGCCGCCGCGAGCCCAGGCACGCAGCCCGTCCCCTTCGTGTCGGCGTCGTGGCTCTGCGGACGCGAAGGCGCGCCGCGGTTGGCTGGTCGCGCGCCCGTCGGCGGGTTCGTCTTCAGCGCGTCCGAGGCCGAGGTCAGCGACGACCTCCGCCGCATCCGCCTCGACGACGCGCACCTCTCCGTCCGCGGCGGCCCGACGGGCTCTCCCCCCACGACCCACGTCACGGTCCGCTCGCTCGTCCTCCGCGGCATGGCGCCGTGGGCCCGCGCCTCGGCCTTGCCGCCGCTCCTCCGGAGCGTGGTCGTGGCCCTGGCGGCGCTCCTGTCGGCGTGCGCGGCGGCGTTCGCCACCCTCCACTACCGGTCACGCAAGGCGTGGGGCCCCATCGCCGCGGTCTTGCTCGGGGCGTCGGGGCCGGGCGCCGCGCTCGCCACCCTGCGCGCGCTGGAGCTGCGGGTGCCCGAGGCGCCGGGGGCCGCCTGGCTGGCCGCGTTCGGCCTCGTGCCGGTGGCGGCGCTCGCCGCCGCGATCGCGTGTGCGGCCACGCTCTCCCGCTTGCCCAGTTCGAGGGCGACTGATAGCTAGTAAGCCAATGGGAAGCATCGGCCCCACCGAGCTCATCGTCATCGCGGCCATCGCCCTCTTGCTCTTCGGCGCCGGGCGTATCGCCGACGTCGGCAAGGGTCTTGGTCAGGGCATCAAGAACTTCAAGCAGGGCCTCCGCGAGGCCGGCGAAGAAGACGAAGAAGAAGAGGCTGCCCCCAAGAAGAAGGCGAAGAAGTCCGACGACGACGACGCGCCCAAGAAGAAGGCGAAGAAGTCGGACGACGACGACGACGCGCCCAAGAAGAGCGCGAAGAAGTCGGCCGACGACGAAGAAGAGGACGACGAGGACGAGCCGCCCAAGAAGCGGGTCGCCAAAGAAGAGGCCTGAGCCCGCGGCGCTCGCGCGTTCGGTGACTCGGTCTCTCTGCTCGTCGTCGCTCGTTCTGCTCGCAGCGACCCTCGCGTGCTCCGCCGCGCGCGCGCAGAGCAACCCGCAGGGATCGCCCGTGGGCGGGCGCTCGGCCCTCATGGGCAACACGGGCGTCGCGCTCGCGACCGACGGCGCCGCGCCCATCCTCAACCCGGCCACGATCCTCCGTATCCGCGACGACCGGCTCGCGCTGAGCGCCAACTTCTACGGCTACAGCTACACGACCCTCCGCGACTTCCACGCGCCCACTCCAGCGCGCCGCGATCTCTACGGCGACGTGAGCGCCAACGAGGGGATCACGCGGCAGACCGTCACGACGCTGCCGAGCACGTTCTGCATCTTCCTCACGCTCGTCGCCGATCGCCTCGTCGACCGCGCCGACCTCAAGCGACCTCGACACAAGCTCGCCATGTGCGTCGCCTCGACCGAGCGCTCGTCGTTCGACGCGATCGGCCTCGGCAAGACCGTCGGCGCGACGTCGCAGACCCGATCGCTCGTGCGCGACTTCGGACGCACGCAAGCCGGGCCGACGTACGCGCTCGCGCTCGGTGACAAGGTCGCGCTCGGCGCGTCGCTCTTCGTCGCGCTGACGTCGGCCACGTGGACCACGTTCGGCTCGACCATCACCCAGGGGCCGACCTCGCTCGTCACGTCGTCGTACGAGCGCGCGTCGGACTTCTCGAGCTGGGATCTCGGCGCGTCGCTCGGCGTCACCTACGCGCTCGACGCGTTCACGACGGCGGGCGCGCGCGTGACGTTCCCGGTCGGGCACCTGCTCGGCAGCCTCGACGCCACGGAGTCGAGCACCTTCGCGATCGACGGCACGTCGACGGCCGCGCAGCGATCGCTCACCGGTCGGGCCGCCGCGCCGACGGTCCCTGCGATCGCCGTGGGGATCGGGCGCGAGCTCCAGCGCTTTCGCGTCGAGGCGAACGCCACGCTCCACCTGCCCGTCGCGGGCCTGCTCTCTGCCGAGCTGTCGGGCACGTCTCGCGGCGCAGACGGCGCGACCACGCCGCTCTCGAAGGAGATCGCGGAGCGCGGCCGCCCCACCGTCAACGGCGGCGTCGGCCTCGAGATCCGCGCCACGCCGTCGCTCGGCGTGCTCACCGGCTTCGCGACAGACATCCCGATGACCGGGCCCGTGCGCGGCGCCCCGCTGCTCGGCGAGCTCGGCTACGCCCGGCGCACACGCGCCGTCTTCAGCGCGGGTGTCGCGTCGCGCGACGGCGCGAGCGAGCTGCTCATCGGCGCGCAGCTCGGGTTGGCGTGGGGCAAGAGCCTGGCGCTCGACGGCTACGCGCTCCCGAACGAGCTGCGCGTCGTCGACGAGCGCAGCACGAGCGTCCTCTTGATCGTCGCCGGCAACGCGTCGCTCGCGGGGATCCGACGTTCGTTCGACCGCATCCGTGGCCGCTGACATGTGCGTGTAGCCTGCATACGTACGCACACATGCCGCGTGTCCGTCTGGTGACACCTGTCCGTGCGGTTGTTCACGGCGCACCCTCGCTCACCCGCAGAAAGCCGCGGTTTTGGCGTGCGCGGCGATCCGGCACGCTCGCTGCTACGTAGGAGGAGGGCGCCGCAGACGCGCCCCCTTATCGGAGCTCGACCATGCGTATCGCCCTCTATGACCCCGACGGTGACCTCCTCTTCTCTGGCAAGAGCTTGCTGAGCGAACGCCCGCCCGCGCCCAGCCGAGACGAGGCCGACCGCCCGCCGCCGTCGTCGAGCGGTGTCTTCCTCACGCGCCGCGCACCTGAGCGCACAGCGCACGGCTGACGTCAGCCTTCGGACTACATCCACCCTGAAAAGTGAGCTGACCGCGCGCGCAACAGCGGCAGGAGTGGAAATTTCCACATAGGCTGTTGCGTATGAGACTGACCCCGATCCTCGTGGCGTCCCTCTTGGGCGCGGCCTTTGCACCGGCAGCGTGCGGCAGCAGCGACGAGAGCACGTTCGACCCCAACGCGCAGGACGGCGGCGCGTCGTCGTCGTCGTCGTCGAGCGGCTTCGTGCCGGGCGGGGGCGACGGAGGTGGCGGTGACGGGAGCGCGAGCGGACAGGACGTCGACCCGGCGTCGCTGCGCATCGATCCCGCCGACGCCGTGCTCACGGCCGCGCCTGGCGCTGCGGTCACGCAAGCGTACAAGGTCCTCGGCAAGCTCAAGGGGAGCGGCAACGAGATCGATCTCACGTCGCGCTTCGTCTTCTACGTGCCCGACAACTACTTGGTCGGTACCTTCCCGCTCAACGGCGGTCCCACGTTCACGTCACGTCTGCCGGCCGTCGCGACCGATCCCCCGCAGCGCGGCGGCAAGCTCACCGTGCAAGCGACCGGCTCGAACTCCGACGGCGCCGTCGTCGTCAAGACGTCGCTCACCGTCAAGCTCGACGCGGTGCTCGACTCGCCCAACGCGAGCCCCGCGCTGCCCGCCAACCCCGGCAGCAAGTTCGCCGGCGCCGCAGACGCCGGACGCGCGCCGACGCTCGCGTACCCGAACAACGGCGTGATGCTCCCGCCCAACCTCAGGCGCCTCGACGTGCAGTGGCGTCCGGGCGCGGGCAACGACCTCTTCGAGATCTCGTTCGTGGGCCCCAACGGCACCGTGAAGTACTACTCGCGGTGCGGCGGCGCAGGCCTCGTGAACGGCGCCTGCGGCTTCGAGCTCGATCAGGCGGGTTACGCGTTCGTCGCCGAGACGCAGCGCGGCGCCGGCCCCGTCAAGCTCAAGATCCGCGGCGGCGACGACGCGGGCTCGGGCTTCGGCGAGAGCGCCGAGTTCACCGTCCAGTTCGCCGAGAACCGCGTCGACGGTGGCCTCTACTACTGGACCGTCACCAACCCCGAAGCGATCATGCGCTTCGACTTCGGCGCCGCGAGCGGCAACCCCGAGCCGTTCGTCGTCAAGAACCAGGACGGCGTCCCCAACACCTGCCCCGGTTGCCACGCGCTCTCGCGCGACGGCAAGAAGCTCGTCGCGTCGCTCGGCGGCCAGCAAGACGGGCGGCTCATCTACATCAACGACCTCGCCAAGCCCAAGACCGACCCCGCGTGGCTCACTGTCATCGACAAGGCGGGCGACGACACGGCCAAGCTCAATCGCATCCAGTTCGCGTCGTTCAACAACGACGGCAGCAAGTTCGTCGCCGTCTACGGTGACAACGCGACGAGCGGTGGCAACCCCAAGCCCGTCGACCTCGATCCGAACAAGCTCTGGTTCCACGACGGGACCACGGGCCTGCGCGTCGACTCCAAGCAGCTCGCGTACAAGCCCAACCACCCGGACTGGTCTCCCGACGGCAAGATGATCGCCGTCACGCGCGTCAACGGGCAGGGCACGACGCAGAAGCCCACGCAAGGCAGCATCGAGCTGCTCACGTTCGCCGGCGCCGCGCTGGGCAACCCGGTCGAGCTCGTGGGGCACGTGGTGGGCAAGAACCGCCACAACCCCAACTTCGTCCCCGACTCGTCGTTCCTCTACTTCAGCGAGTCGACGTGCAGCGGCGGCGCCAACGGCGGTGACTGCGACGCCGACGCCGACCCGAGCGCCAAGACGTGGGCGATCAAGCCGCAGGCCGGCGCGACGCCGATCCTCCTCGCCAACGCGAGCGCGCCGGGCGTGGCCGACAACGCCGCCACGGATCTGGGCGACACGTTCCCGCGCTCGGCGCCGTTCCAGACTGTGCACCGCGGCGGCAAGCTCTTCTGGTACACCGTCGCGTCGCGCCGCGCGGTCGGCCTCACCGCGACGGCGGGCGCGCAGCACCTCTGGATGTTCGCCGTCGACCCGGCGAAGATCCTCGCCGGACAAGACGGGAGCTTCACCGGCTTCTACCTGCCGTTCCAGGATCTGCAGACGTCGAACCACATCGCGCAGTGGACGCAGAAGATCGTCGGAGGGAGCCAACCGCCTCCGCCTCCGCCGCCTCCGCCGCCTCCGCCGCCTCCGCCGCCTCCTCCTCCGCGCTGACGCGCGCGTGCATTGAGCGTTGTAGCGCTGGGGTGGGCACGTTAACCTCCGGCGCGTGACGCTCGCACACG
>JAGQJA010000529.1:0-916 GCA_020430845.1 Myxococcales bacterium
CGGCACGCAGGAGACCCTCAAGAAGGCCCTCTGCCTCGGCTCCGAGGACGCCACGGCGTGCCCGCCCGAGGCGCGCGCCACAGAGGTCAAGTTCAGCGCCGGCGGCGACAAGCTCGGCGTGCGCTACGACGCGCCGCCCGACATCGAGAAGATCCGCAAGCAGGTCGAGAGCGTCCCGGGCGTCAAGCTGCGCGTCGGCCAAGACAACCCGCAGGTCGTCAACCCGCGCGACCACCGCGTCGAGATCCAGCTCCAGAGCAAGGGCGACCAGCTCATGGACGTGCTGCGCGAGCAGCTCGGCGCCGACGTCGTGCCCGACCACGCGCTCCGCGTCGAGTGGGTCGGTCCCAAGGCGGGCAAGCAGCTCCGCGACAGCGCGCGCAACGCGGTGGCGATCGCCATCGTGTTCATCATGCTCTACCTGGCCTTCCGCTTCGACATGCGCTTCGCGCCCGGCGTCGTCATCGCCTGCGTCCACGACGTGCTCGTGGTGCTCGGCGTCTTCGTCGTGCTGCGCAAAGAGGTCACGCTCTCGACGATCGCCGCGGCCCTCACGGTCGTCGGCTACTCGATGAACGACACCGTCGTCGTCTACGACCGCATCCGAGAGAACCTCGGCAAGCACCGCGGCAAGTCCTTCGGCGACATCATCAACCTGAGCGTCTCCGAGACGCTCGGCCGCACGGTCCTCACGAGCGGCGCGACGATGCTCAGCGTCCTCGCGTTCTTCATCTGGGGCACGGGCGTCATCAAGGACTTCGCGCTCGCCATGGTCATCGGCATCTTCGCCGGCACCTACTCGAGCGTCGGCGTCGCCGCTCCGCTCACCGAGTGGATCGACAAGAAGATGGGCGCGCGCAAGGGCGCCGAGGCCGTCAAGAAGCGCCTGCGCGCCAAGGCCACCTGAGCCGCGCGC
>JAGQJA010000529.1:1050-2492 GCA_020430845.1 Myxococcales bacterium
AAGATCCACGCCATTTCAGTCTGTTTTGCGCTGCTCCTCGGGGCGCCCACGGCAGCCACGACGGCGCAGGCCTCCGAGGCCACGGCGACCGCGCGCCACGTGCACGGCATCATCACGTCGGTGAGCCCCGACACGCTGTCGATCGCGTCGATGCAGTCGACGGTCACGGGCCGCATCGACCCGGCGCGCACCAAGGTCAAGATCAACGGCCGGGCCGCCAAGCTCGCCGACCTCAAGGTCACGGCGCACGCAAAGGCCGAGCTCTGCCTCGACGACGTGTGGCTCGTCATCGACGCGCACTGATCGTCGCCCGACAGATTCGCGCTACGCTGGCCGGGTCTTGGACTCGCCCCTCATTCGCTTCCGCGGCGTCAAGAAGGCGTTCGGCCCCAAGGTCGTCTACCGCGACCTCAACCTCGACGTCGCGCGCGGCGAGACGCTCACCGTGCTCGGCGCGTCGGGCAGCGGCAAGAGCGTCCTGCTCAAGATGCTCATCGGGCTGCTCGAGGCCGACGCGGGCACGATCGAGTTCGACGGCACCAACGTCGTGGGCCTCGGTGAGGACGATCTGCTCGCGGTGCGTCGACGCGTCGCGTACCTCTTCCAGGGCGCCGCCCTCTTCGACTCGCTGTCCGTCGGCGACAACGTCGCGTACGGCCTCCACGAGCAGTACTGGGGCAAGATGTCCGACGACGAGGTCGAGCACCGCGTCACCCAGTCGCTCGAGCTCGTGGGGCTGCCCGGCATCCAAGACATGCGGCCGAGCGATCTCTCGGGCGGCATGAAGAAGCGCGTCGGCCTCGCGCGCACGCTCGCCCTCCACCCCGAGGTCATCCTCTACGACGAGCCGACGACGGGCCTCGACCCGATCAACACGGCGCGCATCAACCACCTCATCAGCGGCCTGTCGCGCGCGCTGGGGCTGACCAGCATCGTCGTCACGCACGACATGGGCACCGCCTTCAGCGTCTCGACCCGGGTGGCCATGATCGCCAAGGGCAAGGTCCTCCTCAACCTTCCCACGGCTGAGTTCCGGGAGACCGACAACAGCTACGTCCGCGACTTCATCGAGGGTCGAGCGCCCGAGTTCGAGGACGTGTCCGTGCTAATCTCGTCGTCGTGAGCGCTGCGCGGCAGAAGTTCAAGGTCGGGGTCTTCACGTCGGCGGCGCTGCTCATCGCGACCGTCGCGGTCTTCCTCATCGGCGACAACCGCCGCATGTGGGACCGCAAGATGACCTACCACGCAAAGTACGACGACGTCGTCGGCCTGCGCGCCGGTTCGGTCGTGCGCATGGGCGGCGTCGACATCGGCACCGTCACCAGCGTGTCGCACGCCGAGAGCGCGACCGACTCCAAGATCTACGTCGAGCTGTCGATCGCGCGCCGCGAGGCGGTGCGCGTGCGCAAGGGCTCCATCGCCCGCGTGGTGAACAAGGGCCT
>JAGQJA010000529.1:2584-2930 GCA_020430845.1 Myxococcales bacterium
ATGGACATCGGCAAGGCGTTCAGCAAGTTCGAGTCGATGGCCGACAAGGCCGACAAGACGCTCGACAACGTCGAGAAGATCACGACCCAGCTCGGCGATCCCAAGCTCACCGAGGACCTCAAGGGCACGGTCTCGTCGCTGCGCATCATCTTCGACGGCGTCGCCAACAACAAGAACGGCGCGGCGCACAAGCTCATCTTCGACGAAGAGGAGGCCAAGCGCGTCGACCGCCTGCTCATCAACCTCGAGAGCGCCACGGGCCAGCTCTCGGGCGCCGCGGCCGACGTGCACCAGATCACGACGCAGGCCAAGACGGGGCCCGGCCTCGTGCACACGATGGTCTACG
>JAGQJA010000530.1:0-2159 GCA_020430845.1 Myxococcales bacterium
CCATCCCGCACGTCGACGTCGACGCGCTTCCGCGCGCGCGCTGAGCGTCAGCGTCCTCCGTCAGGCGACGCGTCGTCCGAGCCCGCGTCGCTCGCGGCGCACCCGATGCCCCGCAGCGCGCAGAGCATCTGGCGCGCCTTCGGGTGATCTCCGCCGGCGTACTCGATCGCGCGCTGCGCCTCCGCGACCGCAAGGTCCTCGCGCCGCGTCGACGCATAGACGACCGCCAGGTTGTAGTGCGCCTCGGCGTCCGTCGGCGCGCTCGCGAGCCCGAGCCGTAGCTCACGCTCTGCCGCCCCCAGCTCCCCACGCTGCGCGAGCGCGTACCCCCGCGCAAAGCGCGCCGCCGAGCCGCCGGCCAGGATCGCCGAGAGGTAGTCGCTGCGCCTCACCACCTCCCGCTCCTCGGCGCTCGCCGCGACCGCCGCGAAGGGCTGCTGGTTCTTGCGAAAGCGGCGCGTCGCGTAGAGGCGCTCGAGGAGCGTGAGGCGCGCGGTCAGATCGGGCACACGCGCGCTCGGCCTCTCGCCGTCGAAGCACCTGGGGCAGAAGGCGCGCACGCCCTCGCTGTGGCCGAAGAGCGCGGGGGACAGCTCCGACGGGCGACCGAAGGTGTACTCCATCTGCGGGCGATCGTCGGTCACGGCCGCGACGCCAGAGGTGGCCTCGCGCAGGGCGTCCGGCCCCGCGACGAACATCGCCGCGAGATCGGTGAGCGATCCCAGCTGCACCCGCGCGAGATCGGCGGCGACGGCGGGGCGCGCGCGCAGCTCGGCCTCGACGCGGTCGAGATCGAGCGTGAGCTCGGGCGCCGGCGTGCCCATCAAGATGAGCTCGGGACCGTAGCCCGACAGGAGGACCGACGACGGGAACACCTCGACGAACGCGCGCACCATCGCGAGCCCCACGTCGGGAGGCACCGCGTACGCGGGCAACCACTGCGTGACGATCCCGCGGCGCGTGAGCCGTGAGCGCGCGAGCTCGTAGAACTCTCGCGAGTAGAGCGCCGAGATCCCCGCGAACTCGATGGGCGGCGGCTCGAGCGTCACGAGGTCGTAGGTCTCGGGCGCTCGTGCGCGCAGGTGCTGACGCCCGTCCTCGACGTAGACCGACACGCGCGCGTCGGAGAGCACGTCGTGGTTGTTGTCGCGAAAGTAGCCCGCGTGCGAGAGCACGCCGCGCGAGAGGTCGGCGAGATCGATGCTCGAGAGCGGGTGCAGCGACGTGGCGTGCAGCGTGCTGCCGACGCCGAAGCAGATGACGAGCGCGCGCTCGGGGCGCTCGGTCATGAGCAGCGGCAGGTGCGCGAAGGCGCGCATGTAGCGCTGCGAGCCGAGCGACGTGCCCGACATCGGGTGTCCGTTCGTGAACAAGAGCCGCCCGTGCTCGCCCACGTCGAGCACGTGGATGGTCCCTTCGGCTCCCTCGTACGACGCGAGCACGTGGTCGGGCGGAGGCAACGCCGGCACGAAGCGGCGCGCGAGGTGATCGGGCCGGAGCGCGCCGTACGCGGCGACGCTCACCGCGGTGAGGCCCGCGGCGACGGCCGTGACCACCTCGAGCGCGCGTGCACCCGGCGGCCGGTCGCCCGAGCGCAGGGCGACGACGACGAGCGGCAGCGGCGCGACGGCCGCGAGAACGGCGAGCACGGCGAAGCTCGACTGGCTGCCGATCGCCGGCGCGAGCCAGAAGCCCGAGACGAGCGAGCCGAGCACCGACCCCACGGTGTTCGCGAGGTAGAGCGCCCCCGCGCGACGCCCCACGGCCGAGAGCGCCCGCTGCACCTGCGCGTTGACGAGCGGGAACGACAGGCCCATGAGGACCGACGGCGCGCCGACGACGACGAGCACGGTGGGCAACGCGACGGCGTGGGGCGTCCCGCGCGCCGTCGTGAAGGTGGCCATGAGCCCGAGCGCAGAGACGGCAAAGAGCGCCTGCGCCGCGACGAACAGCTCGAGCGCGCGCCCCCACCGACGCTCCGCGTAGCCGCCGGCGGCCGACCCCACGCAGATGCCGACGAGGACGGCCGTGAGCACGAGCGCGAACACGGAGCGGTACGCGCCGAGCGTCGCCGAGAGGAACCGGAACCAGACGATCTCCATCCCGAGCGCGGCGAAGCCCGAGAGGCCCAGCGCGACGCACCCGGCCACGAGCACGCG
>JAGQJA010000530.1:2251-8387 GCA_020430845.1 Myxococcales bacterium
ACGCCGGCGTACGCGCGACGCGCGAGCGCGACAGCCCCGATCGCGACCGCCACGTTGACCGACGCCGCGGCTCCCTGCGCGCCGAAGATCCCGAGTCGCGGCACGAGCCACGCGTCTGTGGCGTACGCGCCGAGCGCCGCGCCCGCGGTGTTCGCCCCGTAGAGCAGGCCGATCTGGAGCCCCGCCCGCGACAGATCGCGCAGCAGCGTCGCGCGCACGAGCAACGTGAGGGTAGCGCCCATGAGGAAGCTGGGCGGCAGCACGAGCGCCGACGCGATGGCGTAGCGCAGGGCGTGCGATCCCGTCGAGAGCGCGTACCAACCGTGCGGGTCGCGGACGTAGCTCGAGACGCTGGTCGACAGACCGCCGAGCCTCGGGATCGCGATCGCGAGCGCGACGCCCAGGACACCGACGCCGAGCTCCGCGGCGCCGTAGGCGGTGAGCAACGTGCGCGCGGCGGCGGGCGCGCGCGAACGGCGATCGGCCCATGCCCCCGCGCGATAGCTGCCGAGCCCGAGGCCCGCCATGAAGACGGCGGCGACCAGCGAGGCCGAGTGCACCGCGTTGCCGAACTCGTTGCCGAAGCCGCGCACCCAGCAGACCTCGTAGACGAGGCCCGCAAAGCCGGACGCGAAGAACAAGAAGAGGAGCACCCGAGCGCGAGCGTAGCAGAGGTGGATGGGGGTCCGATGATCCACCCCAAGTGCCCGAGATCACACCGGTGCCGGTGCCCGCGCGCCGCTATCTCTGTAATATTACACACCCCATCTACACGTAGGTGTTTGGCGCACATTGTGCGTACGGCCGGTCATGCGTCTCGCCCTGCGCTCGATCGCGCTCTCGGTCCCGTCGCTGTTCCTCCTCGCCGCGGGCGTGACCGCGTGCGGCGCCGACATCGACGGCGATCCGCCGCCCTCGGAGTTCATCCAGCCGCCCCCGCGCGAGCCCGCGCCGGCGCCCGACGGCGAGTTCTCCAGCGCCGACAGCTCACCCCTCGGCGCGTGCGCCGAGACGTCGATCTCGGTCAAGCGAGAGCAGGCCAACGTGCTCTTGCTCATCGATCGTTCGGGCAGCATGCACATCAAGCTGCCCAACGGTGACTCGCGCTGGCAGGCGACCAAGGGCGGCATCGACGGACTGCTCACCGCGCTGCCCGCGACGACGCAGGTGGGGGCGATGATGTTCCCGCAGGGCGACGCGCCCGTGAACGCGTACTGCGGGATCGACGCGTCGCTCAACGACGTCAAGTGCACGCCCGGCTGGCCCGTCCCGACCGAGGCCGCGCGCTGCTCGGCCGCGTCGTACAAGACCGGCGTGCCGACGAGCCTCCTCACCAGCTCGCAGTCGGCCGCCATCCGCAACCACGTCAGCGCGTCGGACAGCGAGTTCTACTGGGGCACGCCGCTCGCGCCCGCGCTCGACGCCGCGGTCGCTGCGCAGAAGAATCCCGCGGTGAAGGGTGCCCGCTCGATCATCCTCCTCACCGACGGCAACCCCACCTCGTGCGAGGGCAGCGGCGTCTCGAACGACATCTCGAACGTGGTCGAGGCCGCGCGCAAGGGCACGAACGGCGAGCTCGTCCGCACGTTCGTCATCGGCGTCATCGACGACGCGCGCCAAGCCGCGCGCGCCGAGAACCTCTCGCCCGTGGCCGCCGCCGGCGGGACCGGGCGCTTCGCCGGGTGCGAGGCCACGAACGAGTGCTTCTACCCGGTGACGGCGCAGAACTTCGCCGCGGACATCAAGAAGGTCTTCGAGCAGATCAGCCAGCAGGCCTTCGACTGCACGTTCCCGGTCCCCCAGCCCAAGGCCGGCGCGACGCTCGACCCGAGCACGCTCAACGTCGAGGTCGCCACGGCCAACGGCAGCTACGTGGTGCCGCGCGACGCGAGCAAACGCGACGGCTGGGACTACCTGCCCGGCGGCAAGCAGCTGCAGGTCTACGGCGAGGCCTGCAAGAAGCTCGCGGACGACGGCGCCAAGGTGAAGGTCGTCGTAGGCTGCACCACCGTGATCAAGTGATCCAGCTCAGGCGCGGCGCGCGGCGACGAGTCGGCGCAGGCCCTCTTCGACCGTGACCGCGGGCGCATAGCCCAGCTCGTCGCGTGCGCGGCCGATGTCGGCAGAGGAGCGCGCGATGTCGCCGACGCGCGCGGGCTCGAACGTGCGCACCACGGGGCGCCCGACCGCGTCGCCGATCATCGTCGCGAGATCGAGCAGCGACGTCTCGCGCCCGCACGCCACGTTGTACGCGCGGCCGCTCACCCCGCGGGCCGACGCGGCGAGCACGTTCGCCTCGGCGACGTCGCCGGCGTAGACGAAGTCGCGCGTCTGTCGGCCGTCGCCGAAGAACGTGACGCCGCGCCCGGCGAGCAGCCGGTCGACGAAGACGCTGATGACCCCCGAGTAGGGAGACGAAGGGTCTTGCCGCGGACCGAACACGTTGAAGTACCGGAGCGCGACCGTCTCGACGCCGAAGAGGTGCGCCCACGCCGCGAGGTAGTGCTCGCACGTCAGCTTCTCGACGCCGTACGGCGAGATCGGCGCGGGGAGCATCGACTCGACCTTGGGCAGCGTGGGCTCGGCGCCGTACACGGCCGCGCTCGACGCGAAGACCACGCGGCGGGCGCCGACGCGGCGCGCCACCTCGAGCGTGTTGAGCGTGCCCACCACGTTGACGGCGTGGCTCTCCATCGGGTGCTCGATGGAGTACGGCACGCTGACGATCGCCGCCTCGTGGAAGATCACCTCGCAGCCGTTCGCCACGCGCTCGAGCGCGTCCGCGTCTCGCACGTCGCCCGCGGTGATCTCGACGTCGCTCGACACCTCGGCGAGGTTGTCGCGCGAGCCCGTGGAGAAGTCGTCGAGCACGCGCACGGCGTGGCCGAGCTCGAGCAGGCGACGCACGATGTGCGAGCCGATGAAGCCCGCGCCCCCGGTGACGAGCGTCCTCATGCCGCGCCCCGCGTCGGGCCGCGGGTCGACGCCGGCTGCGCCTTCACATCCGCCAGCCCAGCACCGCGGCCACCTGGTCGCGCGAGATCGACCCCTCTTCGTCGACCTCGTAGTCGTCCTTCTCGATCTGGAACGTGCGCGTCGCGGTCACGTCGGCGCGGCCCACGAGTCGGAACGGGATCGTCGGCGTGGCCGCGGCCTCACGCAGCACCATGAAGGCGACCTGCACGGGGACGGTGACCGGCACCTGCACGGGCGTGGTCGCCCCCGCGGGCAGCCATACGCCCTGCCCCGGCGCGCGGTAGTCCACGGGCATCTTGTGGTGACCGGCGAGCGTGATCTCGCCGCGCACGGCGCGGATCGCCACGTCGTACGAGTTGGGGTTGTAGACGTCGACCACGGACGTGAGCATCACGCCGACCACCGGCGGAAAGCCCACGTTGACGCCGCTCACGTGCGCCTCACGGAGCTTCATCGTCGGCTTTCTCGCGCACGCGGTGGTGAGGGCGACGAAGAGAGCGAGCAAGAGAAGGGCCGCCGGGGCGCGGCGTCGGGGTGCCATCGCCCAAAGTGTACGACAAGCGGCGGCGGCGGGCGCGCGCATCCTTCGCGCGGCCGTGCGGGGCTACGGATGAGATACCGCGAGGAATACCGAAGATTTGGCCCAATCGCGCGGTCCGGCTTACCCGTGGAGAGACGTGTCCCCTCTGCGCCTCGCCGCCATCCCCGCCCTGTCTGCGCTCGCCGCGCTCACGGTGGGGTGCGGCAAGAAGAAGGAGGGTGACCTCGTCGCGGCCGCGACGCTCACGAGCGCCGACGCGCCGGCCGCGGCGAACCACGCGCGCGACGGGGAGGAGCCGCCGTCGAACCTGCCCGACCTGCCCGACGATCCGACCGCGCCGCCGGTGACGCTCGACGGCGCGAGCCGACCGTGGCCCCCGCCGCCCCCCAAGGGCGTACCGCTCGTCGCCGCGCTCGCCGTCGAGACGCCTGTGCTCTCCACGCCCGACGTCGACGCGCCGCGCCTCGGACAGCTCCGCGCCGGGGCCCTGGTGGAGATGGACCCGCGCGCCGTCACGGGGCGCGGGTGCGCCGGCGGCTACCGCAAGATCAAGCCGATGGGCTTCGTCTGCCTCGGGTCGGCGACGCTCGAGCTCGACCACCCGATCGTGCGCGCGTCGTCGCGACGCCCCGACGTGACGAGCCGCCTCCCGTACATCTACGGCACCGCCACGCGCGGCGGCCCCGCCTACGCGACGCTGCCCACCGCCAAGGACCTCGAGGCGTTCGAGCCCCACCTCGCGAGCCACCTGCGCCGCTGGTCACGCGACCCGGTCAACGGCGCGACGTACGGGCTCGACGTGTGGGGCAAGTGGAAGGGCGCTCCCCTTCCCCCGGCGCTCGTGGCGATGCGCGAGCACATGACCGATCCCGACATCCCGTGGTTCGTCCGCGACGGCGCGCGCACGCCCAACCTCTCGGGCCTCGCCACCGGCGACACCGCGAAGGCCGGCGAGTTCTCGCGCAGCAACGGCGTCGCGTTCGTCGACTCGTTCCTCCACCAGGGGCGCCGCTACAACGTCGCCGTCGACCTGCGCATGATGCCGGCCGACCGCTTCAGGCCCATCCGCGGCTCGGACTTCCACGGGCTGCGCATCCCGGAGGACATCGACTTTCCGTTCGCGATCGTGCGCAAGCGCGGCGCGCGCGCGCTCCGGGCGGTGGGCAAGGGCTTCGCCAAGGGCCAGCGCCTCGCCTATCGATCCGCCGTCAAGCTCACCGGCCACCAGCGCATCCGCGACGGGCACCTCGTCTACGAGACCGTCGACGGCGACTGGGTCGACGACCAGACCGCGAGCCGCGTCAGGCCGGCGCGCAAGATGCCCGGGTGGGCCATCGCCGGCGAGAAGTGGATCGACATCAGCGTGTCGAAGCAGACGCTCATCGCGTACGAGGGCACCAAGCCCGTGTACGTGACGCTCGTGTCGACGGGCGAGGCGGGCCTGGGCGATCCCGAGAAGTCGCGCGCGACCACGCGCGGCATCTTCCGCATCCACACCAAGTACCTGACGGCGACGATGGACTCGAAGGTCGTCGGCGAAGAGTTCGAGCTGCGCGACGTGCCCTACGTGCAGTACTTCCACCAGGGCTACGCGCTGCACGCCGCGTACTGGCATGACGTGTTCGGTCAGCCCAAGAGCCACGGGTGCATCAACCTCGCGCCCGAGGACGCGCGGCGGCTCTTCTTCTGGACCGGCCCGCGCGTGCCCGAGGGCTGGCATGGCGCCGCCAAGAGCCGCACCGGCACCGTCGTGTTCATCCACCCCTGAGCCCCGCGGGCGCTGACGCGGCGAGTCAAGAACCCCGAAAAAAGCGGGATTCTCTCCTTGCGCGATGTAGCCAAAAAGACTACACCGTGCCCGGGGTCGGGTCAGTGAAACACCAACGTTTCTATCGCGCGTTCAACGCGCTCGTGGTCAGCGCGTCGTTCGTCGGGTGTGCGCCGCCGCCGGCTCCGCCCAAGAAGCCGGAGATCGCGCGCGTCGTGCCGCCGCCGCCTCCTGTGCCCGCCGCAGAAGAGCCCGAGGAGATCGCGGTGGCGACGGTGCGCGACGCCGACCGGGTCGTCGCCGCGCTGCGCCCGAGGTTTCGCAGCTGCTACGAGCGCGGTCGCCGCGAGCGCGGGCCTCGCATCTCGGGCCGCATGATGCTCGTCGCGAGCGTGCGCGACGACGGCACCGTCAAGAGCGCGCGCGTGCGCGACGTGCGCGGCTTGCCCACGATGGTCACCGAGTGCGTGGCGCGACAGATGCGGGGCGCCAAGTTCGCGCCGCCCGGCGGGGCCGCGCGCCTCGAGGTGCCGGTGCTCTTCGTGCGGCACGACTGAGCGCGCGGAGGCTCAGACCACGAGCAGCACGCCGAGCTTGACGGTCACCGCGCTGCCTGTGAGCACGACGCGGTCGCCGCGCACCTCACACGAGATTTCGCCGCCGCGCTCGCTCAGCTGGCGCGCGCGCAGCGTCGACTTGTCGAGGCGCGACGCCCAGAGCGGCGCGAGCGCGCAGTGGGCCGAGCCGGTGACCGGATCCTCGGGCACGCCCTTCTTGGGGGCGAAGAAGCGCGACACGAAGTCGAAATCGCCGTCGTCGTAGGCGGCGCGCGCGGTCACGCACACGAACCC
>JAGQJA010000531.1:0-3053 GCA_020430845.1 Myxococcales bacterium
GCGCGGAGACGATCACGTCGTCGAGACGCCGGTCCGCCTCGGTGTACGCACCTCGGACGAGCGCCTCGCGGGCGACCGCGAACGCCCGCGGCCACTCTTCGGCCGCGCTCACCTCGGGCAGCCCGGAGGCGAGGGCAGGGGCAGGTCGATGTCCCGCGCTCGCCCATGCGTCGAGCACGTAGAGCAGCTCGAGGTCGGCGGCGTGCGCTTCGGGGGCTGCGTCGATCGCGACGAGCTGATCGAGCACGGTCCGCGCAGCCGTGAAGTCGCCTTCGAGGAGCAGCCGTCGCGCCGACGCGCGGGTGGCGAGCTCGACGCGCGCGCCCGCCGACGGACGGTCCGCGACGGACGGCGAGGGCTCCTCGGCAGAGGCGACCGTCGCGAGCGAAGTGAAGGCGGCAAAGCAGGCGAAGAGCAAGAGGGGCTTCATGTGTCCCCTCGCGTAGCAGCGCCTGTGCCACTGGTTGAACCACTCAACCAGTGGGAATCCTTCGCCCGTCCCCTGCGCGCGTGTGCGCCAGTTCACACTCCGTGAACACGCCGAGGCAGTCCTCACGCGCCATGACGCGTCGTGACGCGCTCTTGACGCAGCGGCGTGCGAAGAGACTGGTCACGGAAGAATCCAATCTCCATGGATTTCAAAGACATCCGCACCGATTTGGATCCACGGAGGACCGGCCGAATGGTGGGACAGTTACCCACTTCGTGCGCAGCGTCGACGCGACGATCTGCTTCGCGGCCCATGTTTTTGGGGCTTGCCTACAGTGTGCGCATCTTGGCACCGCCCTTGCGATACGGCTCGACATGAACGTGCTCGGCGCTCGCAACCGCTCCTTGTTCACTCGCTCGCTCGTCGCGCTCGTCGCGGCGGCAGGGCTCATCGCCTGCGTGGGCGCCGACGACGGCGAGCCCGACGAGGAGGACGACGGCGACATGGACTCGTACGCCTCCACGAGCGACGAGCTCAAGACCGCAGGCCCCTGCGCCGGCACCGCCCTCGATCGCGCCGTGCGCTGCGCGCAGGGCAAGGGCGCGCGCATCCTCAGCTACTACCGCAGCACCGCCGAACAAGAGCGCGTGCGCAGGCAGAACCACTGCACGAACCGCTGCACCGGCCAGGCCGGCTGCGTGCGCCCCACGGCCGGGTGCACGTCGTCGCCGCACACACGTTGCCGCGCGGTCGATCTCGTCAACGACGGCGCTCCCGCCACGCGCTCGCAGCTCCGCTCGTGCGGCTTGGCCAAGACGTCGGCGCCGCACCGCAACCACTACGATCTCGTCAACTGATCCGCCCCGAGCTCGCGCGCGACCCGTGCACGCGCGAGCTGCCTCGGCGGTCAGCGCCGCGTCGCCGCGCGTCGCGTGAGCACGCCGGCCGCGATCGCCTCGCGCTCGCGCTGCTCGATGCGCGCGCGGAACGCGAGGAGCCGCTCGAGCGCCGTCCTGCCGCTCGGCGTCGGGCCCGACGAGAGCACCTCGCCGTCGCGCTCGAACTTGGTGTCGTTGGGGCGGCGCTCCGAGGTGAGCTTGCCGTAGTGCACGTAGCCGTCGTAGAGCTGCGCGCGCGTGCCGCCGGCGCCGACGGTGTCGTCGGGCTCCTGCCCCACCGGGTTGCCGTCGCACGCCGCGCTCGGGCGCGTGGTCGAGATGAACATCGGGTGCGCCGGCGCGTCGGTGAGCGCGGAGACGATGCTCTGGGGCTCACCCGGGAGCTTCTGGTCTTGGCCGTACCAGATGACGCTGCCCGTGCCGTACGCGGGGGCGATCGAGAACACCTTGCCCTTGGTGAGCGGGTACTCCTGCGACATGCGGCTGCCGGCCGAGAACGAGTGCTTGTTCGTGTGGGCCGCGCCCATGTGCAAGAACATGCGGTCGGTGGGGCGCGCCATGAGCGTGTGCATGTTGTAGTAGATGGCGACCTCGCGCCGCTCGAACCACACCTCGCTCTGCCCCGTGCGGTCGTAGGTGAGCGTCGACGCCCATAGCGCGTGGGTCATCGCGTTGAGGCGATCGCAGTCGTCGGCCGACAGCTCGGCGCAGATCTCCGTCTTCTTGCTCATGATGAGATCGAAGTACGTCTTCACGTTGGCGATGTCGTCCGACGTCGGCGGCTCCTGCGCGTTCTTGGGGAGCGTCGTGAGCACGACGTCCTTCTGTGTGGTGAGCTTGGCCGCGACCTCTTCGATGGCCACCACGGCGGTCTGCGGGCTGTAGGGGATGTCGACCGCGCCGACCTTGAGCTTCACTCCCCGCTCGTAGAGCGCGCGGGCCTTCTTGGTGAGGATGGCTCCGAAGAAGTTGGGCGCGCCGCGGTCGAGCAGCTGCGAGGCCATCGGATCGTTGCCGGTCTCCACGTAGCGCTCGAGCGCCGGCGCGAAGTCCATGGGCAGCTCCGAGGCGACCACGTTGACGAGGTCCTTGGTGGCGAGCTGCTCGAGCAAGAGCGAGCTGAGGATGCCGATCTCGTTCGTGCCGTGGACCTCGCCGACCATGAACATCTTCTGGTCGCCGTAGAGCTGCACGAGCGGGCGCAGATCCCACACGGCCTTGCCGCCGGCGCCGTCGTCGCAACGGAGCGGCACGGCGTTGCCCGTGATGAACGCGGAAACGTCGGGGCCGCTCGTGGGGGCCGGCTTGACGGTCGCGCACGTGGGCGTGGTGAGCGGCGCGGAGCACGCGGTCGGCTTCACGGCGGGCGGCGCGACGATGCCGGCGTCGGGCTCGGCGGGAGGGACGGGCTCGGGCGTCACTGGCGGGGTTGGCACAGGGTCGGTCGAGCCGCCGCACGCCGCGATCGATCCCAAGAGCGACGCCACAACCACCGAGATCAAGCCAAGTTTCATCGAGAGGCTCCTGCCCCGTCGGGGGGGCTCGTGTGTGCCAACGTGGGCCCCCGCGGGGGCCGGGCGCGCGATGTGCAATCGCTGTTCCACCGCCGCGCGCGAGACCTGGCGCGCTTTCTTGCGACGAGCGCGCGCGAGCCGTCAGCACACTGACGGCCACGCGCCGCGGCTGTGCGCGACCTGGATGCACGGGGCCGCGGGCGCGTTCAT
>JAGQJA010000531.1:3086-3475 GCA_020430845.1 Myxococcales bacterium
GCGACACTTCACCGGTGGAGGTCCAGCCATGAGCGTTTCGCCCACGAAGATCGACGCCGTCGCCGACGGCATCTACCGCATCCACACGCCGGTCGCCGAGGTCCCGGGCGGCTTCTCGTTCAACCAGTACCTGATCGTCGACGACGCGCCGCTCCTCTTCCACACGGGGCCGCGCAAGCTCTTCCCGCTCGTGTCGGCCGCCATCGAGCGCGTGATGCCGCTGAAGACGCTGCGCTACGTCGGCTTCTCGCACGTCGAGGCCGACGAATGCGGCGCGATGAACGACTTTCTCGCCGCGGCGCCCGAGGCCGAGATCGTCTGCGGTCGCGTCGCGGCGATGGTGTCGGTGGGCGATCTCGCCGACCGCGCGCCGAAGGCCCTCGGCGACG
>JAGQJA010000532.1:0-1158 GCA_020430845.1 Myxococcales bacterium
GGCGAGAGCCTCGTGGCGGAGATCCGCGGCGCCGAGGCCGCGCCGCGCGACGTGCTGCTCGACCTGCCCGAGACGAGCGACAACGCGTACCGGCGCGCCCTCGTGCGTGGCACCAAGAAGGTGCTCGCGCTCGACTCCGACGCGTCGCTGCGCGCGTTCGACCTCGCCGCGGACCCGGGCGAGGACAAGCCGCTGCCGCCGGGCGAGGACCGCGACGCGCTCTTCGGAGCGTTCCGATCGGCGAGCAAGGCGGTGAAGTACGTCACGCCGTACGCTTGCGGCCCGAGCTGCCTCAACGGCGCCTACCAGAGGAAGTCTCCATGAAGATCATCCCGATACCGTGCCTGGCCGACAACTACGCGTACCTCGTCATCTGCCGAGAGACCAAAGAGGCGGCGATCGTCGACGCGTCCGAGGCCGGGCCGGTGCTCGCGGGCGTCGAGGCGGCGCGCGCGGGGAGCGTCCGTGACGTGAGCGCGGCCGGTAGAGAGGGCGCGCGCCCGATCGCCATCTGGAGCACGCACCACCACTGGGATCACGTGGGCGGCAACGAAGAGGTCGCCAAGGCGCTCGCCATCGAGCGCGTGCTCGGACACGCCAGCGACGACGGCCGACTGCCGGGGCTCACCGACAAGCTGGCCGACGGCGACACGTTCAAGCTCGGCACGCTCGAGGTCGAGGTGAGACACATCCCTGCGCACACGCTCGGCGCCGTCGCGTACATCGTGCGGCGCCCCGGGGGCGGTGAGGCGGCCGTGTTCACAGGAGACACGATGTTCGTCGCGGGCTGCGGTCGCATCTTCGAGGGCGATCCGGCCATGATGCACGCGTCGCTCTCCAAGCTGGCCTCGCTCGATCCCGCGACCAAGGTCTATTGCGGGCACGAGTACACCGAGGCGAACCTGCGCTTCGCGGCGCACGTGGAGCCGAGCAACGCCAACGTGCGCGCGCTGGCGGCGAAGGCGCGCACGACGCGCGAGGCCGGACAGCCCACGGTGCCGTCGACGATCGCCGACGAGCTGGCGTGCAATCCGTTCTTGCGGGTCGACTCGCCGGAGATCCGCGCGACGCTCGGCATCCCGGCCGGCGCGAGCGACGCCGACGCGTTGGGCGCCATCCGCGAGGCCAAGAACACGTTTCGCTGACGGCGCTCTCGTT
>JAGQJA010000532.1:1283-3407 GCA_020430845.1 Myxococcales bacterium
GGCGCGAGGCTCACGGGCTCGAGCGCCGCGTCGAGGAGCGCGATGAGGCGCGTCGCGTCGAGATCGGGCTCCGGCTCCCAGAGCTCGCCTTGCGCCAAGAAGCGGCCGCGCGCGTCCATCGGGAGGTTCGCCTCCATGGGGTAGTAGCGGTTGTGCTTGTCGATGAGCTGCTGGACGGGCGCGACGTTGAACGCGCGCGCCCGCGCGAGGAGGCGAGGGTGCGCCTCGGCCTCGCTCATCCCGCTGGCCAGCAGCTCGTCGCGCAGGTCGAGGAGCTGGTCGACGAACGCCTCGAGCGCGTCCTCGATGCGCTTCTTGCGGACAGACCACGCCGGGGGACCGATGGTCAGCGCGCGGATCTTCTCCTCGGTGGAGATCGTGAAGTTGCGCGCGGGGGACGCGCTCCCGTCCTTCGCAGCGGTGCTCGTCTTGGGCTTGCGGCGTCGAGGCGCGCTCACGCCCTGAGGCTACGACGGCACTCTCGACTCGTGCAAGGCGTCGCGTCACCCGGGCGCCGGTCGGCCCTACGCCGCCGCGCCCGGGACCGTCACCGCGCGCCGGATGGCCAGCGCCGCCGCGACGGCGTCGTCGAGCCCTGGAAAAGACGAGCGGTCGAGCGGCGCGCTCCAGTCGATCTCGAGCGCGCCACGTCGCGTGCGGATCTCGGCGTCGAGCGACCGGAGCGCGATGAGCGGTGCGCGCGCCGCCCGCGTCATGCACGCGGCGAGGCGAGGCGGGGCCTCGAGCAGGTAGCCGGCGTCGAGGTCGGCATCTCCCACCTCCGCCTCGCGCACGAAGCGAAGCGCGCGGAGGGCGCGGAGCGTGGTCGTCTCGGGGCGCAGACGGACGTCGGGCAGGACGGGCGGGATCGACGTCGAGAGGCGCGCGACGGCGCGGGCCAGGCCGGGGCCGCCCGCCACGGCGAGGTCACGCAGGTGAACATGCAATATGCACGCGATGG
This sequence comes from Myxococcales bacterium, assembly GCA_020430845.1. Classification (GTDB taxonomy): domain Bacteria; phylum Myxococcota_A; class Polyangia; order Polyangiales; family Polyangiaceae; genus Labilithrix. The sequence continues at coordinate 2,245 of JAGQJA010000532.1, forward strand.
CGTCGGGGGCGAAGCGCATCACGTACTGGGCGTCGCCCCAGCGCTTCATCTCGGCGAAACGATCGTGCGCGAAGACGGCGAGCTCGACGGCGGCGCGCGCGCGCGCCTGCAAGGGCTCCTCGAGCAGGTAGGGCCGTGTGTCCCGCGAGGGCGGGGGATCTCGCGGTTCACGCTCGACGCGCAGCTCGTCGTCGGCCCGCGCCACGGCGGCCGCGAGCTCCGCGGCCACGCGCGAGAGCGCCGCGTCGAGCGCCGTCAGCGCTTCGATCGACGCGTCCGCATCGGCGAGCGCGTCGTCCGCGAGCGCGCGCTCGGTCTCGGCGTGGAGCTCGTCGGGGAGGAGCGCGAGCACGATCTCCGGCGCGTCGCGCGTCGCGCGCTCGACGTCGGTGCGCAGCGCCGAGATGCGCTCGCGGAGACCCGCCGTCGCGCTGCGGTAACCGTCACGCACGCCTAGCGCCCCTCGGCCTCGCGTCGCTCCGTCTCGATGAGCTCCGTGACGGCGCGCCGCTCGCGCGCCAAGAAGGGCTCGACGATCGAGCGCATGCGGGGTGATCGGAGGTGGTGTGCAGAGTGGGTGAGCGTCGGGGCGAAGCCGCGCACCCGCTTGTGCTCACCGCCGGCGCCCGGGTTGAACGTGGCGAGGCCCCCGCGGATGGCGGCGTCGATGCCGTGGTAGAAGCACACGTTGAAGTGCAGGAACGGCATGTCGACGAACGTGCCCCAGTAGCGACCGTACAGCACCGAGCCTCGCTGCACGTTGAACGCGCCGGCGATCGGCTTGCCCCGCGCGTCGCGGGCGAGCACCCAGGCGAGCCGCTCGCCGAACCGGGAGGCGATGAGCTGGAAGAAGCGCTCGTTGAGGTAGCGGCGCCCGTAGAAATACTTGTCGACCGTCGTGAGGTAGAGGTCGTACATCGCCGTCGCGTGCGCAGGCGTGAGCTCGTCGGGCGTGAGGGTGGCGATCGTGACCTTGTCGCGCGCCGGCTGCGAGCGCTCGCGCCGGATCTGCGTGCGCTTCTTCGAAGGGAGCGTCGCGAGGAAGTCCTCGAACGTCGAGAAGCCGCGGTTGGACCAGTGGTACTGGACGCCGCTCCGCCGCATCATCCCGCCGAGGGTCCACGCGTCGACCTCGGCATCCGACGGGAACAGCACGTGCGCGC
>JAGQJA010000533.1 GCA_020430845.1 Myxococcales bacterium
GCAGTGCCTCTCGCGCTGAGCGCCGCGGCCCGCCGTCACTCGTAGCGGAGGGCGTCGATCGGGTCGAGCTGTGAGGCCTTGCGCGCCGGATAGAGGCCGAACGCGATGCCCACGAACGCGCTGAAGAGCACCGAGCTCGCGATCACGTCGATCTGGATCTGCATCGGCCAGTGGAAGCGGCTCGCGATGAACGTCGCGGATCCGACGCCGAGCGCTATTCCGAGCAGGCCTCCCGCGAGCGAGAGCACGAGGGCCTCGACCAGGAACTGGAGCAAGATGCTCTTGGGTTTGGCGCCGATGGCCATGCGGAGGCCGATCTCGCGCGTACGCTCGGTGACGCTGACGAGCATGATGTTCATGATGCCGATGCCGCCCACCAAGAGCGACACGGCGGCGACGCTCGCGAGGAGCGTCGTCATCGTCTCCGTGCCCTGCTGCCGAGCCCCGGCGATCTCGGAGAGGTTGCGGATGGAGAAGTCGTCCTCGGCGCCGGGCGGCAAGTGGTGCCGGTCGCGCAGCAGCGCCTTGACGTCGGCGAGCGCGCGGCCGGTGTCCTCGGAGCTGGTCGACTGCACGTAGATGCTCCCCGTGAGGAACTTGCCGAGTCCGCCCTGGATGCGCTGCGCGAACGTCGTGACCGGGATGAACGCGGCGTCGTCGTAGTCCTGGCCCGAAGGAGACTGGCCCTTGCGCCCGAGCACGCCCACGACGGAGAACGGCGAGGTCCCGATACGCACCGTCTGGCCCACCGGGTTCGACGCCGCGCCGAAGAGGCGCTCGCTCACGGTCTGCCCGAGCACGACGACCTTGGCGCCGGCGTCGACCTCGGCCTGGGTGAACGCCTGACCCTCGGCCATGCTCCAGGCGCGGATGTCGAAGTACTCCGGCGACGTTCCCGTCACGCTCGTCGTCCAGTTGAGCTCCTCGCTGACGATGGACTGGTTGGATCGCAGGGACGGCGCCGCCGCCTTGACCGACGGGACCTCGGCGCGGATGGCCGCGAGATCGTCCCACGTGAGCGTGGGCATCGAGCCGAAGCCGCCGAACGAGCCGCCCGACGTCGTCGTGCCCGGCATCACGACGAGCAGGTTGGTCCCCATCGCCGCGAAGGCCGCCTCGACCTGGGCCTTGGCGCCCGCGCCGATCGCCATCATCGCGATGACGGCCGCGACGCCGATGATGATGCCGAGCGCCGTGAGGAACGAACGCATCTTGTTCCGCAGGACGGCGCGCAGCGCGACGATGATCGTGACGAAGACGCTCACGACGAAGCCTCCGCCGCGCGCGTCGCGCGTTTCATCTCTTGGCGCGTGTCGGAGAGGATCTCGCCGTCTTTGACGATGATCACGCGGGACGCGAACTCGGCGATGTCGGGCTCGTGCGTGACGAGCACCACGGTGATCCCGGACTCTCCGAGCTCTTGGAAGAGCGCCATCATGTCGATGCTGGTCTTCGAGTCGAGGTTCCCCGTGGGCTCGTCGGCGAGCACGACGCGCGGCTCGCCCACGAGCGCCCGCGCGATCGCCACGCGCTGCTGCTGTCCGCCGGAGAGCTGGGCCGGAGTGTGATCGAGGCGGCCGCCGAGGCCCACGCGCTCGAGCGCGGCGACGGCGCGCCGATGACGCTCACGGCCACCCACGCCACGATAGACGAGCGGGAGCTCGACGTTCTCTACCGCGGAGGTGCGCGCCAGCAGGTTGAAGCTCTGGAACACGAAGCCGAGGACTTGGTTGCGCACCTCGGCGAGCTCGTCGCGCGAGAGGCCCGACACCTCGCGCCCCGCGAGCCGGTAGCGACCCGACGTGGGCCGATCGAGGCAGCCGATCAGGTTCATCAGCGTGGACTTGCCGGACCCCGACGAGCCCATGATGGCCACGAACTCGCCCGCGCGGATCTCCACGGACACGCCGCGCAGCGCGTGCACCTCGACGTCGCCGGTCTTGTAGACCTTGCGTACGTCCTCGATCTCGATGAGCGCTTCTTCCATCGCGCGGGCTCAGAACATGCGTCCGATGCGAGGCGAGCTGCCGCCGGACGTTCCGCCGGGTTTGCCTGGCGTGACGGCGTCGACGACCACCAAGTCGCCGTCGTGCAGCTCTCCGCCGGTGATCTCGGTGACCGTGCCGTCAGAGAGGCCGACCTCGACCGACACGGCCTCCGGCGCCGCGCCGCGGAGCACGTAGACGCTTCGGGGCGTCTCGCGCGACTTGCGCGGCTCGCCCGAGGCCGCCGGGGCACGAGGGGGACGGGCGGAGCGCGCCGGCCGCGCCGTCGACGCCCCCTCGGGACCGTCTTGCGACGGCGGGTGAAAACGGAGCGCCGCGTTGGGGACGGCGAGCACGCCCTTCTTCTCGGCGAACACGATCGTCACGGTCGCGGTCATGCCGGGGCGCAGACGCAGGTCCTCGTTGTCGACGTCGATGACCGCGTTGTACGTGACGACGTTCTGGACGGTCTGCGCCGCGTTCCTGATCTGCCCGATCTTGCCTCGAAAGCGCTGCCCCGGGAACGCATCGACCGTGAAGGTGGCGCCCATCCCGGGCGCGAGTCGACCGACGTCGCCCTCCGCAATGCTTGTATGTACCTGCATCTTGCGGAGGTCCTCGGCGATCGTGAAGAGCACCGGAGCCTGGAGAGACGACGCCACGGTCTGCCCGACGTCCACGTTGCGCGAGATGACGACGCCGTCGATGGGCGAGAGGATGCGCGTGTACGAGAGGTTGACCTGCGCCTGGTTGAGCGCGGCCTGCGCCTGCTGGAGGGCGGCCTTGGCGACGTCGGTCTGTGCCTTGGCGACCGCCAGGTTGGTCTCGGCCGTCTGGAGCTCGGCTGCGGACGCGAGGCTCTGCGCTTGGAGCGCGGTCGTTCGCTTGAGCACGGCCTCGGCGTCGCGCTCCTGGGCCTGGGCGCG
>JAGQJA010000534.1 GCA_020430845.1 Myxococcales bacterium
AGCAGGCCAAGAACGCGCCGCCGGGGCCGGAGCGCGACAAGCTCTGGCGCGAAGCGGCCGGCATGTACGAGGCCGCGCTCGAGGCCGCGCCGGCCCGCGACGAGGCCCCCGAGGCCGCCATGAACGCGGCGTACGCCTACAAGCAGGTCGGCGAGTACAACAAGGCCATCGCGCTCTACAACAAGTTCATCACCGAGTACGGCTCGGACGAGCGCCTGACCAAGCTTCAGAAGGGCGACCCGAAGACGAAGACCGCGCCCAACCTCAAGAAGTACGAGGAGCGCGTGAAGTACCTGGGCGACGCGTACGACGCGCTCGGCACCACGTACTACAGCTTCTTCAACTACCAGCGCGCCGCCGAGACCTACGACAAGGTCGCGACCAACCCGCGCTTCACCGAGCAGAAGCGACGCGACGCGGCCAAGAACGCGATGCTCCTCTACGCGAGCATGGGTCAGCGCGACAAGATGATGTCGAGCTACAAGACCTTCGTCCAGATGAAGCCGCCGGCCGAGGAGCGCGCCAACGCCGACTACCTCGTCGCGAGCTACGACTACCGCCAGTGGAACCCCACTTCGGGGGACTCGGGCGCGAACCGGCAGACGCGCTTCGCCGCGGAGCGCTCGCTCACGGCGTACTTCCAGGCCAACCGCAACACCGCGGGCGCGGCCAAGTACCTCGTCGAGGCGGCCTACGCCATCGGCAAGATGAAGCGCTCGGCCAACGACGTCACGTACAAGGTCTGGTTCCGCAGCACCGTCGCGACCTGGGAGAACTTCAAGGCGAAGGCCCCGGTCAAGGACGGCAAGAGCGAGGCGCAGTCGCCGCCCTACGTCGACTACGCAGCCGAGGCGGATCTCGCCCTCGTCGACGACGAGATCAAGAGCAAGTTCGACTCGCCCGACAAGCACAAGTACTCCGGTGCGGTGAGCGACGTCGTGGGCGAGGTCAACCAGCAAGGCGTCGTCACCAAGAAGGGCAAGTACCAGCTCAACGCGGCCGACGCCGAGAAGTGGGACCAGCAGCTCGACCGCATCACGAAGACGTACCAGTCGCTCGAGTGGGTCCCCGCGGCCTACGCGCGCCGCGGCGCCATCTTCGACACGCTGCGCACCGGCCTCTACAACACGGTGCCGCCCGCGCTGAAGTACTTCACCGCCAAAGAGGAGGCCTTCCTCAAGTCGATGGAGAACAGCGGTCGGCAGGAGCTGCAAGACAAGGCCGACGAGCTCCGCGACGCCAAGAAGGAGTTCTGGCGCAAGAAGAAGGACCAGGAGCTCTCGGGCGCCGATCAGCTCATGGTGCGTCACTACGCGACGGCCGTGGCCATGGCGCGCAAGTACAACGTCAAGAACGCCTACGTCTCCAAGGCGATCAGCCGCTTGGCGTACTTCACCGACATCATCGGCGACGCCAAGATGAAGGGCTACGTCGAGGGAACGGCCGACCCGATCAACAAGGGCTCGAAGCTGAGCTACCGCGACGGCCAATACATGCAGACCCGCCCGGGTCTGAGCGCCATCCCGACGGCAGACGGCAGCGCGGCTCCGCTCCCCGCGGCGCCCTGAGCCCGACCCGCAGCGCGAAGGAGAATCGATGTCTTTCCGAGCAGCACGGATGATGAGCGGCCTCGCGATCGCGCTGCTGTGCGGCGCGTTCGCCGCCGGCGGCGCCGCGTGCGGCGGTGACAAGCAGGTCAATTACCCGGTGGCCGGCCAGGACGCGGCCGGCGCCGCGGTGACCGACAACCAGGGCGCCCAGGTCGGCGTCGTCGACGGCGCGGGCAGCTCCGGGCTCACCGGCGCCGCCAAGGCCGCGTACGACAAGGGCTGGCAAGCGTGGCTGTCGGGAGATCTCGCCAACGCGCAGAAGTACTTCAAAGAGGCCGGCGCGGCCGACCCCAAGTCGCCTGCGCCGCACTACTCGCTCGGCGTCGTGCTCGAGCGCCTGGGCGATCTGTCCGGCGCGCAGCAAGAGTACCGCGCCGCCTTCTCCGTGAGCCCCACGCACGAGCTGTCGATGTGCGCGTACGCGCTCTCGCTCGCCAGCAACAAGCACGCGGGCGAGGCCGACACCTTCCTCGAGGAGAAGCGCTCGAAGTCCAAGGACTCGTCGATGCTCACCGCGTGCGCGGCCGAGGTCAAATCGCTCCAGGGCGATCACGGCTCGGCGCAGCAGCTCGGCCAGGACGCGCTGCGGATGAACCCCGACTACAAGCCGGCGATGGTCACCATCGCGCGCGATCACTACCGCGCGGGCAAGGCCGACCTCGCAAAGTACGCACTCCAGGCGCTGCTCGAGGGCTTCGGCGACGCGAGCCCGCCGCGGGACAAGGACAACGCCGAGGCGCACCTGCTCCGCGGCCTCATCTTGCGCGAGGGTGGCTCGCGCGTCGTCGCGCTCGCCGACTTCGAGGCCGCCGCGCGTCGGCGCCCTGACCTCGTCGAGGCGCTGCTCAACCTCGGGGCGATGCGGCTCGAAGCAGGCAACGCGCGCGAGGCGCTCCCGGTGCTCGAGAGCGCGATCAAGTTCGCGCCCAAGAGCGCGCTCGCCCACCTCAACCTCGGCGACTGCTACCGCCTGCTCGGGCAGGTCGCCGACGCCAAGCGCGAGTTCGACGTCGCGCTCTCGTACGACTCGACGCTCGCCGCCGCCCACTACGACATGGGCTTGCTCTACCTCTTCGCGCCCAGCGTGCCCGGCGCGAGCGCCAACGATCAGGTCGCGACCGCCATCAAGGAGCTCGAGACCTACAAGACCATGCGCGGCAACAAGCTGCACGCGGGCGACGACATCGACGACCTGCTCACGCGCGCGAAGGCCAAGCAGGCCGAGCTCAAGGCCGCGGCCGCCGCCAAGGCCGCGCCCCCGCCCGCCGCGGCGCCCGCAGCGCCCGCCGGCGACGCTGGCGGCAAGTGACACGGGCCGTTAGAGTTTTCTTCAGGAGGCATCTTCCCATGAAGCGTTTCGCCATCGTCCTCGCCGGTCTCGCGCTCTTCATGATCGACGGCACGGCCGCCGCTCAGCAGAAGGGCGTCATCACCATCAACGAGGTCACGATCGTCGGCCGCGTCCAGAAGCCCGTCGCCTCCGTCGACGTGAGCAAGATCCAGGCAAAGCTCACGCTCGCCGAGCTGCGCCAGCCGTTCCTCGATCGCATCGAAGAAGCGGCCAAGCACGATCCGTTCTGATGTTGGCGCTCGCCGCCGCGGTCCTCGCCGCGGCGTGCTCTCTGGCGAGCCTGCGGCGCGTGTGGCTCGCGGCCAACCCCACCGCGCTCCACCCCGACGAGCTGCTCCGCGCGCTCTCGGGTGGGACGGCGCGTACGCACACACGTGCGCCCCGCGCCGAGATGCTCGCGCGCCTCGAGGACGTCGTCGCGCGCGTGCCCGACGCCGACTGGGAGCGGGAGCTGCTGGTCGCGGCGCGCGCCGAGCCCGAGGAGGCGCGCGCGGCGTTCGTGAACGAGCAGCTCACCGAGCTCGACTACCGCATCCAGCGCTGGGCCCGCGTGCCGCGCGTGTGCGCGAGCATCGCCGCGAGCGGAGGACTGCTGCTCGCGACCCTCGTGCTCCGAAAGGGCCTCGCGAGCGCCGAGGCGCTGCCCCCCGAGCTGGCCGAGCTCGTCTTGCGCGGTTTGGTAGGAGAAGCCCTTACAGTGGTCGCGCTCGGCGTCACGGGGGCGGTCGTGTGCATCACGGCGCAGGGGCAGGCGAAACGTCTGGCCACCGATCGGGCCACGAGCGCGGACCGGCTCGTGGCCGGCCTCGAGGGCCAGGCCGAGAGCTCAGCCTGAGGCGGCCCCAGGGCGCGCCGGGCAGGGGAGAGCCCCGGTCCGGGGGGCCCCTAGGAATGCCGCGCAAGTCTGTACACTTGCGCACCGTTCGCGGGTAGCATCATCCCGTGGGCCGACGTGGCCCGCTCGTGGCGGGAACTTTTCCGTCGCGACTGCGTCTTACGTGAAGCGCGGCGGACTCTTGTCTGTCGACGAACGAGGAGCGACGAGATGAACGTTGGACCTGGGCAGCAGCCCGGCGCGGCCCCCGGAGGACGTCCCGGCCAGATGACCGCGGTGATGCGGGCCATGGCCGTCGCCACGGGCCCCAAGGTCTTGCGCATCGGCTTGGTGCAGGCCGGGCGCGTGATCGAGGAGCGCATCATCAAGCAGCGCACGACGGTGACCGTCGGCACGAACGAGAAGTGCACGTTCGTCATCGCGTCGTCGCTCGTGCCGCCGATGTTCAAGCTCTTCGAGCTGGTCGGCAACGACTACTACGTCAACTTCATCGACGGCATGACGGGCCGCGTGGCGCTCGCCAGCGGCATCACCGACCTCAACACGCTCAAGGGCCAGGCCAAGAAGGCCGGCAACGTCTACCAGGTCAAGCTCACCGAGGAGGCCCGCGGCAAGGTCGTCGTCGGCGACACGACGTTCCTCTTCCAGTTCGTCGCGCCGCCGCCGGTGCAGCCGCGCCCGCAGCTGCCGCTCGCCGTCAAGGGCGGCGTCGCCTCGCAGATCGACTGGAACCTCACCATCATCGCTGCGTTCAGCTTCTTGCTGCACTTCGGCGTCGTCGGCGCGATGTACTCCGACTGGATGGACCCGGTCGTGAGCGACGATCTCAACTTGGCGAGCCTCGTCGACATGATGAAGAACATCCCGCCTCCGCCGGTCACGCCGACGGAAGAGCCGAACACCAACCCGACGACCGACGCGACGGCCAAGGCCGCGACGCCGACGAAGACGTCGAGCGGTGGAGGCAAGGGCACGTCGGGCGCCACGGGCCGCAGCTCCGCGGCGGGCAGCGTCGGCGACAAGCAGGCCGCGGCGATGAGCGCGCAGGCCGAGCAGATGCAGCTGCAGATGCTCGCGGCGCTCAACGGAGGCTCGTCCGTCCAGGGCGCGCTCAACCGCAGCGACATCCCGGCGGTCGATCTCAGTCAGGCCGCGGCGTCGAGCGCAGGCGCGGGTCGTGGCTCCGGCGATCTCAAGCTCGGCTCGGGCGGCGCGCCCGTGCAGGGCGGCGGCAAGGGCGGCGGTCTCGGCGGCATCGGCGGCGGCACCGGCGGTCAGGCCGCGGCCGGCGCCGGCAGCGAGCGCGTGGTCAAGGGCCCCACGGGATCGGCGCAGACCGGCCCCGCCACGGCCACGGTGCCCATCTCCGACGCCGACCGCGTCGTCGCGGGTCTCCGTAACCGCTTCCGTAAGTGCTACCAGGACGGCCTGAACTCCGATCCGAACATGAGCGGCAAGGTGCTCATCTCGGCCAAGGTCGCGCCGAACGGCGAAGTGCAGTCGGCCAACATCGCCTCGAACAGCGGCCTCTCGCCGGGCGTCGCGAGCTGCATCGCGCGCGTCGTCAAGAACGCGCAGTTCAGCGCGCCGGGCGGCGGCGGCTCGACGCTCAACATCCCCGTCACGTTCGTCCAGCAGAAGTAGCCGGACCGTGATGGTCGTCCACGAGCGTGGCACCTCCGGGCGCCGCGCTCGTGCGCTTTTGTCGGCGGCGGCTACGGTCGCGCTCGATCCCGTGAATGGGCCCGGCGCCCCATGCATCCTATCCCGAGCCACGGTGTCGTGCGTCCGCCCCGGGGGCGGGCGATTTTTTCGGGGGCTCCGGCCCCAGTGTTCTCGTAAGTGCTGGATTTGCCAATAGTTTTGGGGTGACTTTCAGTTCAGTGGGTCGTTGACACTCCCCTGGAAGCCCGGTAGATTCGCCATCATCCTGTGAGTGGGAGGCTCGATGCGCCTGCGCTCGTCGCTAAAGTGGATTGTCGTTTTCGGATTCCTGGCCTACGTCGCCTCGCCGGCGGGCGCTCAACCTGCGCCCGCTCCGGCCGCGGCCACGCCGCCGCCCGCCGACGGGCAGGTGGGCTTCCAGCGAAAGACGCAGCTGTCTCCGCAGGAGCAGCTCGCGGAGTCGACGCGTAGCCTGGGGCGCATGCAGCAGGCGGCGTCCGCCGTCCGCAAGCAGCTCGAAGAGGCGCGCCGTCAGCGCGACGTCGTCAAGACGCTCTGCCTCAACGACAAGCTCTCGCAGATCGACGTGGCCATCCGCTCCGCGCGCGACCGCATCCAGTCGCTCCAGGCGGCCGTCGGGCGCAACGACACGGAGCTCGCGAACCACGAGTTCACGATCCTCACCGTGCTCCGCCAGCGCGTCGAGCAGCTCACCGCCGAGGCCAACCAGTGCATCGGCGAGGAGTCGGCGTTCGTGGGCGACACCCGCGTCAAGACCACGATCGACCCCGGCATCGCGCCGGACGAGACGCCGTACCCGCCCAACGATCCTACGCTGGTCGCGGGCGTTCCGCAGTGCACGAGCTGTACGCTGTAAGACACGCCCGGCGCCCCCGCGCGCCGGTCATTGCTTGAGGGGAGAGGATCGCCGGAGCCGTCTTCGTGGCGGCATTCTTTCGTTGCAGCCAGCTCGGGCGCCGGGTAGAAGCGCGCTAGCGCGACCGGTCTCGGCAGGCAGACGCCGCAACACGCTTCGCGCGATTCCGATGACTTCATGACCATCCGACGCTCTCCGCGATTCCGTCGCAGTTCCTGGTTCGTCCGCGCCTCGGCGGGCGTCGCCGTCGCTGCAGGCCTCGTCGCCTCCGCCCGCGACGCGTCTGCCCAGGAGTGGCTCAAGGACCGCCGCTACCAGGAGGGCGCGGGCATCCGCACGGGTGACTTCGAGCTCCACCCCGGCATCGCCGGCGAGATCGGTTACGACTCCAACTGGTTGCTGCGCACCCACGAGACGCGCCAGCCCCCCTTCGCCAACGCCGACCCGCGCGAGGCCGGCGTGCTCCGCCTCACGCCGTCGCTCAGCGTCGCCACCCTCGGGCCGCAGCGTCTCGAGGACGGGACGATCGCCCCCCCGCCCAGACTCCAGTTCCGCGGCGGCGCAGACCTCACGTACCGCGAGTTCATCGGCGTCGAAGAGATCCGCAAGCAGCGCAACGCGAGCGGCAACGCGTACGTCACTTTCGACGTCAACTCGGGCCGTCCCATCGGCTTCGGCGTGTTCGCGAACTACCGGCGTCTCATCCAGCCGTCGGTCGTCGCCGACCCGAACCTCTCGTTCAACCGCAGCGACGTGCGCGCGGGCGGCGAGCTCGTGTTGCAGCCGGGCTCGGGCACGCTCGACCTCCGCTTCGGCTACCAGTTCTACGGCGCGCTCTTCGAGGAGTCGAACGGCGTGCCGTTCACGAACCTGACGCACGACATCACGGTGAAGAACCGGTGGCGCTTCCGTCCGCGCACCGCCCTCTTCCACGACACGTCGCTGCGCTTCATCACGTACCCCAACTCCGATCGCGCGGTTCAGCAGCTCAACAACTCCACGCCGCTGCGCACGCGCGTCGGCCTCAACGGCCTGCTCACGCCGCGCTTCGGCACGCTGCTCGCGGTGGGCTACGGCGGCAGCTTCTACGAGGGCGGGACCGCGCTCAGCACGCAGCAGTACGACAGCATCAACGGTCAGGCCGAGGGCACGTTCTACCTCTCGGGCAACCCAGGCTCGGCCGAGCCGGGGCAGGTCTCGCTGCTCCTGTCGAGCATCACGCTGGGCTTCAACCGTGACTTCCAGAACAGCCTGCTCGGCAACTTCTACACGTCGAACAAGGGCTACGGCCGCGTCGTCTACTTCTTCGGCGGCCGCGCGCTGCTGCAGGGCGACGTCTTCTTCGAGGCGATGAGCTTCCCGCCCATCTTCCTCAACAACGGCCCGGGCGCGCCGCCCACGCAGGCGATCGGCGACTTCACCAACTTCCGGTACGGCGGCACGCTGTTCGGCGAGTACCGCTTCACCGACTCGTTCGGCGTGAACACCACGCTCGACTACGTCGAGGTCGCGAGCGACACCGTCATCCCGCTCGGCGGCCCCGCGGGCGGTCCCGCCGACTTCCACATGGCGTACCGCCGCTTCCAGGCGTTCCTGGGCGCGCGCTTCTTCCTCTGACAGTCCCGCGCGTCCGCGCTCGGCTTGACGCGCTGGAGACCAGGGCGCTATGCCTGCGTCCGTGCGGTCGTGTCGCGCCCCCGTCGCCGCGCGTCTGAACGTTCGCGGGCGTCTCGCACCCTAGTCGGAGCACATGTCGGTGGTCTTCTCGAGGAGGTTGGCTCTCGCGTTCTTGGCGACGCTCGCGTTGGTCGTGAGCCTCGTCGGGTGCGGAAAGAGCTACCCGCCGCCGGCCAACCTGCCGCCGCCCATCCGCAGCACGTCGGTCGGTCCCGGCGACGTCATCGACGTGCACGTCGTCGGCGAGGAGAAGCTCCCGCAAGAGTTCGAGGTGCAGCCCGACGGCACGCTCGACTTCCCCTACGTGCGCGCGATCAAGGTCAACGGGCTCGAGCCGCACGACGTCGCGCTCGCCGTGCGCAAGGGCCTCATCGACGTGAAGTACCTCACCGACCCGCAGGTCACGGTGAAGGTGAAGCAGTACAACTCCAAGAAGATCAACGTGTTGGGGCAGGTCGCCCGGCCCGGGCCGATCCCCTTCACCGAGGGCCTCACCGTGGTCGACGCCATCAGCGCGACGGGCGGGTTCACGCCGCTGGCCGACAGCAACGCGGTGGTGCTCATCCGCCAGGTGTCGCCCACCAAGTCCGTGACCGTCATCTTGAGCATCGACGCGATGACCGACGGCACGCACCGGATGGTCAAGCTGCAGGCCGGCGACACCATCAAGGTCGACCAGCGGCTGTTCTGAGTGGCGCGCGTCCTCGTCCTCCTCACGGGCGGCACGCTGCTGATGAGCGCGCGCACGGCCGACGACGCGGGGCGCGGCGCGATCACGCTCGGCGAGCAGACGGGCCGTGATCTCCTCGCCGAGGTGCCGAGCCTCACGCGCGTGGCCGATCTCGAGACGCGGCTGCTCTTCAACATGGACTCGGCCGACATGGGGCCGTCTCACTGGATCACGTTGGCGCGGGCCGTCCACGCGGCGCTCGAGAGCTACGACGGCATCGTCGTCGTCCACGGCACCGACTCGATGGCCTACTCGGCGAGCGCCCTCGGCCTCTTGCTCGGACCGCTGAGCAAGCCCGTCGTGCTCACGGGGGCGCAGCGCCCGCTCATCGAGCCCCGCACCGACGCCCGCCAGAACCTCATCGACGCGACGCTCGTGGCCACGATGGACGTGCCCGAGGTCAGCGTCGTCATGGGCGCGATGGCCCTGCGCGGGGTCCGCTCGACCAAGCGCGACGCGTGGGGGTTCGAGGCGTTCGACTCGCCGAGCTGCGCGCCGCTGGTGCGCCTGGGCATCGGCGTGGAGCGGGCGCCGCACGTGCGCGCGGCCGCGGCCTCTGTGGCTCCCTTCGACGACCGCATCGAGCCACGCGTGCTCGCGGTGCGCGTCTTTCCCGGGCTCGACCCCGCGCTCATCAAGGGCGCCGTGCGCGCGGGTGTGCGCGGCCTGGTGCTCGAGGCGTACGGCAGCGGGAACCTGCCCGACTCTCACGACCTCATCGAGGCGCTCGAAGAGGCGCGCGCGCGCGACGTGCCCGTCGTGGTCGTGTCGCAGTGCCTCAAGGGCTACGTCGACTTCGGTCGTTACGACGGCGGCGCGCGCGCGCGCGAGGCGGGCGCCATCTCGGGCGGCGACATGACCGTCGAGGCCGCGCTCGCCAAGCTCATGATCGGCCTCGGCCGCCACGGGCCCGGCGCCGCGCTCCGCGCCTACATCGCCCGAGACGAGGTGGGCGAGCGCCAGGCCGCGACCGACGCGTGAGCCCGCCCTATGGTAGGATCACGGTATGTCCCGCGTCGCGGGTGACGTCCTCGAGCTGATCGGCAACACGCCGGTGGTGCGCCTGCAGAAGGTCGCGCCGCCCGGCACGGTCATCCTCGGAAAGCTCGAGTCGATGAACCCGAGCGGCAGCGTGAAGGACCGCGCCGCACGCGCGATGATCGCCGTGGCCGAGCACGACGGCGATCTCCGCGAGGGCAGCGTGATCGTGGAGGCGACGAGCGGCAACACGGGCATCGCGCTCGCGATGATCGCGGCGGTGCGCGGCTACCGCTGCGTGCTCGTGATGCCCGAGGACATGAGCATGGAGCGCCGCCGCATCCTGCGCGCGTACGGCGCGGAGATCGTCGTGACGTCCGCCGAAGAGGGGATGATGGGCGCGGTCCGCGAGGCCGAGCGCATCGCCGAGGCGACCGACGGCGCGTGGATGCCTCGTCAGTTCGACAACCCCGCCAACCCCGAGGCGCACGAAGAGACGACGGCCCGCGAGATCGACGAGGCCGTGCCCGACATGGCGGTGTTCGTCGCCGGCGTCGGGACCGGCGGCACCATCACGGGCGTGGCCCGCGCGCTCAAGGCCAAGCGCCGCGAGCTCCGCGTCGTGGCGGTCGAGCCCGAGCGCAGCGCCGTGCTGAGCGGCGGCGATCCCGGGGCCCACGCCATCCAAGGGCTCGGCGCGGGGTTCGTGCCGCGCGTGCTCGATCGCTCCGTGCTCGACGAGGTGGTGACGGTCTCCGACGTGGCCGCCGACAAGATGACGCGGCGCCTCGCGCGCGAAGAGGGACTGCTCGTGGGGTTCTCGGCGGGCGCCAACGTGCACGCGGCCTGCGAGCTCGCGCGCCACGCTCCCCACCTCGGGCCCATCGTCACGATCTTGTGCGACGAGGGCGAGCGCTACCTCTTCGGGTGAGCCGGCGTCACTTTCCGGTGAAGTCGGGCGCGCGTTTCTGCGCCCACGCCGCGATGCCTTCCATGGCGTCGGAGCTGCGGAGCAGGCGCAGTTGCCCCTCGCGCTCGCGGGTGAGGGCGCCCTCGAGATCGCCGAGGCTCGCGTACGCGGCGCTCTTGATGGACGCGTAGGCGAGGGGAGGGCCCGCCTCGAGCTCGCCGACGAGCGCCTCGGCCGCGGCGTCGAGCGCGTCGGGCGTGTGCACCGAGACCAAGAGGCCCAGGGCGTCGAGCGCGTCGGCCTCGAGCTTGTCGGCCAGCAACATGGCCTTCATCGCGCGCGCCGTGCCGATGAGGCGCGGGAGCCAGAACGTGCCGCCGCCGTCGGGCATCAGCCCGATCTTGACGAACTTCTCCTGGATGTACGCCGTGTCGGACGCGATGCGCAGGTCGCACGCGAGCGCCATGTCGGCGCCGAAGCCGACGGCGGCGCCCTCGAGGACGGCCAGCGTGGGCTTGGGGCAACGCACGATCGCGCGAACCAGCGCGTGGTAGTCGTCGAGGTAGCCCTCGAGGTTGTCGAGCAGGTCCGGGTCCTCGGCGAACGTGCGCTTGAGGTCGGCGCCCGCGCAGAAGTGACCGCCCGCGCCGCGGAGCACGACGACGCGCGAGCCCTCGTCGGCGGCAGCCGCGACGAAGGCCTGTCCGATCGCCTTGACCACGCCGCGCGTCAGCGCGTTGCGCGCCTCGGGTCGCGAGAGCGTGATCCTCGACGAGCGCCCGACGCGCTCGAGACGTACCTCTTCCATCGTCGATTCTCCCGGGGGCTCACGGTGCACGCGCCCGCGTCGCTGCGGGCTGCTTGTAGAAGTCGGAGTCGAGGTACGCCTTGATGGCGCGCTGCACCAGGATCTTCACCACGGCGCCGAGCGGCACGGCCAGGAGCACGCCGATGAAGCCGAGGAGCGATCCCGCCGCCATCATCGTGAGGATGACCTCGAGGGGCGCGAGCCCCACCGAGCGACCGACGATGCGCGGCGTGATGACCATCGCGTCGACGAGCTGCACGGCGCCCATCACGGCGATGACGCCGACCACCGTGCTCGGCCCCTGCCAGTCGAGCACGGCCATCGAGAGCGCGAGCGTCATCCCGACGCCGAAGCCGATGTACGGCACGAACGCCATCATCCCGGTGAGCACCCCGATGGGCACGGCGAGGCGGATGTCGACGATGCGGAGGCCGGTCGCGTAGAGCGCGGCGAGAACGATGTTCGCGGTGAGCTGCCCGCGGACGTAGCCGCTCAGCATCTTGTGGATCTGCCGCGCGACGTCGGCGATCGGGGTCACGAAGCGGCGCGGGATGAGCTGCTCGACGCGCGTCACGATACGGTCGAAGTCGATGAGCAGGTAGAGCGCGAACACCGGCACGATGAGCGTGCTCAGCGCGACGCCGACGTAGCTGAGGGTGCCGAAGAGCGCGGTCGTCGCGGCGCTGACCATCGACGGCGACTGCACGCGTGCGGTGATCTCCTTGGAGAGATCGCTCATCGTGTGCGGCAGCTTCATCTTGAGGTTGAGCGCGAGCCACGGCTCGATACGCGTCTGCAGGCGCTGCAGCTGCCCGGGGAGCTCAGCGGCGGCGTTGCGCATCTCGTCGACGAACATGGGCACGCCGTAGAGCAGGAGCAGCGTGAAGAGGCTCGCGATGCCCAGCATGACGATGAGCGCGCCGAGCGGGCGCGGCACCCGGATGGCCTCGAGCCGATCGACGAACGGGTCGAGGGCGTAGGCGAGCAGGAACGCCAAGAAGAGCGGGACGAGGATGCCGCGCAGCAGGTACGCGAGGCCCACCACGAGGACGACCGCGAGGAAGATCAGCTTTCGCCGGAAGCTGGTTCCAGGGGGGTTCGCCTCTCCCATCGCGCCACAATCTACTCTCGCTCGGCCCGCGGACCAAGATCACGCGGCGCGCGGCGCAAAACCGAGGTCGCTTCTGCCGATCGGGGCTATAGACCGGCTCGTGACAGACCCCTTGCCCCGCTTCGACGAAGACGCGCCGCGCCCCGTGCCGGCGATCCCGCTGCAAGACGGCACCACCCTCTCGCGCCTCGTGGGGCTCATGCGCCGCCTGCTCGCCGAGGACGGCTGCCCATGGGACCGCGAGCAGACGTTCGCGACGCTGCGCCGCTACGTGCTCGAGGAGGCGTGCGAGGTGATCGACGCGATCGACGGCGGAGACCGCGGCGCGCTCCGTGAGGAGCTGGGCGATCTGCTGCTGCAGGTCGTCTTCCAGGCCGAGCTGGCGCGCAAGGAGGGGGCGTTCGCGATCGACGACGTCGTCGAGGGCATCGTGAACAAGCTGGTGACCCGTCACCCGCACGTCTTCGGCGATCTCGACGCCGAGACGGCCGACGAGGTGCTGCGGAACTGGGAGGCCATCAAGGCCAAGGAGAAGAAGGACCGGGGCATCCTGGGCGGCGTGCCGCGGAGCCTCCCGGCGCTCGTGCGCTCGACGCGCATCGGCGAGAAGGTCGCGCGCGTGGGCTTCGACTGGGCCGACGCCGCCGGATCCCGGGCCAAGGTCACAGAAGAGCTCGGTGAGCTCGACGAGGCCATCGCGAGCGGCGACAAGGCGGCGATGGAGCACGAGCTGGGCGACGTGCTCTTCGCGCTCGTGAACCTGTCTCGCCACCTGGGCGTCGACGCCGAGTCGGCCCTGCGGGGGACGAGCGACAAGTTCGCGCGGCGCTTCGCCCACCTCGAGCGGCGCGTGCACGAGGAGCACGGCGGCTTCGGCGGCGCGGGTGAGCCCACGCTCCCGCTCGAGGTGCTCGATCGTTACTGGGACGAGGCCAAGGCGCGCGAGGGGTGAGCCGCGGGCGCGGGCCGCGTGCCAAGGCGCGCGAGGGGTGAGCCGCGGGCGCGGGGCGCGTGCTAGTGTGAGGGCGCCGTGCCGAGCGACCCCGCCGCCCCTTCACCGATCGCGCGCCTCCCCGACGAGTGGCGCGCCGAGATCGCGCGCCTGGGGGGGCGAGCCTTCCACGCGATGCAGATCTTCCGGTGGATCCACGCCCGCGGCGTGGTCGACCCCGCGCTCATGACGGACCTGCCGGCCGCGCTCCGCGCCAAGCTCGCCGAGGACGGGCTCACCGAGCAGCTCACGGTGAGCTTCGAGCGCGCCGCCGCCGACCGCACGCGCAAGCTGCTCGTGCGGATGACCGACGGGGCCGAGGTCGAGACGGTGCTCATCCCGCGCCTGCCGGCCAAGAAGGGCGAGCTGCCCTCTCCGGTACCGCCCGAGAGCATGGACGACCTCGAGGACGCCGACGCTGCGTCCGCCCCCGACGACGACGACGACGACGAGCGGGGAGACGGCGGCAAGACCAAGGCGCTGCCCGTCACGCAGTGCATCTCGACGCAGGTCGGGTGCGCGATGGGCTGCTCGTTCTGCGCGAGCGGCGTCGCCGGGCTCAAGCGGCACATGACCCCGGCGGAGATCGTGTCGCAGGTCCTCGTGGGGCGCTCCAGGCTCGAGGGCGACGAGCAGCTGCGCAACGTCGTCTTCATGGGCATGGGCGAGCCGCTCCACAACTACGAGGCGACCGCGCGCGCGCTGCGGCTGCTCACCCATCCCGACGGCATCAGCCTGTCGTCGCGCCGCGTGACGGTCTCCACGAGCGGGCTCGTGCCCGAGATCGCGCGCCTGGGTGAAGACTTCGGCGGCAAGGTCGCCCTCGCCATCTCTCTGCACGCGCCCGACGACGACACGCGCTCGCGGCTCATGCCGATCAACCGCAAGTACCCGCTGCGCGAGCTGATGGCGGCCCTGCGCGCGTACCCGCTGCCGCCGCGCCGCCGCATCACCATCGAGTACACGCTCGTGAGCGAGCACAACGACAGCGTCGCCGAGGCGCGCGCCGTGGCGACGCTGCTCCGCGGGCTGCCGGTGAAGATCAACCTCATCCCGATGAACCCGGTCGAGGCCTCGACGCTGCGCTCGCCGAGCTGGGAGCGGGTGCTCGCGTTCCAGCGCACCCTCTGCGACGCCGGCTACTCGTGCTTCATCCGCCGCCGTCGCGGCGACGACGTGAGCGCCGCGTGCGGGCAGCTCGCGCTCGCGGGCGAGAAGCCCAAGGTGCGGGTCTACCGCGGGCCAGGAGCCAAGGCAGGCACGTGAGCTCGTCGCGCCGCGCGCCGCGGCTCGCCCTCGCCCTGTCGCTCGCGTGCGGTCTCGCGGCCCACGCCCCGCCTTCGCGCGCCGATGACGGCGCCCCGGCGTCACGCCCCGACGACGGCGAGCCCCCGCGCGCAGAGTCGCGGGCCGACACCGAGGACCTCGCGCGCGACAAGGAGGGCTACACGCAGCTGTTCGCGACGGCGTTCTTCGGCGACGGGCTGCGCTTCAACAACCCGTACCGTCTCGCCACGCCGCTCGGCGACAGCGCCGAGTCCGTGTCGCGCACGGCCATGTATGTAGATGTAGGCTTCGCGATGAGCCTCTTCGGCCGCGCGCTCGGCCTGCAGCACGGCCCCGTCTTCCGCATGACCGCCGCGGTCGAGGGCGTGGGGCAGGTCGTCGTCACGCCGGGCTACCAGCTCTATCGCCGCTACGCGCGCTTCGCCGCGTGGGGACGCGTCGGGTTGCCCATGCCGCTCACGCCCGAGGTGACGTGGGGCGGCGAGCTGGCCGCGGGGGGCGCGTGGTTCTTCTTGGGCGGCGTGGGCGTCGCCGGTGAGCTCGTGGGAGACGTCTTCTACGGCGCGGGAACGCGCGAGCGCGCGGTGCCCGCGTACCCGGTGCTCAGCGCGCAGCTCGGGCTCGTCTTTGCGTACGAGGTGCTGCCGTGAGCCGCCGTGACGCGCCGGGGAGGCTCTCGCTCGCGGCGGTCATCGTCGCGTCGGCGACGGTGCTCGCCGCGCCCACGGTCGGCGACGTGGGCGGCTGCGGGCGCGTGGCCACGGAGCTCGACAAGGACGTCTTCGCCGCCACGCGCAAGCGCGAGGACTGCCGGCGCTGCGCGGAGTGCGACCTGTCGCTGCCGAGGTGCGTCCGCGCGTGCGACGCGGGGGCTCCCCCCGAGGTCCGCTTCCCGCTCACGTGCCAGCCGCTGCTCCACGACGGTGAGGCCTGCCTCCGCGCGCTGCGCGCGGCGAGCTGCGACGACTACGCCACGTACGTCGACGACGCGCCCGTCACGCCGAGCGAGTGCGACTTCTGTCGCGTGCCGGACCCGCTGCCGCCGTCGGCCCTCATCGAAGCGGGGACGCCGTGAGCCCGGCGCGCGTCGTCGCGGGCCTGGCGCTCGCCCTCGCGCTCACCGGCTGCGCGTCGATGCGCACGGTGGTCGCGCCGCCCGACGATCTCGCCGACTACCGCGCGTTCCGCGTGGCGGCGGTGACGGGCACACGCCTCGCCCGGGCCCAGGCGTACCTGGAGCGCC
>JAGQJA010000535.1 GCA_020430845.1 Myxococcales bacterium
CGAAGATGCTCCAGATCTCGCTCAGGCGGTTCTCGATGGGCGTGCCCGTGAGCGCGAGGCGGCGGTCGGCCTTCATGCGCTTGGCGGCGCGCGCCGTGGCCGAGAGCGGGTTCTTGATGTTCTGCGCCTCGTCCAACACCACGTATCTCCACGCGATCTTGGCGAGCAGCTCCTCGTCGCGCCGCAGCAGCGCGTACGAGGTGATGACCACGTCGGCCGACTCGAGCTCGTCGACGCGCTCTTTGCGATCGCCGCCGTGCCACACCACGTGCTCGAGCGTGGGCGCGAACTTGTCCATCTCGCGCTCCCAGTTCGTGACGACGCTCGTGGGCGCCACGATGAGCACGCGGAATTTCTTCTTCTTGTCCTTGTCCTTCTCTTTTTCGTCGGCGAGCTTCACCGCGCAGAAGAGCGCGATCGTCTGCACCGTCTTTCCGAGGCCCATGTCGTCGGCCAAGATGCCGCCCGACGCGATCTCGTGAAGGAACCAGAGCCACTGCAGGCCTTGATCCTGGTAGGGGCGGAGCGTGGCCTTGAGCGTGCGGGGCTTCTTGATGCCCTTGATCTCGTCGATGTCGCGGAGCTTGCTGAAGAGCGCCTTGGCGCTGTCGGCGACCTGCGCCTTGCCGACCTGATCGAGCAGCTCTTGGATGCGGCCGGCCTGCGAGAGCGGGAGCTTGCCGCCCTGCCCTCCGCCCGTGGCGAGGATCTCGGCTTGGCGCAGGAGCACCTCGCGCACCTTCTCGGCGTCGAGCCGCGCGAACGAGCCGTCGGACAGGCGCACGTAGCGGCGGCCCTCGGCGAGGCAGCGCCCGAGCTCGTCTTGCGTGACGGGGACGCCCTCGGACTCGAAGCTGAGACGCAGCGAGAGCCAGTCGACGCCGCTCGACACGCGCGCGCTCGCCGACAGCGACTTGGAGCGGACCTGCACGTCGACGAGATCGTCGGGGATGAAGAGGTCCCAGTCGTCGGGCAGCGAGCCCACCGCCTCGGTCCAGAACTGGATGGCGTCGTCGCCNNCGCGCGATGAACACCTGACCGTCCTCGTCGGGCACGAGGCCGAGGGCGCGCAGGTGGTTGGTCGCCTCTTGCTGGGCGGCGATGTCGCAGCGGATCACCGTGGCGCGCCGCGACGCAGGCACGCGGCGTCCGCTGTCGTCGCCGTCGTCCTTGGCGTCGCCGGACGGCGGCTTGACGATCACGGGCGGGGTCATGCCGTCGGCGCGCACGTCGATCTCGACGTCCTCGTAGGCCGCGCGGAGCGACACCTGCGCGTCGGTGAGGCCGCCGCTCGCGCGCATGCGGAACGTGGGCGTCATGTCGACGACGTCGGCCACCTGCGACAGGTCGGGCAGCTCGGCGCCGAGCTCGAGCGCCACGCGCGGCAGGCCCTGCGCGATGAGCACCGGCAGCTTGTCGATGCCCTCGGTGATGACAGGGACGCGCGAGAGGCGACGCACGCTGCCCGGCGACACGCGGCGATCGATGGGCCGCGCGACGCCCTCTTGCGGGTCGACGTGCCAGCCCGGGCTGCCCTCGAACCAGCCGCCCTGCGACGTGGTGAAGCGGCGCGGGTCTCCCGAGCGCATGAACGACGACTTGACGACGACCGTGGTGCCGTCGGGCCCGAGGTCGAG
>JAGQJA010000536.1 GCA_020430845.1 Myxococcales bacterium
ACGAGTCGCTCGTGCACGGCGCGCTGGCCAACGAGTGCAAGGTCGAGCTCGAGTACATCGACTCCGAGCAGGTCGAGCGCGACGGCGCCGAGACGCTGCTGGCCAACCTCGACGCGCTGCTCGTCCCCGGCGGCTTCGGCGACCGCGGCACCGAGGGCAAGATCCAAGCGATCGGCTACGCGCGCGTCAACAAGATGCCCTTCTTCGGCATCTGCCTCGGCATGCAGCTGGCGGTCGTCGAGTTCGCCCGCGGCGTCGCGGGGCTCGAGAACGCCAACTCGGCCGAGTTCGATCGCGACACGGCCTACCCCGTCATCGACCTCATGCCCGAGCAGCGCACCGTGCGTAACAAGGGCGCGTCGATGCGCCTCGGCGGGTTCCCGTGCACGCTCAAGCCCGGCTCCGTCGCGGCCGAGGCGTACGGCACCACCGAGGTGAGCGAGCGCCACCGCCACCGCTACGAGTTCGCGAACGAGTTCCGCGACACGCTCGAGCAGGCCGGCCTGGTGCTGAGCGGCACGTCCCCCGACAAGAAGCTCGTCGAGATGGTCGAGCTGCCCGATCACCCCTACTTCGTGGGCTGCCAGTTCCACCCCGAGTTCAAGTCGAAGCCCACGGCTCCGCACCCGTTGTTCTCGCGTTTCGTCAAGGCGGCGCTCGAGCGCCAGGCGAGCCGCGCGCGCGGCGATCTCCGCAAGGCGACCGAAGCGCAGCCCAACATGCACTGACGGCGCGTCGGCCCGGCGTCAGCGCCCGAGCCGGAACACGAGCGACAGTCGAAGGGCGAGGAGCTGCTCGACCGACGGCACGAGCGGCGAGAACAGGCTCGACACCAGCGCGGCGCCCACGTCGACGGACCCGAGCGCCAGGCGCACGCCCGGCGCCACCATGAAGGCCGCTCGGCTCGCGTCGGGCTGCTGCGCCGAGAAGAGGTAGAGCTGCGACGCCTCGATCGAGAACGCGACGCGACGCGACACCAGCACGCCGGCGTACGCGAGCAGGCGCCCCGCCGTCTGTGCTCGCTCGGATCCCGACGAGTCGATGACCACGTCGAGGCCTTGGCGCACCTGGAAGACGAACGGCGCGCGCAAGAGCCGCATGTCGAACGCCGGGCGCAGGGCCACGACACCCGGCGAGAAATGCCACGTGTCCGTCGGCTCGAGCGACGCCGCGGTGCGCCCGGCGCTGCCCGCGGCGCCGTTGCGATCCCAGAGCGCCGTGGGCGCGACCACGCCCAGCTGCGCCCCGAACGCGAGCAGCGTCGGCAGCGGGAAGACGACGCGCGCGTGCGCCTCGACGTTGCCCACCAGGAACTTCGCCCCGCCCGAGCCGTCGGGAGGGAGCGCGCCCCCGAAGGGCACGACCGCGCCCAGGTAGTAGCGGCGGCGCGGGCCCACCAGCACCTCGACGGCGGCGCGGTGGAGCCCCACGTTCGAGCTCGGACGCGTCGCGTCCTCGACCCTGGCGCGCCCCACCGACGACGTCAGCGTGACGTGCGTCGCGTCGTGGGTCAGCTCGGGCAGAGACAGCGGCGTGGGCAGTCGAGGCGTGGGCGGCTCGTCGACCTGCACCAAGTCGTGCACCGAAGGCACGGCGCGCGCGGGCCGCGGCCACGCGACGACGCCGAGCCCGAAGGCGAGCGACAGGGCACGCGTCAGCCGCACGCCAGGACCCCCTCGCGACGCGCGCGCGAGAGCACGGCGTGGCTGGCCGCGTGACCCGGTCGGCGAGCCGACACGGCGCCGACGAATATGCATGCATATGCATACATGTCCCCGACGAGGTCGAGCAGCTTGTGGCGGGCGGGCTCGTCCTCGGCGGCCTCTCGGCCCGCCGCCAGGAGCCCCTGGTCGGTGACGACGACGACGCTCTCGCGCGCGGCCCCCAGGGCGAGGCCGCGATCGCCCAGCGCCTCGACGTCGCGAGCCAGCGCGAACGTGCGCGCCGGTGCCACGCGCCGGCGAAAGTCGTCGAGCCCGCCGAGCCACGAGGCGTGCGGCGCGGCGCCCGGGAGGTCCACCTCCACCTCGAAGCGCGTGTCGTCGCTCGGCGTGAGCTCGTAGACGCTATCGCCGACCGCGATGCGCGTCGCGCGGGTGATCCGCCACGGCGTCGTCCCCGCCGTCGGCGCGAGCGGCCCCAGCTCCCCGAGCGCGTCGCACCAGGCCGCGGCGCCGCCGTCGAGCAGGGGCAGCTCGGCGCGTCGCGGGGAACGGCGGGCGCGTTCGACCGAGATCTCGAGCCCGCCGGTGACGCGACGGGCGAAGAGCGCGGCAAAGAGGTGCTCCACCGTCCCGAGCGCGGGGGCGCCTCCGACGCCCGTGAGCGCCGAGGCGTGATCGGCGCACTCCGGTGTCATGTCCGCGAGCGCGGCGCGCGCCCCGTCGACGACGATCTCGAGCGGGCCCGGTCGCGCCGTCAGCGTCACGGCGACCTCCTCGCCCGTGTGGAGCGCGCGCCCTGTGAGACAAACCGCAGTCATCGCGCGTTGCGCACGCTAGCACCCTGACCGATCTCGAATCCATCCGGAGCGGATTCGTCCCGAATGCCCGACGCGCGCCTGTGATGCCACGTGGCATCACCTGACCAGGACAGGATCCAGCGCTCGCCGCGGCACCTCGTCGTGGCCGGCGACCACGCACCTACATTTCCCCCGAGGTTCTACGGGCCCAACCTGGATCCAAGTTACATCGCAGTTACAGGGGTTTCGCGAAAGCCTTGCGCGCCAGGTCCCGCAAGAAGTGCCGGAAACCCTTGTAGAACCTTTCAGTAGAGCTGTTCGGCACATGCCGTGCACTGGGAGCGTCTGACCCCGATGCGCCTGACCGTGATCCTCCCGCTCACTCTCCTCACCCTGGGGGCCCTCACGGGCTGCTCCAAGAGGAAGCCCGCGCGAGCCACGAAGCCGGCCCAGGCCACCGCGCCGGTCGCCACGAACGCGGCGACGGACGACAAGCACGGGACGCGCAAGCTCAAGGGCCTCGACGTCCCGGTCTACGTGGACGGCGTGCAGGTCTCGGTCCTCCGCTACGGCGACCTGCCCCCCATCGAGCGCGTCATGCTCGACGAGACGGTCCCCGCGTTCCGCCTCTACGACTACCTCAAGGCGGCGGGCATCAAGCCCGAGAGCGTCAAGGCCGTGCACATCCACGGCAACCAGAACCGGATCGGCAGCCTCGAGGGCAGCGAGATGATGCGCGACAAGAAGCGCTTCATCTTCAGCTTCGCCTCGGCCGACACGGGCAGCCCGATGGTCCGCTGGGACACCGAGGGGCTCAAGAACGAGTTCAGCGTCCACGAGATCCGCAAGATGAGCGTGTTCGTGAACAAGCCCGTCCCGGCGCTCCACAAGACGCGCCTCTGCCACGTCGCGCAGGACGGCACGTGCATGGATGGCGTGCCCTACTCGGACGGCACGATCGTCAAGGGCACCCGCGTCTATGTCGACGGCAAGATGGTCGGCTTCGTCAAGCGCCGCCTCCTCGCCGAGGACCTCAAGTCCGGCGCGACGCCCGCGGGCGACGACAAGTACTCGGTCGCCAAGTTCCTCGCGAGCTACGGCGTGGGCGACGACGTGTCGACCGTCGAGATCGTCGCGGGCGACGACGTGATCGCGCGCGCCGACGGCGCCGCGTGGAAGGCCCAGTCGGCCGGCTTCTACTTCACGCTGCCCAAGCACAACCACGGCAAGGTCCGCATGCACGTGCCTGCGGCCATGCAGTCCCCCGAGAGCAACACCCAAGACCGCGACGCCTTCGCGTCGGCGGTGCTCGTCTACAAGCGGACGACCGCGCCCAAGCGGGAGCTCGCGCCCATCTCTGAAGATACCGATTTGAGTGTCCAGCTCGCGTCGAACGACGAGCGCTCGGACACGCAGAAGTGATCGCCGAGGGAGCAGTTGTTCGCGAGGTCGGCTCTCGCGTTAGTGCCCATCTGGAGGATTCGATATGAAGACGTCTCGAGTTTGCGCTGCTGTCGCTGCGATGTTGGCAACCTTCGCGGGGGAGAGCGTTCGAGCGGAGCCTGGAACTGCGACCGGCGGAGACGTCGTCGTCCTTCAGACGTACCTGAAGCTCGCCATCGACGGGAACACCGGTCCGAACCGCATCGGCAAGAACACCGGCGCGGGCATCATGGACACCAACGTCTACCTGGACCAGACGGCGGCGGCGAAGGCGAACACCGCCGAGACGCTCCTCGGCCTCATCTACACGCGTTCGGCGAACACGCCGAACAACGACAACAGCTACATGCAGGGCGGCTTCATGCTCGCCAAGATCAAGGAGTCGGGCGTCGAGCTCGGCCAGCCGATCAACCTGCCGACCCTCAACGGCGAGCGCGCCTTCATGCGCCCGCTCATCGCGTTCACGCCGAAGTACGCGGTGCTCATCGCCGCCGCCGAAGACAACGGGCTGAACAACAACAACCCGATGCCGGTCATGTTCGTCGCCGACAAGACCACCGGCCAGCTCGTCAACATCCCCAACTCGACGCGCGGCAACAACAACATCAACAAGCCGACGAACCTCGTCCGCCAGGCGCTCAACGACGGCATCCAGGTCAACAACCCGAACAACCAGCGCGGCCCGCACATGATCGTGCCGGTGAGCGACAACTCGTTCCTCGTCGGCATGCAGTACAACAACCAGGCGCAGGAGGTCTTCCGCGTCACGGTGAACGACGACGCGTCGGTCAAGATGAACTGGCTGCGCCGCTACTCGAACAACGCGGTGCACAACCGCCCGCAGGTCGCGTTCGACGGCACGGCCGGCTACATGACGGCCATCGAGTGCAACGCGCAGCCCGCGAACATCGGCATCCGCCTCTCCAA
The DNA here is from genome assembly GCA_020430845.1 of Myxococcales bacterium. GTDB lineage: Bacteria > Myxococcota_A > Polyangia > Polyangiales > Polyangiaceae > Labilithrix. The sequence continues at coordinate 4,832 of JAGQJA010000536.1, forward strand.
GTTCGACGTCAACACCGGACAGACCATCTCGAGCAAGATCGTCGAGCGCGCGATCCCGCAGCAGAACAAGTACGTCACCGAGCCGCACATCGGCCTCGTGGGCGGCAAGGTCGCCATCCAGTTCGCGAACAGCTCCAAGGCGCGTAACCGCAACGGCAACAACGGCCACGCGGGCGGCGGAAACGTCACGCGCCTCGGCCTCTACGACCCCAACACGCTCGACCGCGTGGGCAACCTCGTCGACGCCCCGGCGAACTACCAGCGTCACGCGGGCATGTTCACCACGTCGTACGGCCCCAACGGCGAGAAGGCCGTCGCGGTCATCAGCGGCTCCTCCACGGGCGTCGGCAAGGGTCTCTTGCAGATCATCCCGCTCAAGGCCGACGGCTCCCTTGGCGAGAAGGACTTCGCCAAGATGTACACGGTGTCGACGTTCTCCGACGTCGCCAACCTGCAGGCGCGCGGCAAGCGCAACCCGAACAACCAGGCCAAGGGCTTCATCAACGGCATCGGCGACGTCCCCAACCCCGGCTTCGACAAGCCCAACGGGTTCATGCCCGAGGTCAAGACCTTCTCGGCCTCGGCCGTGACGGGCTTCGCCGACGCCGCGGCCTCGACGCGCGGCCTCAAGGAGGGCATGTGGCTCTCGCTGGTGCCCGCCTCGTGGAAGGAGGGTCTCAAGACCACGCCGGGGCAGCCGACCGACAAGCCCGGCGGCAACGGCACCGAGACCGGGCCGCTCCCGCGCACGACGGGCCCCTCGACCGATCCGGCGGGTGACGCCAAGCAGGCCGATCCGCCGCCCGTCACCGACGGCGAGAGCCTCCCGGCTCCCGGCAACGGCGGCGGTGGCTCGCAGGGCTTCGGCGACGACGCCGCGGGTGGCTGCTCGGTGTCGCACAAGGACGGAAGCAACGGCCTCGGGGCGTTCGCGCTCATCGGCCTCGGCGCGCTGCTCGCCACGCGCCGTAAGAAGGAGGCCCAGTGATGTACGGTCGCCTCGCGCTCGGCGCTCTGCTGATCGCCGGGGCGGCAATGGCCGCCTGCGGTGGGAACGCCGAGCCTGACGGTCTGTACGGATCGCGCAACCCGAGCTCGTCGAGCTCGTCGGGCAACCTGCCCGGCCGCGACAACACCGACTCGACCAAGCCGGGCGAGGACGGTACGCCCACGACGGACACGACGCCGTCGCCGGGCACCAACAACGGTGACGCCAAGGCCTTCTTCGGCAGCACCGTGTTCACCGCGCTCTCGCCGACCTGCGGCGGGTGCCACGACACGACCGGGCCCGGCCCGGCGTGGCTCTTCAAGGCCGACGTCAACAAGACGTACCTCGCGTTCGAGGCGGCCGGGTACATCGCGACCGGGTCGCGCATCGAGATCAAGGGCACCCACGCCTCTGGCGGCGCCCCTGCCCTCACCGCCGACCAGTCGTCGAAGTACCGTCAGTGGATCACGATGGAGCTGCAGGCGCGCGGCAACAACGCGCCCGTGAACATCAAAGAGAAGCTCGGCGGCTGCTTCGACGAGCAGAAGTTCAACGCCATCGGGCTCCAGAACCTCCGCACGACGCGGCGCAACAACGAGAACGCGAACAACTGCACGGGCTGCAACCAGGCGCCCTGCATGACGTGCCACACCAACGACGACGCCACCGGCTTCATCTTGGCGTTCGGCAACAACAACGTCCCGCAGAGCCACACGTTCGAGATGTCGAAGAAGGTGCCCTTCATCGACAAGTACTTCGGGACCAACGGCGCCGACGTCGTCGCCTCCAACGGCCTGCAGAAGAAGTCCGAGGCGACGATCGCCGACAAGCCGTACACGCACCCGATGTACCGCCTGTCGACCCAGATGCAGCAGAACCTCGACGCCTTCGTCCAGGACGTCATCACCAAGCAGAAGGCAGGTCAGTGCAAGTAGGCTTGACGTCAGTTGCAGACGCGCAAGACTGAAGAAAGGGGGCTCGAGCCAGCATCGGGCCCCTTTTCTTTTTCTCCTGGAGTCCCTTTGGGTCCAAGCTGGGGAGCAGTCATGGGCAACCTACGAGTCTTCATCGCTTCTGCCGGCGTCTGCATGGCCCTCGTGTTCGTCGGGGCGTGCAGCGACGATCCCCCGGCGAGCAGCAGCAGCGGCGGCTCGGGCCTCAAGTGCCCCGACCTGCCCGCCAACGCGCCGGCGACGTGCCGCGAGGCGGCCACGGTCGAGGACGGCAAGCGCGCCGCGCAGAACCGCAACTGCGCCAAATGCCACGGCCCAGACCTCTCGGGCGCCACGGCGCCGCTCGCCGATCAGGGCGTCGAGAACGAGCTCTACCCGCCCAACCTCACGCCCGACGAGACGGGCATCAAGACGTGGACCGACGACCAGCTCGCCGCGGCGATCCGCACGGGGATGGACAAGAGCGGGCTCGAGCTCTGCCGGCAGATGCGTCACGACACGTCGATGACGGACTTCGAGGCCTTCTCGCTCGTGCTCTACCTGCGCTCGCTGCCGCCCGTCTCCAAGAAGGTCCCACGAAGCGTGTGCCCTCCGCTCAAGACGAAAGAGGAGCAGAACCTCCCGCGCTGAGCCCGCGCGCGAACTCTGTGAGGCGCGCGACGACGTGACGGCCTAGGATTCGTGGCGGAGATGTCGTCACGCCGGGTCATCGATCCACGGCTCCGCGTCGTGTACCTGGCTGCCGTCGCGGTGGTCGTGTTCCTGCTCCGCGATCTGCGCGCCGCGGCCACGCTCGCCGTCGTGCACGGTGCGCTCTGGATCGGCCTCGGGCTCGGTGCGCGCGCGCTCGTACGCCAGGTCGGCAAGCTCTGGGCGTTCTCGGCGTTCATCGTCGCGTCGTACGCGCTCACGAGCGAGGCGCCCGAGATCGACCGGTGGGTCCGCGTCGAGCTCGCGGGCCGCGGCGTGAGCCTCAACACCGCGGGCGCGCTCGTGGGGCTCCGCATGGTGCTCCGCGTCATCGCGGTCGTCCTCGCGTCCGGCATCGCACGCGCCGGCGACGAGCGCGCGATCGCCGCCGGGATGCGCAAGCTCGGCGTGCCCGAGGTCATCGCGTCGTCGATGGACGTCGTGCTCGCGCTCCTCGGCAGCGAAGGCCGCGGGCGCCGCGGGCGCGGCGGCGGAGGTGGCGGTGGCGGCGGCGGAGGTGGCGGTGGC
>JAGQJA010000537.1:0-10431 GCA_020430845.1 Myxococcales bacterium
CATGGCGGACACCCTCTACCCCGTGCTCACGACTCGGCTGGGCGATCGGCGCGATCGCGGCTACCTCGCGTGGGTCGCGATCGCCAACGAGGTGGCCCACCTCCCGCTCGAGTCGGCGCCCGTCGACGCGTCGCCTCACGCGCTCGAGATCCACGTCGCGGGCATCGACGAGCCGCTCGTGCTCATCGCCGAGCCGCTCGGTCCGCCCGACGGTGACGGCTTTCCCCTCCGCCTGCGCCCGCTCGACGACGCGCAGGCGGCCACGCTGCGACAAGAGCTCTTCGGCGAGAAAGAAGACGCCAAGCCCGTAGACGCCGCCGAGCGCATCAGCAAGCTCACGCCCGCCGACGAGATGGTGATCCAGAAGCAGAAGGACGTACGCGCGCGCATCACCGAGGGCCACGCGCTCTCGTTGGCGCGCGCGACGGGCCCGCTCACCACGTTCTCGCGACGCGCCCCCGGCGCCCTCAAGGGCCGCGAGCTCGGAGAGGGGCGCTACGTGCTCGAGCAGCTCATCGGCGGCGGCGCGAGCGGCGAGGTGTACCGAGCGCTGCACACGGCCCTCAAGCGCCGCGTGGCCGTCAAGGTGCTCCACACGCGGTTCCAGAACGATCGCGCGTACTGCGCGCGGTTCTACCAAGAAGCTCTCGCCGCGAGTCGCCTCGACCACCGCAACGTGCTGCGCGTCATCGACTACGGGCAAGAGCCCGACGGGCTGCTCTACATCATCATGGAGCTGCTCGAGGGGCGGAACCTGTCCCGGCTGCTCGACGAAGAGCGTCGCCTGCCGCCCGACCGCGTGGCGCGCCTCATCTCGCAGGCCTGCGCCGGCCTCGCGCACGCGCACGACGCGCAGCTCATCCACCGAGACATCAAGCTCGAGAACATCGTCGTGGTCGACCGCCGCGACGACGAGGGGCAGGAGACCGAGGTCGTGAAGGTGTGCGACTTCGGCATCGCGCACTGGACGCCCGTGCGCGACGACAGCGCCCCCGACGACGACACCGACATCGTCGTGCTCCCGGACCAGTCGCGCGTCGCCGGCACGCCCGCGTACATGGCGCCCGAGCAGATCCGCGGGGCGCCCGTCGACCCGCGCACCGACGTCTACGCGCTCGGCGTCGTGCTCTACGAGCTCGCGACCGGGCAGCTCCCCTTCCCCGAGAGCGACGCCGGCGAGCTCTTGCGCTGCCACCTCAAGGAGTGGCCCAAGCCGCCGTCGTCGATGATCCCCGGCTTCGACCCCGACCTCGAGGCGATCATCCTGCGGACGCTCGAGAAGGACCCGGCCAAGCGCTTCCCCAACGCGCGCGCTCTCCGCGCCGCGCTCCGTGATCTCGCACACGACGACGGCGCCGCGCCGTCGGGTCAGTTCCGGCGCGTGTCGGTGCGCTTCCTCCCCAAGGCGGCCGACTTCCTCACCAACACGGCCGAGGCCCTCACCCGCCTCGGCGCGACCGATCCGACCGCGCGGCAGGCCGGCATCGACGCCATCGGTGAAGCGATCCGCGCCGCGATGGTCGCCGGCAACGTGCGCGCCGCGCGCGACCTGATGCTCTGGCTCGAGCGCTGGATCACCGACCCGACGACGTCGCACGAGGAGCGAGAGCGAGCCGAGCGCGCGGCGATGGTCATGCGCGAGGCCGCCACCGCGCGGTCGCTCGCCGAGCACCTCTTGGGGGAGAAGGTCGAGCGCGTCGAAGAGGCGTTCAAGCTGCTCGCCACCGCCGGCACCGCCGCCTTCCACGCGCTGCTCGAAGTGCGACGCACGCGTACGCCCACCCTGGAGCTCCGCGCGCGCTTCGTGGCGTGCGGACGCGCGATCGGCAAGGCCGCGTTGCCGGCGATCGTCGAAGCGCTGCACGAGCTCGGCGGCCTCGCCAGCAAGCAAGAGGAGATGCTCGCCGAGGACCTCCTGCGCCTCGTGCCCGACGTGCTCTCCGACCCCGCGGGCGAGGTCGTGATGTCGTTCGTGCGCCTCGAGCACCCGCAGGTCGGCGCAGAGGCGATCCGCGCGCTGTCACGCGTGTGGGGCGTGCGCGCTCACCCGCTGCTGCTCGGGGTGCTCGACACGGAGCCGGTCATCCTGCGCGCGGCCGCCGTCGAGTCGATCTCGCGGCTCCGCACCGTCGACGCCATGGCCATCGAGCGCCTCGCGCGGCTCACGGCGCAAGAAGACGTGAGCGAAGAGCTCCGCGTGGCCGCCGCCGGCGCGCTGGCCACGACCGCCGGTCAGCTCCGCGGGCGCGCGTTCATGGCCATCGCCCAGCAGCTCGACGCCAAGCCGTCGCTCATCGGCTCGCTGCGGCGCGCGCTCGGCGGCCAGGTGACCAACCCGCACGTCGTGGTCGCGCTCGCCCGAGCCCTCATCGCGCTCGACCGCGCCGCCGCGCAGCCCGTTCTCCAGAACCTCGCCATGGTGCGCGGCGACCTTCGCCCGACGATCGAAGCGCTGCTCGCGGGGCGCTGAGCCGCGAGCCGACTCAGCCCAACGTCACCTCTACACGGCACGGCCCGGTGCGAGCGCCGCTCGCCTCGAGCGTCACCACGCCACGCCCGCGCGCGACGATCGAGACCCGACGCGACGACACCGTGCCGCGGCTGCGCGGCCACCACGGCGTCTCCGAGTGACGCCCCCTGCCCCACCCGTCGAGGTGCCCCACGCGCACGCGCGCGTGCTCGGCGTCGACCTCCGCGCCGCCCGCCCCGGTACATGCAAGATACACATCCACGTCGAACGCCAGCTCCTTGGCCGACGCCAGCACGTACGTGCCCAGGTAACCGTCGTTGCGCACGTCGACGACGACGCGGTACACGTCTGCCCCCAACGCTTCGACGCGCGGCGTCGACAGCGCGAGCCGGGGCGCGAGGGCCATCGCGCGCAGGTACGCCGCGGACTGCGCGTCGCAGATCTGGGCCACGCGCTCGAACGGCGGGTTGAACACGCCGACGATCGGATCGAACCCGCCCACTTCGACGTCCCCGAGCTGCGGGTGCGCCAGCGGACGCCAGGGACGAAAGATGCGCGAGCCGTGGCGGGCGTCGAGCTCGGCGAGCTTCTTCATCTCGTCACGACCAAGGCGCGCGTACACGTCGGCGAAGGGCCGCGCGCGCTCCATGCCCAGCTCCGCGAACACGTCCCAGAGCTCGCACACGTACGCGAGCGCGCCCCGCTGGTGGTACGCGAAGTCGACGAGGTCGCCGTAGAGCGGCTTGTCGGGCTCGTACGTGAACTCCTCGTAGCCGCTCACCGTCGGGTACCCCGTGAACGTCTCCCCCCACGCGGCGAGCTGACGGAAGACGGCCAGGTCCTCCTGGTTCATCTTCTTGTCGATCGCGTTGCCGAGCGGCCGGATGAACACGCCGCCGAACGTGTGGAGGTTGAGCCACAAGAACACGCTCGGGTGCGCCGTCATCCACGAGACCACCGCGCGCGACTCGGGCTCGCTCAGCGGGAACGGCCCCGCGCCGGGCTGCGCGGGCTCGGGCTGCCACGTGAACGGAAAGTTGCGGTTGAGGTCGACCGGGCTGTCGGAGAGGTACGTCGGCGTCGGCACGCGGACGCCGTCGAAGTGCTCGATCGTCCCCTCGGGCCACACCTTGTAGAAGGGCCCCGCGTCCTCGAGCTCGCGCACGACCATCACGCCCGGCGCGTCGGGGTGCTCGACCCACTCGCCGCTCGGGTCTTGTTTGCGCACAGAGAGCGAGCGCCCGTCGCCGTCGAGATCGCTCGCGGCCCAGCGCGCGTTGGGGGCGCGCGGCTCGAGCTGACGCGGGACCGAGCGGACGTAGCGCCCGTCGGCGAGCACGGCCTCGGCGCCGTCGGGGCTCATACGCGGCAGGACGCACAGGTGCACGTCGCGCAAGGTGTCGCGCACGTGCGGCGGGAGCGCACGCGCCGGGTGTCCTTCGCGCAGCGCGTCGTCGGGCTGCGTATGGAGCGCGAGCACGTCCTCTGCGATCGCGAGGGCGACGCTCGAGCCGCACAGCTCGACGCCGTGCATGTTGCCGTCGACCCAGGCGATGGGCTTCACCGCGTCGAGGTCGCGGCCGATCCTGAGCACCCAGAGCTCGCGCCCCTCGGGGCTCTCGCCGATGCTCTCGAGGCGCGCGTGGGCGGGGTGCGCGTCGGCCCACGCGCGGAGCGTGGCGGTGATCTCGGCGTGGGTGAGGAACGACGAACGGAAGAGCGCGGGCATGGCGCGCGATGCTAGCGGAGATCGCGCGCTCGGCGATCGCCCAGCGCGGGCGAGGCCTCGGGCTCAGGCCACCGAGGCTCGGACGTCGACGCCGAGCTCGGCCCGGATCTCGCGGAGCGGGCGCTCGCGGTATGCGGCGAAGCCGTCCCACGGCCAGCGCTTCTTCATGCGGCGGGTGGCGAGGAAGACCCGCACGACCGCGGGCAGCGCGCGCACGGTGACGACGATCGTGCGCCATACGCCCAGCTCGAGCGCGATCGCACGCGCCGTCGGGTTCTTCAAGTACTTCGCGTACGCGACGACGCCGACGTCCGAGCCGAAGATCGTCCACGTGTCCATCAGGACCTCTTGCTCGATCGTCGTGTCGCAGCCGAAGACGACGTGCGCCGCGTCGTGGCGGTCGAAGAGGGCGCGCGCCTCGGGGTCCATGTCCTCCAGGGGGTCGAGGTTGCCCATCGACGCGTAGTACTCCTCGAGCCCTTCGGCGAGCGTCTGCTCCGAGTCGGGATCTTGGTACCGCGCGACGACGGGGGTTTCTGGGACGGTGCTCATGACTCTTTTCCTTTCTGCTTTGGGTTGGGTCGGGGTTTGGGAGAGAGGAGATCGCGACAGAGCTCGATCGACTTCGGGCCGAGGGCGGCGAGCTCGTCGGGCGGCGTCGTCGACAGGTTGTCGGCGAACCACCGGTCGAGCGCCATCAACAGGCCCATCGACGCCTGCGTGAGCAGCGGGAGGGGAACGTCGGTGCGCACGGCGCCCACGCGCTGACCGCGGGCGAGCACTTGCTCGACGTACGCGGCGGCGCGCGCGGCGAGGGCGTCGAGCACGCCCGCCTCGTTTCGGTACACGTGCTTGGCGAGGCGCGCGAGCTCGGGCATACCGAACGCGACCATCGTGGCGCGCTCGACGTACGCCTCGCACGCAGCCCAGAACGACGGCGCGTCGTCGAACGGGTCGAGCGGTCCGATCGCCTCGAGCATCTGCGCGACGGCGCGGTCGACGACGGTGCCGTAGAGGTCGGCCTTGTCGGCGAAATAGTAGTACATTGCGCCCTTGCTGATGCCCGAGGCCTCGATGATGCGGTTCTGCGAGGCCCCCTCGAAGCCGTGCTCGGCGAACTCGCGCGTCGCGGCGTCGAGGATGGGCGCTCGGTCTGCGGGATCGAGCTTGAGAAAGCGCGGGAGGGGCATCTGAGTCCTGCTTCGCGGGGACCTTTAGACCACCGGTCTGACCGATGGTCTAAAGATGGTCCCCGGCGAGTGACGCGTCAAGACCTCGGGCCAGAAAATGCGAAAAAGGCCGGCCTCCGCGCGGGAGACCGGCCTCTTTCTCGGGGCCCGGGGACGACGGCGCTCAGCGCGGCTGGACGACGACCGCGTCGTCCTTCTGCACGCACGACGAAAGGTCGAAGAGCATGAACTCGAGCGCCTTCTGCTGCGCGCTCAGGTTCTCGGTCTGGCAGCTCGTGGGGAACGCGGCCGTCGGGTCGTCGGTCTTGTTGCCCTCGGTGCCGGCGCCCACGTGCAGGTTGGTGAAGACGGCGCGTCCGCACACCTGATCGTCGGCCGCGCCGATCGGCGCGTTGAACGTGAGGTACTGCACCGCGGCCTGCCCTGCCGTGCCGCCCACGGCGTTCTCGCTCGTGGCGGTGATCCAGTTGAGGCCGCCCGCGTTGACGGCGTCGGCGTTGTGGCGCGCGTCGATCATCGACAGCTTGCCGTTCGTGAGCGCCTGCTGCTTGGTGAGCCACTCCTTCATCGCGAGGGCCTTGGGGAACGTGCCCACGATGTCGGCGCCGATCGGCGTGGTCGCGGGGTTGCCGTTGGCCGGCGGCGCCTTGTCGGTCCACACGGCCACGCCCTTGGGCGCGGCGTCGGGCGAGCCCGAGAAGAACGTGTGGTGGAAGTGCGTGGTGAAGAGGCGGCCGCCCGCCTTGGCGTAGTCGTACACGGCCTGCTTGGCGGCGGGCGACTTGTGCTGGGCGGTGTCGTTCTCGTTGCCCTCGCACGCGAGCATGACGACGTCGTACTTCTTGAGCTCGTCGACGGTGTTCCAGAGCGTCTCGGCGTTCGCGAACGCGCCGCCCGCGGCGAACGCGCTCGACGCGAGCTTGGGCGTGCCGTTGTCGTCGAAGCCGGCGCCCGCGTAGAGGTGGATGCGCGCGTCGGAGCCGGCGGTGCCGAACTCGCTCTCGTCGATGCCGATCTTCTTGAGAAGGCACTGGAGCGGATCGGCGGCGCCCGTCGCGAGCGCGATGCGCGGGATGTCGCCCTCGTTGCGGTTGCGCGGCAGGCGCGTGAGCCCGGCGTCGGCCGGGGTGTCGACGCACGGGGCGACGGCGGGAAGCTCGACCTGCCGGCGCCACTTGCCGATCTGGATGACGAGCGGGATCTTGTCGCCGACGGGGACGTTCTCGAGCGTGAATGCGCCCGAGGTGTCGGTCGCGGTGATCGCCACCGGGCTGCCCGAGACCTTGGCGTCGCAGCGGTCGCACGTGACTGCGCCCGTCGCGAGCGGATCGGGAGTCTTGTTGGGGACGTAGACCGTCGCGTTGAACACGGGCACCTTGCCCGCGGGGTCGAGCACCACTCCGGTCACGGTGGTCTTGGCGCCGCCCTGACACTCGACCTGCTTGCACTCGAGGTTCACGCAGCCGGGCTTGCCGCCGCCGTCGGGGTTGTTCGTGCAGCCGAAGCCGACGCACGGCTCGCCGTCGGCGCCCGTGCCGGCGTCGGTTCCGCCGTTGTTGTTGTTGTTGTCGTCGCTGCCGCACGCCGGGACCGCGGCGAGCGCGATCCCGGCCACGACGAAAGCCCCTGCCATCAAGAAGCTACGCATCGTCGTCATTCTCCTCGCGATCAGGGGAAGCGGCAACGACCGCTCGTGCAGGGCACGCCGTTGCAGCAGTCGGCCGTGTCGGCGCACGTCTGGCCGTACAGGGCGCACACGCCAGCGTCCCCCGCGTCGCCCGGATCGCCGCCGTCGGGGCCCGCGTCGGGCGGAGGTTGGACACCGCCGTCGGTGATGATGCCGCCGCAGATGCCCTTGGTCGAGCCAGGCAGCGTGGTGCAGGGCAGGCCGGGGCAGCAGTCGGCGTTGGTCGTGCACTCGCCGCCCTTTGCGACGCAAGTGGAGCCGAGGCACTGGTTGTTGATGCACGGGTTGCCGCAGCAGTCTGCGCTCGTCGCGCACGTCGTGCCCTGCGGCGGGATTGCCTGCGTGCAGTCGACGCCGGTGACGAGACAGCGCGGAATGCCGAGCGCGTCCTGCTGACAGCAGAGCTCCGGACTGTTGTTGCAGTTGGCGTTGCCGGGCATTCCTGCCCACTCACAGCACTTGTTCTCGACGCTGCACGCCTGCAGGTTGGGGTCGCCCGTCTTGCAGACGTGGCCCGGCTCGGTGCAGCCACCGGAGTTGTTGCAGCGACCGAACTCGGCGCCCGCCGCCTTGATGCACTGGTTGGGCGGCCCTGGGTTGGCGCCGCCGTTCGGGATCGGGCTTCCGGGCGCGCCGCAGCAGTCGCTGGTCTCGCGGCAGATCTCGCCGGTGGGCTTGCAGCCCGAGGGCGGCTGGCAGATCTTGAATCCGTTCGCACCGCCGAACGGACCGCACGAGCGCGAGCAGCAGGAGGTCTCGCAGACGCCGCCGTCACCGGCGGGGGTCCCCGGTTGACACACCGTGCCGGTGGGCTTGCACCCACCCGCGCCGCCCGCGTTGTTCTGCGCGCATGTGCCGAGGAGGGCGCCTGCGGCCTTGACGCAGTTGCCGCTGCAGCACTCGAAGTTCGCACCGCACACCTCTGTGTCCTGCGTGCAGAACGAGACCGCACCGGAGCAGGTGCCGTTGTTGCAGAAGTTCGAGCAGCACTCGTTGGGCGCGCCACAGGGGTTGCCGGAGGTCTTGCACGTGCCGCCGCCGTTCACGCGCGCGCAGAGTCCGCCGCCGTTGCCATCGGGTTGGCAGTTGCCGCTGCAGCAGTCCTCGTTCTTCGCGCACGCGCCGGCGGGCGTGTCGGGCACGCACTGCTTGGTCGAGCACAGGTTGCCCACGCACGAGCCCGTGCAGCACTCGGTACCGTTGAGGCAGGCGACGCCGGGCAGCTTGCACGTGCTGTTGGGAGGCGCGCACGAGCCACCGTCGGTGTCGCAGTTGGCCGTGCAGCACTCGCGGCTCGTGCCGCACCCCTGGCCGACGAGCTTGCACTCCGCCGCGTCGATCGCAGCGTCGGGGTTGATCGAGTCGATGAAGGCGTCGGTCGCGCCGCCGCCGTCGGTGGCCCCGTCTTGTTGGCCGTTGGGGTTCGACCCGTCGGCCGCGCCGTCCTCGCCGCCGTCGGCGCCCGGGTCGACCGCGGTCTCACTGCCGCATCCGGCGAAGACATGGACGCAGGACGCCGTCACCACCAGCGCGATCGCGGACCAACCAAGCTTTCTCATCGCCGTCCTCCCAGAGCCGCAGCGCGCGTGCGCACGGCCATCTTCACCCTACCGATCGCCGGCAGCTTTTGCGACGACGACGCTCTCGAAAGCCCTATTTTTGTGGCACGTTCACCCCGACAACGGCGTCGACCTGGCAGCTGGCCTGACCGGACGGTCGAGCGACCATTGGCAGGCACGCGACGCGCGTTCATGCTCCGGGGATGAGCCGACTTCGAACGAGGACGTTCGCCGCGCTGAGCCTCGCGTGCATGCTCGCCGGCGCCGCCACCGAGGCTGCGTGCGGCAGCTCCGACACGCCACCGTCTGGAACGCCAGGCGACGGCGGAGCCCTCGACGGCGCGGGCGGACCTCGCGGCGTCGAGCCCGCGGGCCAAGCGTGCACCGCGGCTTCGCAGTGCTACGGCGGCGTCGACGGGGGCGCAGACGGCGGCGCGATCTCCGGCGACGTCACCTGCATCACCAAGGTCCCGGGCGGCTACTGCACGCACACGTGCACGCAGGACTCCGAGTGTTGCGCCGCGCCCGGCGAGTGCCTCACCGCCGTCAAGCAAGTGTGCTCGCCGTTCGAGAACCAGAGCGCGCAGTATTGCTTCTTGAGCTGCGAGGACGACGACATCGCCAAGGCCATCGCCGCCAACGCCGACGCTGGCTACTACGACGGCGGAGCGGTCGACGGCGGCGCCACGGCCGACCTCTACTGCGAGAGCTACGCGGGCGCCGCGACCAGCTGCCGCTCGAGCGGCGGCGGCAGCAAGAACCGCAAGGTCTGCATCCCCAAGTGATGCACGAGGCGGCGCGCGGGTTGCCCTGACGAGGCCCGCGCGGGCGTCACGGACACGCGGACGTCGTCGCGCAGCCCGCGCAGGTGTTGCTGCACGACACCGGACCGCCGCCGCACGTCTTGTTGCAGGTGGCGCCGCCATCGACGTTGCAGGTCACCGCGTCGCACGCCATGTTGCCGCCCTCGCAGCGCACGCACAGCTTGCCGCCGTTGGCCTCGAGCGTGAGCGTGTCGCACGAACGGTTGGCCGCGCAGTTGACGGTGCACGCCTCGCCGCTCGCGCACTCCACGCGCTTGTTCTGGCAGCTGTTGGGGTTGCTGCAGTCGACGACGCACGCCTGACCGGGCGGGCACGTGATCGTGCTGCCGCACTTGGCGCCCGGGCACGTGATCACGCACGCGCCGTTGGTGCACTTGGAGCACGCGGCGGGGCAGTTGCCGGCGTCGGGCGCGGTGCCGTCGGGCGTGGGCACGGTGCCGTCGGACGTGGGCGCGTCCGTCCGCGCGTCCCCCGCAGGCGCGTCCGGACCGCCGTCGCCATCGTCGAACGTCAGCTCGGGAATGGACGAGCACGCGACAGCGGGGACGAGGGCGGGCAAGAGCCCGAGCGCGAGTGCGACGAGGCGGCGTGCGTTCAACCCCATGAGCATACACGATGGTGGAGCCGGGTGCGTTGACGAGCAAGACGGGCGGGCGTTTCATGCGGGCCCAACGCCAGGAGGCCCGCAATGAAGCTCTATTACAACCCCGTCTCGTCGTACTCGCAGAAGACCCTGATGGCGCTCTACGAGAAGGGCGTCACGTTCGAGCCGTCGGTCGTCGACCTCATGAGCGCCGAGGGGCGCGCCGCGTACAAGAAGGTCTACCCCATCGGCAAAGTGCCCTTCCTCGACATCCCCGAATCGAAGTGGATGGTGCCCGAGTCGTCGATCATCATCGAGTACGTCGACCGCCACCACGCGGGCGGCACCAAGCTCATCCCCGACGATCCCGACCTCGCGCGCCAGGTGCG
>JAGQJA010000537.1:10640-13753 GCA_020430845.1 Myxococcales bacterium
GCCGCGCCTGCCCTGGCGTACACGAGCAAGATCCACCCCGGCTTCGACAAGCACAAGAACGTGGTCGCGTACCTCGGCCGCCTCGTCGAGCGGCCGTCGTTCGCGCGCGTGCTCAAGGACGCCGAGCCGCACCTCGCCAAGATGATGGGCAAGTAGCCGCGACCACCGTTCGCACCCGAGCCGCTTCGCGCGCTCGAAGCACCGTCGCGATCGCGATCGCGGCGCGTCAGCTCTTGCGCGTGAGCGGCTTGATCGTGCGACCCGCGGCGCAGTCGGCGATCAGCGTGGCGAGGCGTCGCGCGCGCGTCTCGTCTCGCTTGGCGCTGACGACCCAGTGCTTGGCCGTGCGGCGGTACCACGGCGGCTGCGCGTCGAAGAACGCGGCCGCGGCGCGGTTCGATCGGAGCGCCGCCTCCTCGGCCTTCGTGAGCTTCGCCTCCTCGCTGCGCTCGTGCGACGCGAGCGCCGTCCTGTCCGCGCGACGCGCGGCGAACGCGGCGCGCCCCGCGTCGGTCATCTTTCCGAGCCGCTCGAGCTCCGCGACGCGCCCGATGTTGACCGCGCTCCAGTGGCTCGTCGCGCGACGCGGCGTGAAGCGGACCGTGTACGCCTCGTCCGAGAGGCTCCGGCGCACGCCGTCGATCCAGCCGAAGCAGAGCGCCTCGTCCACGGACTCCGGCCAGGTGATGCTCGGCTTGCCCGTTCCCCTCTTGTAGTAGCCCACGATGAGCTCGTCGGCGCGCGTGTGGTTCTTCTGGAGCCACGCGCGAAACGCGGCGGGAGACTTGAAGAACTTCGCGGTCATCGGCGCGCGAGCTTAGCCCGGGCCGCGTGTCCCCACCCGCGCCACGCGGCCCCTCGAGGCCCAGGCGCCCGCGCCAGACCATCTGTTCGCATGCGAACAGACGCTGAAAGACGGTTCCAGCGCGCGGAGAACTTTCCGTTTGAGGTGCGTATGTAATTGTATTTATTGAGTTTATCCTTGCTCGACCTCCGAGGTGAGCTACACACCTACAATGAAGGCAAACGTAGTTTCATGTGCGACGTGCTCGCTAGCCATGATGCTCGGCCTGGGGTGCAGCTCGGAGAGCCCGACCGCGTCCCCTGCCGGAGATCCTGCCGCGAGCTCGTCATCGAGCGGTTCACCCTCAGGCTCCTCGAGCAGCTCCGGAGGCTCCTCTTCTGGCGGGGGCGACGGCGGCAGCTCAGGCGGTGGCGCCGGCGCGGACGCCGGGCCGATCACCTCGTCCGGCTGCGGCGCGTCGGGCGCGGCCGCCGGCAACCTCGACTGGACGATCAAGAGCGGCGGTCGTGACCGCACCGTGCGCGTGCACGTGCCCCCGGGCTACGACAGCACCAAGCCGACGCCCGTGGTGCTCAACTTCCACGGGCGCAACTCCACCGCCCAACAAGAGGAGCTCATCTCGGGCATGACGCCCAAGGCCGACGCCAAGGGCTACGTCGTCGTCTACCCCACGGGCGTCGGCCAGACGTGGAACGCAGGGCTGTGCTGCGGTCAGGCCCAGACCGACAACGTCGACGACGTGGGCTTCACGCGCGCGCTGATCGACGAGCTCGAGAAGAAGCTCTGCGTCGACAAACGACGCGTCTTCGCGACCGGCCTCTCGAACGGCGGCTTCATGTCGAACCGGCTCGGCTGCGAGCTCGCCGATCGCATCGCGGCGATCGGGCCCGTCGCCGGTCAGCTCTTGTCGACACCGTGCACCCCGAGCCGCCCGATGCCCGTGATGCACTTCCACGGGACGGCCGACGCGATCGTGTCGTACCAAGGCTCGATCGGCGTGCCGGGCGTGGAGGGATCCCTGAAGGACTGGGCCAAGCGCAACGGGTGCAACCTCACGCCGACCCAGACGTACACCAAGGGCGACACGAAGTGCGTGACCTACGGGCAGTGCACCGCGGGCGCCGACGTCACGCTGTGCACCGTCGACGGCGGCGGGCACACGTGGCCCGGCGGCTTCGCGGTCCCCGGTCTCGGCAAGACGACCAAGGACATCAACGCCACCGACGCGATGTGGGACTTCTTCGTCGCGCACCCGATGCCGTGACGAGCAGACGACGCGCGGCGCTCCGTGTTGGGCGCCGCGCGTGGTGGCGTCAGTGGCAGCGCTGCTGACGCGACGCCGTGCTCCCGCCCTTGACGGTGCCGCCAGCGAGCGTGCACGAGCCACACGTGTAGTACGTGGACGACTGGCCGCACTGGATGGCGGCGCGGAAGCCCTCGGTGTTCGAGGTGAAGCCGTTGCGCCCGCAGCCGTCGCAGAACTTGATGGGGTTGATGCCACACAGGTAGCTGCCCAACTGGCACGACAGCACGGCCTGCGTGTTGGCCGTCGTGCACGTGGTCGCGGTCGCGCAGGTCTTCGGCGGTCCGCAGAAGGTGCAGCTGCCGCCCGGGAACTCGGGGAGCTCCTTGTCGACCTTCCCGCTGCAGTTGTAGTCGAACGTGCCCTTGCCGGCGCTCGCGGTCGCGAACCACTGCGTCTGGCCCGGGAAGACGTTCGCGTCACCGTCGTCGCAGTCGTCCGCCCTGTCCTTGTAGCCGACGGGCGGCGGCTGCCCGACGCAGCCGATGACGGCGGTGTTGGTGCCGAGGTTGCCGTCCTTGTCGCCGAAGCCGTCGCCGTCACTGTCCCGATAGAAGAGGCGGCATGTGCCGTTGGGGCACGTGGGGCAGATGCACTGGCCGACCTTGCCCGGCGACTTGCAGGTGCCGCCGAGATCGCTGCAGCCGCTGTTGCAGCACACACCCTCGACGCAGAAGCCGCTGCCGCACTGCGTGGGCAGCGTGCACTCGATGCCGTTGCCGAGCTTGGGCTGGCACTTGCCCTGCGCGTTGCAGAAGTGCGTCTCGAGGCAGTCGTCGGTCGCTGCGCACGTCGTGCCGCACGCGTCGCCCTTGCACGAGTACGCATCGCAGGCGGCGATGTCGAGATCGCACAACCCCGCGCCGTTGCAGGCGAAGCGCCCCGCGACCTCCTTGGAGTTGCAGAACTTGGTGCCGCAGTCCTTGTCCTTACCGGGGAAGCCGCACGCGCGCTGACCATTGCACGCAGGCGCGCACGCGGGATCGTCTTGCACGAAGTTCTCGG
>JAGQJA010000538.1 GCA_020430845.1 Myxococcales bacterium
CCGCACCGGCCCCGAGCACCTTCCAGAGGTTCTCTTTCTTGTCGTCGCGCCACGCCGTCGTGAGCCCGTCCTCGAAGTCGGCGCAGAACCCCACGAGGCTGAGGCGCGCGGCGCACCCGGTCGCCGCGCCCGCCTCGGTCGAGGCCTCGGTCGACGCCTCGGCGCTCGGGAGAGCGTCCGGGACCGCGGCGTCCGCGGCGGGAGGCGTGGAGGAGAACGATCCGCAGTGGAGGAGAGCCGCGGCGGGCGCCACGACGACGATCAGGGGGAGAGCCCGCCTCATGCCACGGAGCGTACCGGGCAACCCGCCGCGAGAGAAGCCGGCGCGCCCGGCCGCACGTCAGTCTTGGCGCGCGGCCTTGCGCAGGAGCGCGGCGAGGGCGAGGCGCGCCGTCTTGACGCGCTTGATGTCCGCGTCGGTGCCACGGGCGAGCGCGTCGTCGCTCTCGACACCGATGCGCGCGAGCCTCTCGGCGACGCGCTGCACGAGATCAGGCGCCTTCTCGAGGAGGTCTCCCGCACGACGGCGCGACGCGGGGTGCTCCGCGATCGCGGCAAGCGTGCGTCGCAGCGCGTCGGGCTCGGCCGAGTCGGCTGCCTCCTCGTCGTCCTCGTCATCGAGGTCGGTGTCGCTGTCGAGCTCCGTGTCGCTCGCGTCGAGGTCCGTGTCGCTGTCGAGCGCCGTGTCGCTGTCGTCGGCGAGCGCGACCTTGGCCGCGGTGGGACGCACCGCCGACGCCTTCTTCTCGGGCTTGCCGCCGCGCGCTTTGATCGCCGCGTCGAGATCGCGGTGCTTGGCCAGCTCGGCGAGCAGCGTCTCCGAGGTGACGAGGCGGTGCGCGTCGCCTCCCACGAATACCGACGGCCCGAGCATCTCGAACAGGATCTTGAGCGCGCTCACGAGCGTCGGGTCTTCGTCGAGCTCGGTGGGGCGATCGACGATGAGCGTCGACTTGCATTTGGAGAGGCGCGCGAACGCGGCGTCCTCGACGCGCGCGCCGATCTTGGCCGACTCGGCCACGGCAGCGCGCTCGGCGTCGGCCTTGGGCACGGGCGAGCGCGACACCTCGACGTCGGGCAAGAAGCCGAGGTCGGGCGCAGAGTCACCGTCGCCCAGGTCCACCTTCTCGTAGAGCTCCTCCAGGGCGGCGTACATCGCGTCCACGGCGCGGAGCGCGGCGTCCGTGGTCGCGGACGCGTAGATCGTCCAACTGCTGGCCATCGCGGCCCTATAGCACGACGCCAGAGCCCGGGCTCGGACACACTTTCTGCGGCGCCCCCGAAGGAGTAGACGGTAACCTGGACGGCTGAACGCGCGTCGCGGAGGAACATGCTCAAGCTCAGAAAGCGAATCGGGGACGCCTGGCTCCGCTTCTTCGGCTGGGAGGTGGAGGGCGGCCCGCCGCCGGTGCCCAAGGCCGTCGTGGTGGCCGCGCCCCATACGTCCAACTGGGACTTCCCCTTCACCATCGCCATCGCGTGGTCGCTCGAGGTCGAGATCAACTGGCTGGGCAAGCACACGCTCTTTCGCAAGCCGTTCGGCACGATCATGCGCGCGATGGGCGGAATCCCCGTCGATCGGCGCGGGTCTCACAACCTCGTCGAGGACGTCGCCAAGAAGCTCAAGGCCGCCGACCGACTCTTGGTGCTCGTGGCGCCCGAGGGTACGCGCAGCACGACGGGGCGCTGGAAGACGGGGTTCTACACCATCGCCGTCGAGGCCGAGGTCCCCATCGTGCTCGGCTACCTCGACTACGCGCGCAAGCGCGGCGGGCTCGGCGACATCCTCGAGCCCAAGGGCGAGCTGTCCAAGGACGCCGAGGCGTTTCGTGCATTCTACAAGGATGTGAAGGGCTATCGCCCCGAGAAGTTCACCGAGGTGCGCTTCTCCGACGAGGCGATCGACAAGATCGCGAGGCAGCCGAGGGCGTGACGACGACGTCGCCTCTCCTCGTGGTCGAGGACGCGTTCGTCGGTCGCGGCGCGGGCGTGCTGCTCATGCCACGCATCACCGCGGCCGACGCTCCGGCCGCCGCCACCTTCGCCGTGCGACTGCGCGCGCCCGACGGCTCGGAGCGACAGGTCTCTGCGGCGCTCGAGGTGGCGCACATGCGCGGGCCGCTCCCCCCTTACGCCATGGTTCGACTGCCCACGCTCTCGGTCGACGACGTCCCGCCCGGGACGGAGGTGTGGCTGGCGAGCGGAGCGTGAGGGTCTCACGCGCAGCCCTGGCCCTCTCGGCGGTCCTCCTGTCGTGCGCGGCCCGAGACGACGCCCCGGCGCCGCGCCCGCAGGGATGGCACGTGGCCGACGGCGCCATCCGCGATCCCGACGGCCGCACGGTGATCTTGCGCGGGGCCAACCTCTCGAGCGCGCACAAGAAGAAGCCGTACCTCTCCGACTTCGGCCCCGCCGACTACGCGCGCCTCCAGCGCGAGTGGGGGCTCGGCGCCGTGCGCTTCCTCGTCTCGTGGGCGGGCATCGAGCCCGAGCGCGGCGTCTACGACGAGGCCTACCTCGACGCGATCGGCGAGCGGCTCGACTGGGCGCGCGACGCGGGGCTGCTCGTGGTGCTCGACATGCACCAAGACCTCTTCGGCGAGGGTTTCGGGGGCGACGGCGCGCCTCGCTGGACGTGCGACGCGTCCCGCTACGCGGCGTTCGTGCCTGCCACGCCGTGGTTCCTGGGCTACCTCGATCCGAACGTCATCGCGTGCTTCGACCGACTCTGGACCGACCCCGAGCTGCGGGCCCACTTCGTCGACGCGTGGCGCCGCCTCGCCGCCCGCTTCGCGGGTCGCGCGAACGTCATCGGCTTCGACATCCTCAACGAGCCGCACTGGGGCTCGATGTCCATCATCGGCTTCGAAGAGGAGCGGCTCGCCCCGTTCTACGTCGACGTCATCAAGGCCGTCCGCGAGCAGGCGCCGCGGTGGCTCGTCGTCGCCGAGCCGAGCGCCAGCCGCAACCTCGGCTACCCGTCGACCCTGCCCAAGCTCCCGTTCGAGGGCGTGGTGTACGCCCCGCACGCGTACGACAGCGACGCCGAGTCCGGCAAGGGCTTCTCCCCGGAGCGCCGCGAGGCCATCACCCGAAAGCTCCGCGAGATGCGCGACGAGGCGACGGCCCAGGGCGCGGCGCTGCTCATCGGTGAGTACGGCGGTGTGGCCGACGATCCGGGCATCACGC
>JAGQJA010000539.1 GCA_020430845.1 Myxococcales bacterium
GGCGCGGCCGACGCGCGGCACCCGCATCCGCCGCCGTCGTCGATGGGCGGGCGGTTCGAGGCCGGCAGCTCGGTGGGCGCCGCGTCCTTGCCCGCGTCGACCGGCGGCGGTCCGGCGTCGGCGTCGGACGAGCACTCCGCGCCCCGCGCGAACCCGCCCACGGGCGACTTGGCGAGCCGCTCTTCGGTGGCGGTGCCGTACTTGCCGTCCTCGTCGATACGATCCTCGGGGTGGTTGCGGTTCCACAGTCGTTGGAACGCCTGCACCGAGAGCCCGCTCATGTCGACGACGCCCGCGCCGGCAAAGTCGTAGTGCACCGGATCGCTCGCGCCGAGCCACTTGAAGCCGGCGTTGGTCATCGCGGTGCGCCACCCCGCAGAGTCGTCGATGTCGACCGCCAAGCCCGACTCGTGGTTGCTCTTTCCCGGCGACGCCGCCAGCGAGATGTTGCAGCGTCCCGTCTGGTACCAGCGGTAGAGCAGGTATTGCTGGGGCAGCGTGCGGAGCGCCGAGTTGATCGTCATCGTGACGCCGCGCGCCTTCTGCGCCTCGAGCAACGCGGTCGCCGCGGGCGCTTGCAGCGCGGGAAAGACGGCGCTTCCGAGCGAGAGGCCCGGCGCGCTCTCGATCGACGCCATCGTGCCCGGGCGCAGGCACTGGATCTCGTCGACGAGCTGACGAGAGAGACCGGCGACCGACGCCGTGGAGCACTCGGAGGTGACTGCCTGCGAGACGGGATCGCCGGGCGAGAGCGCCGACGTGACCGTCGCCGTGGGCTCGCGCGTGTGCACGGCTCCTTCGGGATCCGACGCGTCGGGCGCGCACGCACCGGCGAGGGCGGCCGCAACGAGGACGGAGGCGAGCAGAGAAGCAGGGAGAGCGCGCGTCATGGCGAGGTCGCCGCGTCGAGCACCGCGGCGTACGTACGACTCTAGCGCGACCTCCGCGCTCGCGGCACTGGCACATGCGCGTGCCACGTCGGGGCCGAGCTCGGTCGACGGCGGCCGTCAGAGCCTCACCACCACGCAGGTGACGTTGTCGGGGCCTCCGAGCGCATTGGCGCGCGCGATGAGGGCGTCGCACGCGTCTGCCGGCCGCGCGTGGGCCCGGAGGATCGCGGCGATCTCGTCGTCGTCGACCACGCCCGACAAGCCGTCGGAGCAGAGGAGCACGACGTCGCCGGCGTCGACCGGCGTGCGCGTGAGCGCCACCTCGAGGCGCGGCGAGCTCCCGACCGCCTGGAGCACCACGTGGTCGCCGAGCACCGTGGGCTCCGGTTCCGGCGCCCGGGCGCGGAGCATCTCGGCGACGGTCTGATCGCGTGTAATCTGCACAAGTCTCTTGCCGCGCAGCACGTAGGCGCGGCTGTCGCCGACCTGCGCGCAGACGAGCACGCCGTCGCCGAAGAGCGCGACCGTGGCGGTGGTGCCCATCCTCGCGAGGGAGAGGTCTGCGCTCGCGGCGTCGCGCACCCTCTCGGACGCCGCGTCGACCGCGACGACGAGCGCGCGTCCGAGCCGCTCGTCGACCGCCGCCGCCGACGGCGCGCTCCCGATCGCCAGGCGCTTCCATGCTGCGACGAGCTCCGTGCCGATGGCCTCGACGGCGAGCCCGCTCGCGATCTCTCCCCCGGCCTCGCCGCCCATCCCGTCGCACACGGCGGCGACGAGCCCCGCCGCGCCGTCGTCGATGCGCACGTGCGCGGGCGGACCGAAGAGCGCGCCGCTCGGCACGCGCGCGAGCAGGGCGCGGTCTTCGTTGTTCGTGCGTTGTTTGCCGCGATCGCTGCGCGCAGCTGCCTCGACGGGCGCGCGGGGTCGGTTGTCGGATGGAAACGGGTCGGCCTCGTGCCAGCAGGTCCTCATGCCGTACAACCTGCAACAGAAACTTTAGTTGTCAACTGATTCTGGTGATTCATGCGCGGCCGCTCTTTCCGCACAGAAACCGCGGGCTGACGGCTCGGGCCGCGCGCGTTAGACTCGGGGTGTGTCACGCCGCGAACGCGCCGACGACGCCCCCGCGGGGGCCGACGACTGGCAGACGCGCCTCGGAGAGGCGATGGAGGTCCGCGGTCTGTCGGGAGGGGAGCTCGCGCGCAGGGCGGGGTTCACGTCGCAGTACGTCAACTCGCTCCGCGCGGGCGGGCGGGGCGCTCGCCTCCCCATCGACACCGCGCGCAAGCTCGCGCAGGCGCTCGGCGTCTCCGTCGAGTGGCTCACGCGAGGCGAAGGCCAGCGCGAGAGACTGAGCGACGTGTTCCGCGTCGACGGCGGCGCGGACGCCGATCCCTACCCGTCGCGCGCCGAGACGATCGCGCTGCTCGCCGGCTACGCGGCCCCCGAGGTCATCGAAGCGCTGCGGCGCGTCGTCCCCGAAGACGCCGAGGACCCGGGGCGCGACTGGTGGATCGCGTACGCCAAGGACCTGGCGCGCGATCTGCGGCGCATCAAGGACGATCCGGACCTGAACCCGCGCGAGCCCGACGCCGCGCCGCGCTCGGCGTACGTGCCCATCAAGAAACGACGCTGACGCGACCGAGCCCGCGTCCGCGGGCGCCCGTCACTTGGGCACGGACGGCAGATATTCGAGGTAGGCGGCCGTCTGGTTGGGCACGCCGAAGCCTACGCGGCAGCCCTTGAGGTCGAGGCCATCGACGACGAAGCCCGCGGCGGCGCCGGCCTTGTCGGGATCGTTGACGACGCCCATGAACGACTTGCCGCTGCCGGCCCAGTACACCTTGCCGTCGGGCGCGAGCTTGGCGGCGGCCATACCCGTCCCGCCGAGCGAGGTCTCTTTCTGCGCGGTGAGGTCGTACTGGTGCGCGACGCCGCTCCAGCCCTCGGTGCCGCGCACGTAATAGAGCTTGGTGCCGTCGGCCGAGTACGACGCGTGATAGCCCAGGTCGCCCGTCACGATCGTCTTCACGTCGCTGAGCATGCCCGTCGAGCGATCGAACTTGGCCGTCGCGATGGTGCCGTTCGCGCCGCCGAAGTTCATCGCGAGCGCGAGGTGGTCGTAGTCGAGCGTGTGGTTGATCGCCGCGCGCTTGACCGCACCGACGAGCCCCGTGGGCGACACGACCGGGGTCGTCGACACGCTCGACCCGCTCACGAGGTACGCCTTGAGGTTCGCGGCGCCGTCGTACACGAGCACCCAGAAATCCCGCGAGTTGGTGTGCGGGAGCACGTCGAGCGCCTCGCCCGGGTTGCCCGAGAGCAGCTGCTGGTTCTTGGTGACGACGGTGCCGTGCGGTCCCAGGTTGAGGTCGATCGTCGAGTACCAGACGGCGCTCGGGCTCGCGACGTTGGTGTTGTTGGTGAAGATGAAGAACGACCCGCCGTCACCGCCGCGCATCGGGGTGATGAGCGCGGGCTCGGTGGCGCTCCGATCCCCGTTGAGCCCGCCGCCGTCGTCGAGGATGAAGTTGTCTCGCCCGTTGTAGACGCTCCGCCCGTCTGTGTAGAAGAGCAGCTGCCCGTCCTTGGGGTCGGTGAACACGCCCGTCCCCTCGAAGCCGTCGGCCGTGCCCACGTTGCCGCCGCACGTGACGAGCGGGGGCTTCACGCGAAAGTCGATGAGCATGTTCTTGCCCGAGCCCGACGAGCCGGTCACGAACCAGACCTGCTCGAGCGAGAGGCTGCTCACAGGCCCCACGGCCGCGTCGGCCCCGGGCGCCGCGTCGCCACCGAAGCCGGGCGGCGGCGGCGGCGGGTCGACTGTGGCGCCGTCGGCAGCGCCCGCCTCTTGGGTCTCGGGGAACGACGAGCCCGTCGAGTCCCCACACGCCCACGCCGCGGCCGCGGCGACGACGCACCCCAGCGCCCCACACGTGATGGCTCCCCTCATCCTCTGATCGTACGTGCGCCGGGGTCAGAGCGCGAACGTCTTGTGGACGATCTTCGTGAGATCGGCCGTGCCCAGACCCGCCGCGCCGCACGCGAGGATGTACTGGGGCTGCCTCGCGGCGTCGGCCTCGACCGGCGCGAGGGCGACCTTGGCGCGCTGATCGTTCACGATCTTCCACGCGACGCGATCGATGGCGACCGGGTCGGTGCCCACCACGAGAGACCCTCGGTCGAAGGTGTTGTCGTTGGGGTCGGGCCCCCCTTCGTACGAGGCGATGAGCGCGTCGCCCACGTGCAGCACGACCTTGTCGCGCAGCTTGGGCATCGCCGCCACCTTGGGGATGAAGTCGACCGTCCAGTTGTCGACGTCGTGCGTGCGTGCGGTGTTGTTCACGAGCCCGTACGTCATGTTCTTGAGCGCGAACGTCACGCCCGCGCTCGCGTGATCCTTGAGCACGGGCACGTTGATGATCTTCGTCACCATGGAGCTGGCGAACGTGGAGAGGTACGAGCGCCGGTGCACGGGGTTGTTGATGTCGTCGCCCCTCTCGACCTTGGCGAACTCGACGAACTCGCTCTGGTCGAAGCTCGTCACGTCGGTCTGGGCTCCCGCGACGCCGATCGCGGACGCGAAGCGGACCCCGGCGGGCAGCGCCGCCGCGTAGCCGACGTCGGCGAGGTACTCGGTGTACCGGTCGAAGATCACGATCTTGTCGGGCGTGACCCCGGCGAGACCGAGACCTCGCACGATCTCTTGGACGGTGGCGATCTGAGAGAAGAACTTGGGGTAGCCGAACGGGTTGACCTTGATGCCCACCACGTCACCGGGAGAGAAGAACCGCCGCCAGGCGTCGGCCTCGTCGGCCTCCCCCGTGAGCTCCCGCATGGCGCGCGAGAGGATCTGCCGCACCGGACCGGCCTGCACAGCGCCGCCCACGACGGCGCCGCCGTGCGTCACGTCGACGACGACGCCGGGGAACGAGCGCGCCTTCGCGACGCCGCCGTCTGCGGGTGAAGCCGCGTCGGGTGCGGATCCCGCGTCGAGCGGCGGCGACGGCGGAACAGGCGGGTCGGGCGGCGGCGCAGAAGCGTCGGGGGTCGCCTCGGGCGCCGCCTGACCACACGCGAGGAGAGCGGGCGTGGCGAGCGTGGCCGTGGTGATGAGCACCTGACGACGCGAGAGCTTGGACTTGGACATGTGCGACGCACCCCCCTGCCGGTACGAGGACCGTAGCAGCCCGCGGCGCCGAGACCAGCCGGCGACGGGCCTAAAAAAAGGCGGGGGCCGCGACGCACGACGCGACGCGGCCCCTGCCCCACGGTCTCGACGCGCCGGTCAGCGCATCGCTGCGTAGAACTTCAGGCTGCCACCGTCGGCCGCGGCGCACCCCGCCGTCGACGTCCAGTCCCCGAGCGTGGTGTTGACGTCGTAGCCCGCCTTGGTGTCGGCCGACGAGTTGTAGCTGTAGAAGATGTGCCCAGCACAGCCGCTGCGCAGCATCCAGTAGAGGGCGTTGTGATGATCGAACGGGACGTTCGCGCTCGTGATCCCGAAGTCGCCGCCGCGTGTGATGTTGAAGCGCGACCACCCCATCGCCACGTTGCTCACGTACGAGGGCGTGGCGTTGCTGTCTCGCACCGTCACCGGGTAGTACGTGCGCTGCCCGTTGTCCTTGAGCAGGTCGGCGTCGAACATCGCGTGGTTGACCACGATGAACGGGCCCTTGGCCGCGGCGACCTCGCGAAGGAAGAGCGACTCGGTCGACATCTTCGCGATCGCGACCTTGAGCGCGCGCGACGTGTTGTGCGCGGCGAACATGAGCGGGTTACCGCCGACCGCCGTGTTCGAGGTCAGCGGCTCCTCGCCCGCCGTGCCGGTCGCCGCGTAGATGATCGTCCACCCGCCGCCGTCGGTCGTCTGGTCGCAGTACACCTGCGTGTTGACGCCCTCGATCTTGATCGTCTTGAGGCCGTCGGCGTTGTCGCCCGCGGCCTTGAGCGTCGCGCAGCTCGTGCTCTCTCTCGACGGCCCCGCGTCGAAGTCCTGGCCAGGCGCGCCCGCTTCACCCGGGGCGCCAGGCGCCCCCGCTTCGCCCGCCGGTCCCGCCGCGCCCGGAGCTCCCGGCGTGCCCGCCGCTCCCGCCGCACCTGCCGGTCCCGGATCTCCCTTTGCCCCGTCCTCACCGCCACACGCCCCCGCGAAAACGACCAACGCAAGCGCAGAAACAGCCCCCATGATGAGATTCGATCGTGTGTGCATGACACCTCCTCACGATCGGTCCTAACCGACTCGGTCGGTCTACCCAACCCTGAACATTTGCCCGACGCGGATAGCGTGCGAACGGCGCGGCGCTTGTCCGACAAGGGTGTAGACATCACCCATCGACGCGAGCCACCAAATAGGCCGAGCGGCGCGCCCCGTTTGGTGGGACGCGCCGCTCGCGGTCAGTCTCTACGTCAAGGAAGCAAGAACGCCGCGCGTCACGCGCCCGTCTTGGCCGGGCGCTTGCCCTTCGCCTTGCCCTGTCCCTTGGCGCCCTTGTTCCCGCGGGCGTGCTTGCCGCCGCGGTGAGGGTGCATCTCGCGCGACACCTGCCGCACTTGCTTTGCCTCCTCCTTGGTGACGGTGCCGTCGGCGATCACCTTGGCGACCTCGGCGTTCACCTTCGCGGCGCCCGCGTCGAACTTCGCGCGGAGCTCCTTGGCCTGATCGGCGCTGAGCTTGGCCGCGCGCGCTTCCATGTGCTGGCGCGCCTTCGCGAGCCGCGCGTCGACCTTCTGCTTGAACGCCGCCGCCGGCATGGGGAACTTGGCGGCGTCCTTGCCCTCGTGCCGGCCCTGCGCCGGAACCGGACGCTTGCCGTGCGCAGCGGGGGCCGCGAGCGCGGAGCCACCGGAGACGGCGAGAACGAGACCAAGGGCGATTGCAACGAGAGAACGCATGATCGAGATACCTCCAAGAGGGGTGTGAAGAGCTCGCTGAGTGCGCGACCACCGCGCCGTCTCATCGGGCTCGTGGAGTATGACGCGCCGGCCTCGCGATCGGCGTACCCCGTTACCGTTCTTTACGGAGGGCGTCAGGGGCCGCGCGCACACCAAGAAACACGAGCCCTCCCGTGCACTTGCGCGAAGGTTCCGCGGCGGCGCGCGCCGCGTGTCGCGCGCGAGCGACACCTCTCCGGCGGGGCGATCTCGACCGTAGGCAGCGGCGATCACTTTGGTAGCATCGATGCGATGGTCGCTGAGAAGGCTGGGGGAGGCGTTCCGGGTACCACATCGGGAGAGGTGGAGCGCGTGAGCCTCGTCACGCCGCGCGAGATCACGCCCACGCCGGGCACGGTCGGCCCGCAGAG
>JAGQJA010000540.1:0-1670 GCA_020430845.1 Myxococcales bacterium
GGCGCTGGGCGGCACGACGCGGATGTCAGGGGCCGACGACGATCCGCCCCCGGTTTCTGCGGATGGCGCGTGCACGGGGCCGTGGCACGTTCGTTGAAAGGGTGAGGCGCATGCGCACCTTCCTCGCCTCGCTCGGTCTCGCCGTCTGTCTCTCCGCGGTCGCCCTTGCGGGGTGTGGAGGGATGACCGACGACGTGACCTGCGGCATCGCCGCGTGTGTGCCCGACTCCGACCCGGGCCCGCGGCCGACCCCGGCCCCCGAGCCCACCCCCGAACAGGCGCCCCTGCCCTCGCCGCAGCCTCAGGAGCCGGGCCTGCGGTGCGTCGCGTCGCTCGACGACGGCTTCGAGACCGGCGCGTGGTCGCCGACGTGGGACGAGAGGCGCGGTCCGCAGACCTCGCCGGCGCGCGACGACATGGCGGTGATCGCGCTCGACGGCGACGGGCGCCGCGGGAACGTGCTGTCGGTGTTCGGGCAAGGGACCACGAGCGGATACGCGGCGGCAGCGGCGCTGACGATGCACACGACATGCATGCCCGCGCGTGCGCGTTTCGCGTTCGACTACCGCATCGACGAGGGCTCGCTCGACGCCTCGCGCGACGATCTGGCCGAGATCGCCGAGATCACCGCGATGAGCCCGACGGGCGTGATGTGCGGCGTGCTCGTCCACGTGCAGCAGGGGCGCCTGAGCGCCACAACGGGGCCGCGCATCGAGCTCGGTGAGATCGCGGCGCAGACGTGGACGCGCCTCGAGATGATCGTCGACGGCTCCGACGTCTCGTTCTCGCGCGACGGTCAGGTGATCGGCTCGCTCGCGATGGGCTGCGCGCCCAAGACCGGCTCGGTCGTGCGCGTGAGCGTGAGCGGCGGGCGGTCGATCGCGCCCGGCAGCTACCGCGCGTTCTTCGACGACGTGCGCTTCGACGCCGCGCAATGAGCGCGAGGAGACGCGCGGCGAACGGGTACCTACGCGCGGTAGCGGCGCGTCGCCCGATCGGGTGACGCGCCCGATCCCCATGCGCACTCCGGGTGACATGCGGGCTCCCCAGCGCACTCTGGGTGACATGCGGCTCGAAGCGTCGGAGCTAGGGTGAATCTCGCCCGGGGCGCTCGTCGCGACGACGAGCCCTCATCCACCCGACGAGGTATCGATGAGCACTCTTCGCGTTGCGTCCGCCGTCACGATGACCCTCTTGGCCCTCTCGCTCGCGGGGTGCGCCGCCGACGAACAAGGCGCGGACGGCGAGGCCACGGCCTCGGACGAGCAGGCGGTCTATTACGGTGATCCGGCGGCCGCCAACCTCGCGGTCGTGGAGCTCTACCGAAACGGCGGGAGCTGGTGCACGGGCTTCTTCATCAGCCGGCGTCACATCGTGACCGCGGCGCACTGCACCGACAGCTACTACGCGAACCAGTGGTACCGCGTCCGCGTCAAGACGGGCTACACCACGTTCGCCAACATCACCGACAGCAAGAGCGGCTCGTGGCTCCTGCTGAGCGAGACCGCGCACCCGAGCTGGAAGTTCAACGCGCCGACGGCGGGCGCCGACATCGCGATCCTCACGCTCCCCACGACGACGTTCGTGCCCGCGAGCCAGGCCAAGCACCTGCTCGCCACGACGTCGCCGTTCGTGGGCGAGTACCTCTCGATCTGGGGCTGGGGTCGCCG
>JAGQJA010000540.1:1812-3800 GCA_020430845.1 Myxococcales bacterium
CCCGCGACGCGCTACGCGGGCGGCAACTACATCGCGGTCGGCGTGCACCGCGGCTCGACCACGCCCGTGTGCGCGACGTCGGGGGCGACGATGTTCTGGGCGAACCTGGCCGACAAGGCGACGTGGATCCAGAATGTCGTCGGAGCCTCGGGCATCGGGTGCACGCGTACGAACGGCTACATGAAGTGCTTCTGACCGGGACGGCCGTCGTCGCGCTCGGCGCGGCGTGCGCCCTCGGGGGCTGCGGGGGCGCACCCGCGACCGTTTCGACGCCGCCTGCGTCCGCCGTCCCCGAGCGCGCGCGCGGGCCTGGACCGCCGCCGACCGCGACGGCTCCCCCGCCGGACTGCAACGCACGCGCGGGTCACGACGGTCCGTGCTTTCCGAGCGCCGAAGAGGCGTGCCGCGCCCTCGCCTGCGCGCCGCCCACACGTTGCAGCATCGGCGCCTCGCTCCCGCCCGTGGTCACGTGCGGACCGCCCGACGAGGCGATGGATCCGAAGTGACGCGATCGCCTCGCTCCTCTCCCAGCGCGTTCGCGCGGGCGCTCGCCGAGCGCGTCCCGCGTCGCAGCCGAGGGCGCCGGTGGCTCTTCGTGCCGTACGATCAGCTGAGCGCCGAGATCGGCCCGCTCTCGCGCGAGCCGGCCGAAGAGCTGGGGATCGTGCTCGTCGAGTGTCCGCAGAAGGCGGAGCGCCGGCCGTACCACCAGCAGAAGCTCGCGCTCGTGCTCGCGAACCTCCGTCACTTCGCGCTCGAGCAGGCCGCCCGCGGGGTCGACGTGCGCCACGTGGTGGCGACGACGGACTACGCCAGCGCGCTGACGCCGCTCGCGGGCGAGCTCGGACCGCTGCGCGCGATGGTGCCTGCCGAGCGCGAGCTGCGCGTCGAGATCGCGCCCCTCGTCGAACGCGGGCTCGTCGAGCTCGTTCCCCACGAGGGGTGGCTCACGACCGAAGAAGACTTCGCGGCGGCCGCGCAGAAGAACGGCGCGCCGCCCTGGCGCATGGACCGCTTCTACGCAGCCGTGCGAAAGCGCACAGGCATCTTGATGGACGGCGGCAAGCCGCGCGGCGGGCGCATGAGCCACGACGCCGACAACCGCAAGCCTTGGCGCGGCACGCCCAGCGCGCCCGAGCCGCCGCGGTTCGAGCCCGATGCCATCACGCGTGAGGTCGGAGAGCTGGTCTCGTCGCGCTTCGGCGCGCACCCCGGTCGCCTCGACCTCGGCGCCCTCCCCGCCACCGCCGAAGACGCGCGCGCGATGTGGCGCTGGGCCGAGCGCGCGTGCCTGCCCACGTTCGGTCCCTACGAAGACGCGATGAGCACGCGTTCGAGCGGGCTCTTCCACACGCGCCTCGCCCCGCTGATCAACCTGCACAGGCTCCTGCCGCGCGACGTCGTCGCGGGGGCGCTCGCGCTGCCCATCCCGCTCGCGAGCCAAGAGGGATTCGTGCGGCAGATCCTGGGGTGGCGCGAGTTCGTCCGGCACGTCCACGTCACGACCGACGGGCTCCGGCGTGTGCCGGGTCGCCCTCCGACGCCCGACGCCGATCCCTCCGCGTTAGGCGCGAAGGGTCCGCTTCCGCCCGCGTACTGGGGGGAGCCCTCGGGGCTCGCGTGCCTCGACCACGTGGTCGCCGACGTGTGGCGCGAAGGCTACAGCCACCACATCACGCGGCTGATGATCCTCTCCAACGTGGCGATGCTCCTCGACGTGTCGCCGCGCGCGCTCACCGACTGGTTCTGGGCGGCGTACACGGACGCCTACGACTGGGTCGTCGAGCCCAACGTGCTCGGGATGGGCACCTACGCGACCGGCGATCTGATGATCACCAAGCCTTACGTCGCCGGCGCCGCGTACGTGAAGCGCATGAGCGACTTCTGCGGGGGTTGCGCGTTCGATCCGGCGAGCACGTGCCCACTCACGCCCCTCTACTGGGCCTTCTTGGCGCGTCACGAGGCGACGCTCGCCGGCAACCCGCGCA
>JAGQJA010000541.1:0-1688 GCA_020430845.1 Myxococcales bacterium
CGTCGGCCGGAGCAGGATCATCGCCGCTGCAGCCCCACTGCGTGAACGCCGCGCCCGTCGCGACGACCATGGCCGCCGCGGTCCACCATGCAAGCTTACGCATGAGTCTCCTCCTCCGGTCCGCCTGCGCGGCGAGCCACCAGAACAGATCGTGGCACCCTTAGAACGCGTAGCGCAAGCTGGCGCCGCCATCGAGCACCAGTGGGGTGTCGCTCGCACCTTGTGCGCGGGCGAAGCCCTGCGCCAGGCGGACTCCGGCGTTGAGGCCGAGCGCGAAGTGGCGATCGATCTGGTACCACTCCACGCCGAGGCGGCCGCCGGCGTACGGCGCGAAGGTCTCCGCGTCGCGAAAGCCCAGGATGCCGAGCGCGTTGCGGTTCACGTCGGCGCGCATCAGGCCCACCGAGCCCTGCAGGTAGACGCCGAAACGCTCGGTGAAGCGCGCGGTGAAGCGGGCCCCGCCGCCGAACCCGAAGAACGGAAAGACCCGCGTCTTGGGCGGATCCTGGCGGCGCGACGTGTCGGTGAAGGCGAGCTCTCCCTCGCCGAAGACCATGAGCCACCGAAAGAGCTCGTAGCCGAGCTGCGTGTGCAGCCACGGTCCGGGCGGCGCCACCTTGCCGAACTCGCCGAGGAAGGCGACGGCACCGAGCGACGAGTCGAGCACGAGCGTCTTCTTGTAGGGCCGCGGCGGCGGCGCCTCGGGCGGTGCTTCGGCGGGAGACGCCTCGCCCTCGGGCTTGGTGGGCGCGACGTTCACCTGCGCGTCGGCCGGGAGCGTCGCGGCGCCCTCACCTTGGGTCGCGGCGGCGGGCTCGTCGGCAAGCGCAGACGACGCGCAGGTCAAGCAGGCGATCACGAGCGCGCACGCCGCCCCGCGCCTCGCGCCGCCACGTGCCGTCGTCGCGTCCATCACGGCCGAGGATACCCCGTGAGCGCGGCCGTCAGCGGAAGTTCTGCACGCTCCACACGGCGCCCTGCGGCGTCGTGTAGAAGCCACACGCGACCTTGGTGTGCTTGGTCGTCGCCATCAGGTCGTGGTGGCCGCCGCCCGGTCCCTCGTTCCACATCGCCTTGAGGCACCCCGGGATCATCGTCTCGGGCGGGCCCTTCCAGCCGGGGCACTCGTTCTGTCCGCGCTCACCGCATTGGCCGAACGCGCCGTGCGCCTTGCGCGTCTCGCTGTCGCTCTTGGCCTGGCCGTCGGCGCAGGCCTCGCCGTCGGTCCATCGCTCGAGCGGCGCGAGGTTGTTCGTCTTGCGATAGTCGTTGATGACGTTGACGCAGAGGTCGGCCGGCGTCGATCCCGTGGCGCCCGACGCGCCGGAGCTCGACGTCGCGCCGGAGCTCGACGTCGCGCCGCTCGACCCCGAGCTGCTCGACGTGTCTCCGCTCGAGCCCGACGAGCCCGACGAGCCTCGGCCCGCACCGAGCCCGCTCGGATCGTCACCGCCGCACGCGACGGTGAGCGCCGCCGCGAGACCCACGAGCAGGATCGACCGCATCCTACTCAGTCTATCGACGCGCTACTTGAGGAGCCAGCCGAACAGCATGTGCTTCGTCGTCTGACGAGACACGTGTGCGATGGAGTCCACCAGAGGGATCTCCTTTGGACACACCTCCACACAGTTCTGGGCCTTGCCGCAGTCGGCGACGCCGCCCTCGCCCATGAGCGTCTCGAGGCGCTC
>JAGQJA010000541.1:1789-4342 GCA_020430845.1 Myxococcales bacterium
CACGTCATGCAGCGCGAGAGGGGGTAGGCCTCTTCTTGGTTCTCTTGTGACTGGCGCGGTCCGGGCCCGAGCTCGTGCGTGCCGTCGAGGTTGATCCACGCCTTGACGCGTCGCAGGTCGTCGAACATGCGCGAACGATCGACCACGAGGTCTCGCACGAGCGGGAACTTGGTCATGGGTCGCAGCTCGATGGTCTCGCCGTTGGGGGCGATCTGATCGACGAGCGCCGAGCACGACTGGCGCACGCGGCCGTTGACGATCATCGTGCACGCGCCGCACACCTCTTCGAGGCACGACGCCTCCCAGACGATCGGCGTGACCTTGGTGCCGTCGACGGTGACGGGGTTGCGTTGCACCTCCATGAGCGCCGCGATCACGTTGATCTGCGGGCGCCACGGCACCTCGAACTCTTCCCAACGCTTCGTCTGCGGCTGATCGGGCCCGTCCTGGCGGAGGACCTTCAACCGGACCTTGCGCGACTCACCCACGTCAGGCTCCCTTCTCCGCGGCGGCCGCGGGCTCTTTTGCCTTGGACGCGCGCCCCGACGGCGCTCCCGCGCTCGTCGAGCTCGCCGCGCCGGCGGTGTCGTACTTGCGCGCGCGGGGCTTCACAAGAGAGATGTCGACCGCGTCCGTCGCCTGGAGCGACTTGCCGCACACCACGTAGTCGAGGCTCCGCACGAAGCTCACCGCGCTCCTTCCGCCCCCGTCCCCTTTGTATAGGGCCATCGTGGTGCGGAGCCAGTTGTCGTCGTCGCGCTTGGCGAACTCGGGCTTGTAGTGCGCGCCGCGCGACTCGTCGCGTTGCCGTGCGCCGCTCGCGATGACGCGCGCGAGCACGAGCATGTTGCCGAGGTGCCGCACGAACTGGGCGCCTTGGTTCATGCGCGAGCCCGTGTCGGTGACGCCGACCTTGCCGTAACGGTCCTCGAGCTCGTCGATCTTGGCGATCACCGTGTCGAGCACCTTGTTGTCGCGCTCGATCGTGCAGTCGCGGAGCATCGTGTCGCCGAGCTCCTTGTGCAGCACGTACGGGTTCTCGTCGCCGTCCATGCCGAGCACCGACTCGTAGGCCTTCTGCTCGCGCTTGCGCGCCTTCTCGAAGAGGCTCTTGGGGAGGTCCCACGCGCTCTTGTCGAGGTTCTTGACGTACGACGCCATCGACGGGCCGACGACCATGCCCGCGTAGATGCACGAGAGCAGCGAGTTGGCGCCGAGGCGGTTGGCCCCGTGGTACTGGTAGTCGACCTCGCCGGCCGCGTAGAGGCCCTCGATGTTGGTCGCCTGGTTGCGCGGCGAGCCCGCGACGAGCTTGCCGTCGGCTGACTTCTCGAAGTCGACCCAGAGGCCGCCCATCGAGTAGTGCACCGCCGGGAAGATGCGCATCGGGTTCTCGTACGGGTCCTCGCCGGCGAAGCGCTCGTAGATCTCGAGCACGCCCGCGAGCTTCTTGCTGAGCACGTCCTTGGGCAGGTGCGTGACGTCGAGGTAGACCTCGAGCTCGTTCTTGCCGCTCTTGGGGCTGAAGATGCCGCGCTCGTCGTGGAAGCACTTGAGGAAGAGCTCACGCGCCGCGATGTCACGCGGGACGAGGTTGCCGTACCCCGGGTACTTGGCCTCGAGGAAGTAGTCGCGCTCCTTCTCGGGGACGTCGCGCCCGCGTCGCTTCTCTTTCGGGTCGCGCGGGACCCACACGCGGCCGCCCTCGCCGCGCACGCTCTCGCTGATGAGGCGGAGCTTGTCGGCGCCGGGGATGGCGGTGGGATGCACCTGGATGAACTCGCCGTTCGCGTAGCACGCGCCCTGGCGGTACGCGGCGCTCGCCGCCGTGCCGGTGTTGATGACGCTGTTGGTCGAGCGGCCGAACACGATGCCGGGCCCGCCCGTCGCGAGGCAGACCGCGTCGGCCGGGAACGCCTCGAGCTCCATCGTCTTCATGTCTTGCGCGACGAGGCCGCGGCACCGGCCCTCGTCGTCGAGCACCAGGCCCACGAAGTCCCAGAGCTCGTGCTTGCGCACCATGCGCTCGCCGGGGATCGAGACGCCGCGCTCGTCCTCGACGTCGACCGTCTCCCACCGCCGGACCTGCTCGTCGAGCGCGTAGAGCAGCTGCTGGCCCGTGGTCGCGCCGGCGAACGCCGTGCGGTGGAAGAGCGTGCCGCCGAACCTGCGGAAGTCGAGCAGGCCCTCGGACGTGCGGTTGAAGGG
The DNA here is from genome assembly GCA_020430845.1 of Myxococcales bacterium. Taxonomy (GTDB): domain Bacteria; phylum Myxococcota_A; class Polyangia; order Polyangiales; family Polyangiaceae; genus Labilithrix. The sequence continues at coordinate 3,998 of JAGQJA010000541.1, forward strand.
CACGCCCATACGATCGAGCATGAACACGATGCCCGGCGCCGCGTAGGCCATGCCCTTGACGGGCGGCTGGTTCGCGAGGAAGTCGCCGCCGTACACGGTCTCTTCGAGGTGCACCTCGGGGGAGTCGCCCTCGCCCTTGGTGTTGACGCTCGCGTTGATCCCGCCCTGCGCGCACACCGAGTGCGAGCGTTTGACGGGGACCAAGCTGAAGAGGTCGACCGGGATGCCCGCCTCGCAGAGCTTGAACACGGCCGTGAGACCCGCGAGGCCTCCGCCGACGACCGCGACGCGGCGTACCTTTCCCGACTCGCTGACGATGCTCTTCTTCTGCGCCATGTTCGATCA
>JAGQJA010000542.1:0-6004 GCA_020430845.1 Myxococcales bacterium
TCTTCTTCTGCGCCATGTTCGATCAATCCTCGGGTGTCTGATTAGGTCGGGATTGCCCCGGAGGAAAGGGCGGAGTGGTCGCGGAGGCCCCGGCGTCCACGGTCGCGCTCGACGCGGCGGTCGTCTCGGTCTTGCCGCAAGGCTTGGGCTCGACGCGGTCGCGCCCCGGGATGAACGTCATGCCCGTCGCGAACGCGAGCACGGTCGCGGTGCCGAGGAGCGCGAGCGCGCCGCCGAGCACGCCGCACGCCACGCCGAGCCGCGTCTGCGCAGCGCGCGTGACCGTGAGGCCCCAGGCGATCGACGCGGTGAAGAGCCCGTTGGCGAAGTGAAAGACGCACGCGAGCACGCCGACCAGGTACGCGACGGCGATCCACGCGACGCCGCCCCACTCGCCCGACATGTGAGCCGCGAGCGTGGGGTAGAACGAACGCGCGCTCATGCCGAAGAGGAGCTTCTGCACGCGGAGCTCCCAGAGGTGGCCCATCACGAACACGAACGCGATGATCCCTGTGACGCGTTGGAGCACGTAGAGCCAGTTGCGCGCGAACGGATAGGCGCCCGCGTTGGGGCGGCTCGCGCGCGCGAGGACCACGCCGTAGACCGCGTGGAACGTCAGCGGCAAGAAAATGCCGAAGACCTCCAAGAGCCCCAGCGCGGGGATCCGCTGGATGTCGGCGACGGCGTCGTCGAAGCGCTCCTGCCCGCCGAGCGCCGACGCGTTGGTCCAGAGGTGCAGGACCAAGAACCCGCCGAGCGGCACGACGCCCGACAGCGAGTGCGCGCGCCTCAGGTAGAACGCGCGCCGGCTCGGCTTCGCCGGCGCGTCGCGGTCGCTCGCGGAGGCGGAGAGCTCGAGCGCGCGTGACATGGGCCCACGCCGTTGATACCCCGGTTTGCAAGGGGCGAGTATGATTTCGTGAGGTGATGGCGCCGCATCCCAGACATCTGGCGGTCTTCGTGGCGTTCACCGCCGCGCTCGCCGTGCTAGGTGCGTGCTCGCGCCGCGCGCGGAGCGGTCCTCCGCAGGCGTTCCTCGCGACGTCACCCGCCGCGGCCGTCGAGCTCGCCGAGATCCGCGCGCGCTGGGAAGAGCGCCGGCTCGAGCGCTCGCGCGCCGAGGCGTACCTGCGTCGCTTCCCCGACGACGGCGCCACCGTGCAGGTCCGCGTCTTCTTGGCGTGGCTGCTCATCGACGAAGGCAAGCTGCACGCGGCCGACGGTCTGCTCGCCGAGGTGGGGGATCTCCCGCGCGGCACGGTGCGCGACATGGCGACGGTCGCGCGCGCCAAGAGCCTGCGCCTGCACGGCGCGCCCCAGTCCGCGCTGCAGTTGCTCCGTCCGCTGGTGGGCAAGGTCGTCGACGACGCCGATCGGGAGCTGTTCCTCGAGGAGCTCGCGCTCGCGGCCGTGGGGTCGCACGACGACTACGAGGCGCTCGCGTACATGGACGCGTGGCTCGTCGGCGTCGGCGACGACGACCAAGAGAGGGTCAGCCAGAAGATCGCGACCATCCTGGCGCGTATGCCTCGCAGCGTGCTCGAGCAGAGCTATCGCGCCATGCGTACGCGCGGGGCGAGCTCGGGCTACAGCGTCCAGACGCAGAGCATCGTGCGCGAGCGGCTCGCCCACATCGCGGTCGAGAGCAACGACGCCGCGCTGGCGCGCTGGCTCGTGGAGCTCAGCGGGACGAGCGCGTCGAAGGCGGGCGGCGACGCCGGCGTCGAGCTGGGCGAGCTTGCCGCGAGCCGCCGAGGTCTGCGCGCGGTGCGCGGTCGAACGCTCGCGCTCCTCTTGCCCACCCGCTCTCGTGAGCTCCGAGACGAGTCGGCCGAGGTCGTGCGTGGCGTGTCGTTCGCGCTCGACCTGCCCCGTACGACGGCCGCGCGCGGCGACGAGGTGCGCCTGCTCACGCGCGAGGACGGCGTCGACGCGCTCGGCACCGAGGCCGCGATGGAAGAGCTCGTGGGCGAGGGCGCCGCGATCGTCATCGCCGGGTTCGATCGCGCGGGGGCCGACCGCGCGGCCGCGTGGGGCGAGCGCAGCGGCGTGCCGGTGATCTTGCTCGCCGAGCCGAGCCCCGAGAACTGGCCGCGGCGGCTCGGGGTGATGCTCGGGCAGCCCATCGCCGCCGAGCTCCAGGTGCTCGCGCGCGCGATCGCCGAACGCGGCGCGAAGACCGCGGCGTTCGTGACCGACGAGCTCGCCGACGAGACGGCCGCCTCGGCCGTGTTCGGCGGCGCGGGGGTGAGCTTGCTGCCCGCCGTGCGCTGCGACGTCCCGCTCACAGAAGCAGGTAAGTCTCGGTTCCCATTGGATATTTGGCGAAAGTCCGGGGCCACCGCGTGGACAGTCTCCGGCTCTCGGTCGTGCGCACGCGACCTCGTCCGCGACCTCGGGCGCGCGCGGCTCGAGGCGGCCGACCGCGGCAAGCCGCACGTGGTGGGGCTCACCCTCGAGGCTGGCCTGCCGCACCGCGAGATCGCGGCTGGCATCACGACGCTCTCGGTCGGCGCCGGGATCGTGCCGCTGGCCTCCGACGCGGCCGAGGAAGAGCGCGACGAGGAGGTCCGCCGCCACATGCAGGCGTTCGGTGTGCGACCGAGCTACTGGACCGCGCTCGGACGCGACGCCGGCGTGTTGGCGCGCAAAGCGCTCGCCGCCCTGCCGACGACGACGACCGCGGACGCGGCCGAGGTCACCAAGCGCCGAGACGTCGCCGCCGCGGGCCTCCTGAGCGCGCGCGCGCGCATGTGGACGAGTGAAGCGCAGGGCATCGGAGGCGACCGCCGCCTCTCGCGGTCGCTGAAGGTCGTCTTGTTGCGGTGAGCGCGCGCAGCGCTATGAAAAAGGCTCGGTGAAGCGCGCCCTCCCATGGCTGAGCTGTCTCGCGATCGCCGTCGCGCAGGGCGCGTGCGCCGCCGACGAAGAGGCGCCGCCCGTGCGCGACTGCTCCGTGCGCGTCTGGCACCGACCGGCTAGCGCGCAGGCGAGCGTCGAGATCGTGGGGGAGTGGGACGGCTTCCGACGACCCGGTACGACCCCTACGCCGCGGACCGATGGTTGGCGCGCGGCGCTGTTCGACGTGCCGCCCGGGGAGTACCGGTACGCGGTCATCGAGGACGGCGTGTGGCTCGCCGATCGCGAGCGCGCGACGACCGCGACCTACGAGGGCCGCGAGGTGTCGTGGGTGGAGGTGCCCGACTGCGGCGGACCGAGCATGACGGTCGACGCGGTCGACAGCGCCGTCGACGGCACGGCGACGGTGCGCGCCACGTTCTTCGCCGGCCGCGCCGATCCGAGCGCCGTCGACCCCGCGAGCGTGCAGGCCACGTGGCGCGACGGCGCGCCTGCGGTCGCACAGGTCGATCCGCGCACGGGCCAGATCCGCGTCGAAGCGGGCGGTCTGCGCCGCGGCAAGCACACGCTCACGCTCCGCGCCAAGGACGTCCGCGGTCGCGAGGCCGAGCCGGTCTTCGCCACGGTGTGGATCGAGGCCGAGCGCTTCGAGCCCCGCGACGCGATCATCTACCAGGTCGTCGTCGATCGATACCGCGGCGCCGACGGTCCGCTCGCACCCCCGCGCACGCCCTCCGCGCGCGCCGGCGGTCGGCTCGTGGGCGTCACGCGCGCGCTCGAGTCGGGCGAGATCACCGCCCTCGGCGCCAACACGATCTGGCTCTCGCCGCTCTACAAGAACCCCGAGGGTGAGTTCGCGGGCAAGGACGGGCGCCTCTACTCGAGCTACCACGGCTACTGGCCCGTCGATCCGCAGGCGATCGACGAGCGCTTCGCCACGCCCGACGAGCTCGACGCCTTCGTACGTGTCGCCCACGATCGCGGCGTGCGCGTGCTCTTCGACGTCGTGCCCAACCACGTGCACGATCAGCACACCTACCTGCGAGAGCACCCCGAGTGGTTCGAGCGGCGCTCGTGTGTATGCGGCGTGGGCTCGTGCGACTGGGCCACCTACATCAAGGACTGCTGGTTCGCGCCGTACCTGCCCGACCTCGACTGGCAGGATCCGGCCATCGCGCGACGCGTGACGCAAGACCTGCGCTGGTGGATGGACCGCTGGGACGGCGACGGGCTGCGCATCGACGCCGTGCCGATGGTGCCGCGCTCGGCGACCCGTCGCATCCTCGCCGACGTGCGCGCGCGCCACGCCCACCCCGGCAGCTCGCCGTTCGTGATCGGCGAGAACTTCACCGGACCGGGGGGCTACTCGCTCCTCCGCTACGACCTCGGCCCGCACGGGCTCGACGGGTCGTTCCACTTTCCGCTCATGTGGACGCTCCGCGAGGTCGTCGCCGCCGAGCAGAAGGGGCTCGCCGAGGTCGAGCAGAGCTTTCGCGCGGGCGAGGCCGAGTGGAAGGACAGCGGCGCCACGATGGGCCTGATGATCGGCAACCACGACGTCGCGCGGTTCTCGTCGACGTCCGCCGGTCAAGACGGCGGCGACGCTTGGGAGCCGGCCCCGCAGCCGGTGAGCGAGCTCGTCTACGCCAAGCAGCGTCTCGCGTTGGGCTACGTGCTCACGATGCCCGGCGCGTCTGTCGTCTACTACGGCGACGAGGTCGGTCTCGCGGGCCGCGGCGATCCCGATTGCCGTCGCGTGATGCCGGGCGACGCCGAGCTCAGCGCCGCACAGCTCGCGACGCGCGAGTTCACCCGCAAGGTCGGCACCGCCCGCGCCTGCGTGCACGCGCTCCGCCGCGGAGGCTTGCGCACGCTCGCCGCGGGGCCCGAGCACCTGGTCTACGCGCGCGAGATGACCGACGCGAAGGACGCCGCAGACGCGCCGGCGCTCGTCGTGACCGCGCGCCGTCCGCGCGGCCCCATCGACGTGCCGCTGGCCGGGCTGCCGCAGGGGGAGTGGGTCGAGGTGATCTCGGGGCGTCGCGTCACGCTCTCGGGCGAGACCGCGCGGTTCGAGCCGGGCGCGTTCTCGGCCGAGGTGTGGCTCCCTGTCGCTTCGCCGTGCGCGCCACGCTGACCGTCGCCTTGCGCGGTCGCGCGCCGTGCACTACCGACTGGGGAGGGCAGGAGAACCGACGCCATGCACCGCAAGCTCTTCCTCTGCGTCACTGTCACGCTCGCCGCCACCGGACTCCCCGCGTGTGACGACGACCGCGGTCTCGGTTGGGAGACCGTCGTGTACGGCGTCCAGCAGGGGCCCGCCGCGCAAGACGGCACGCGCGACATCTCGGGCTCGTTTGCCATCCAACGCTTCCAGGGCCGTGGTCCGGGTCGCCTGCACGTGCGCAACCCCGACGCGACCGAGTGCTTCACGACGGAGTACGGACCGTCGCCGCGCTTCACCGAGCCAGGGAGCGCCTCGTTCACAGGCCCCTTCGGCGAGCTGCGGCTCGGGCCCGACCCCGAGCAGCCCACGCGCATGCGCGACAAGGGCTGGCGCGGAGGAGAGCCGCTCGGCTTCTCGACCCGCGGCTTCGGCCTGCCGCCGGCGCGCGGCACGCTGCAGCTGCCGACCGCCGACGTGAGCATCCTCACGCCCGAAGGCGACGGCCCGCTCACGCTCTCGCGGCGCGAGGGCCTCCGCGTCGCGTGGGGCCGCACCGACGAGACGGTGCGCGTCACGATCGTCGCCCCGCGAGACGAGCGCATCGACGCCGCGCTGACGTGCTTCTTCAAAGGCGAGGCCGGCAGCGTCCGCCTCGAGCCCGCCCTCCTCGACAAGCTCCCGCCGCTCGCGCCGGGCGCGCGCCTCGTGGTCGCCACGCACGCGCAGGTGGGAGGTCTGCCCGGCGGATGGTTCATGTACGTCGTCGCCGAGTCGGTCCTCCTCGATCGCCCGCTCACACCCGAGGTCGACACGTCGCCTCCCGCGCCAGACGCAGGCGCCGATGCAAACGCAGACGCAGGCGCAGACGCCGCCGCAGACGCAGGCGCAGACGCCGATACAGACGCCGGCGCCGACGCGGGCGGCTGACGCAGCCGCACACGCAGACGCCGCCGCAGACGCAGCCCCACACGCAGACGC
>JAGQJA010000542.1:6054-13248 GCA_020430845.1 Myxococcales bacterium
CCCGCCCCGCCAAGCGAGACGCGATGGTAACTCAGGCCTGAGTTGACAATCCGGCCCCCTGGTCCATGCTGTCAGGCCCCGAGGCCCAAAGCGGTGGCGCGGGCGCCCTTCTCCTGCCAAGTGAGTACATCGATGTCACGCACAGCCGAGCCCTCCGTCGTCCGCGCGCACCCGTGGTCGTCGCGCGTCCTGGGCGCGGCGCTCGTCGCGCTCGGTGTGGCGGCGTGCGCGCTCCCCGGCTGTGGCGACGCCAACCCCAACAACCCCGACTTCGGGCAGCCGCCCGACCCGAACACGTTCAACCCCGGCAACGGCGGCGCCGACGGCTACGGCTCCGGCGGCAACGTCGGCGGCCCGCCCATCTGCCCCGACGAGCTCAAGGCGTGCGCGCACGAGATCACCTATCCGGCCGGCGCCGAGACCGCGGTCGAGCTGCGCGGCGACTTCGGTGGACCCGGCACGTGGGACAAGGGCGTCCCCATGCAGAAGGTCGGCGCCTCCTGGACGGCGTCGATCGTCGTCCCCTTCAATAAGCCTGTACAATACAAGTTCTGCATCGACCCCGGCGCCGACGGCAAGTGCGCCTCGTGGAAGGTCGATTCGTCGCAGCCCCTCGAGCCGGTCACGCCGGGCGCCAACTGCAACGCCAACCCGAACGACGACTGCAACAACATCTTCGCGGGCAAGCAGTGCGACCCGGCGATCTGCAACGAGCAGGGCGCGCTCCCGCCCGGCGTCTTCGACTGGCGCGACTCCGTCATCTACTTCACGTTCGTCGACCGCTTCCTCGACGGCAACCCGGCCAACAACTGCAACGTCGCCGGGGTCAGCGGACCCATCGCCAACTACCAAGGCGGCGACTGGGCGGGCGTCCGACAGAAGATCAACGACGGCTACTTCCAGAGCCTCGGCGTCAACACGCTCTGGGTCACCGTGCCGTTCAACAACTTCGACGGGGCCGGCAAGGGCGTCGGCGGCGACACGCACATGTACTCGGCGTCGCATGGGTACTGGCCCAAGCTCGACGCGGCCAACCCCGCCACGCTCGAGTACGAGAGCTGCTTCGGCACCGGCGCCGACCTCAAGGGGCTCGTCGACGACGCGCACGCCAAGGACATGAAGGTCCTCATCGACTTCGCGATGGTGCACGTCCACATCTCGAGCCAGGTGTTCCAGCAGCACAACGACTGGTTCTGGCCGCTCTCGTTCAACGGCGGCAACTGCGTGTGCGACGACAGCGGCGTGTGCCCGTGGGGCCCGCAGGGCCACCGCTGCTGGTTCACCGACTACTTGCCGCACTGGAACTACACCAACCCTCAGGCGCGCGACTGGGCCACGACGAACGCCGTCGAGTGGGTCAAGCAGCTCGGCGTCGACGGGTTCCGCGCCGACGCGATCAAGCACGTCGACATCTCGTGGCTGCAGGAGCTCCGCACCAAGCTCGAGGCGCAGGTGCACGCCACGCAGACGCCCAAGCAGCGCTTCTACATGGTCGGCGAGACCTACGACTTCGGCAATCGCGACCTGCTCAAGGGCTTCGTCGACAGCAAGACCAAGCTCGACGGTCAGTTCGACTTCCCGCTCCGGCGTCACATCGCCGAGGCCGTGCTGATGCGCACCATGAAGATGAGCGACCTCGCCGCCTTCATGAACGGCAACGACTTCTACTACGGCGCCGACGCCGTGATGAGCACGTGGATCGGCAACCACGATCTGCCGCGTGTCATCCACCTGGCGCAGAACCAGCCGCTCTGGAACAGCCAGTACAGCGACGGCAAGGACCGCGCGTGGCAGAACCAGCCGGGCGCGGTCGGCGAGCGCGAGGCGTTCGAGCGGGTCGCCAACGGCTTCTCGGTCATCTTCACCAACCGCGGCGCGCCGCTCATCTACTACGGCGACGAGATCGGCCTGCCCGGCGCGGGCGATCCCGACAACCGCCGGTTCATGCAGTGGGCTGGCTACGACGCGAACCAGACGTACCTGCTCGAGCGCATCAAGAAGCTCGGCCAGATCCGCAAAGACCACCCGTCGCTCCGCCGCGGCATCCGCACGACGCTCGACGCCAACGACGACCTGTGGGTGTTCTCGCGCAGCACGACCGGCGACACGGTGTACGTCGCGATCAACCGCGGCGACAGTGACAAGACGACGACGGCTCTCCCGGGTGGGCAGCTCACCGAGCTCATCACCGGGGCCGTCGTGAGCGGCCCCAACGCGACGATCCCGGCGCGTCAGACGCGGATCTACGTGACGAAGTGACGGCTCCCGGATAGACCGGGAGCATGCACCGACGACGAACCGCTCGCCGCGCCGCGCTCTGTGTGATGGCCCTCTCCGCGCTCGCGGCGTGTGGGGGCGCCAAGGCCGAGCCCGTCGCTCCCGCCTCGACCTCGTCTGCGCCTCCGGCCGCGAGCGCCGAGCCGCCGCCCGCGCCCTCGTCTGCGCCCGCCGAGGCCGCGACCGAGCCGCACCGCAAGAAGCACAGGCCCTACGAGATCACGAACCACTGCGCGGACGTCGTCACCATCGTCTTCGGCGACGAGCCCAAGACGGCGCCGCGCGGCAAGCGCACCATCGCCGCAAACGACACGATCGAAGGGCCGCGCGGCGAGGACGGCACCGAGACCATCTGGCTCGTCGACGACAAGGGCGAGCCGATCCTCAACGTGCACGTGACCCGCGGGATCAAGAAGGTCCAGATCGGGCGCAGCTGTCGCACCTTGGACGCACGGTAGGACCCGCGCGTTGGCGCGCGACGCGAGATCGCGCGCGAGCGTGTGTGTTACCATGGTGTGTGATGCGGGCTCTCGCTTGGACTCGGGCTTGCGCGTGGGGTCTCGTTCCCATGGCGCTCGTGGCGTGTGGGTTGGCGGCCTCGCCGGGCGACTACGCTGGTGAGCCCGTCGTCACGGCGACCGACGGCGGGGCGACCGACGGCACCACGCCCGACGGCGTCGCGCCGGGCATCGACGCCGCGGGGGGCGTCGCGCGCTTCGTGCTGCTCAGCGGTGAGCGCGATCCCAGCGGCCCTGCCGACAACCCCGCGACGACCAACGACGTGTGGACGGCGTTCGTCGATGACGCGACCGGCGCTGTGGTCTCGTACCGCGTAGAGCTGAGCGCGCTCGTGCGCGGCTCGATGGAGTTCGACGCGGTCATCGGGAACACGTGGGTCATCGGCGGCTACGGCTACGGCGTCGAGGGCACGAGCAAGAGCGCGCTCCAGTTCGTGGGATGGGGACCGGGCGCCAAGACCGACTGGCTCGTCACGACGCTCGGCGTGCCCAGCAACCGCAGCGATCTCTCACGCACCCTGGTCGGCTCGACCGTCGTGACGGTCGGCGGCATCCGCTCGTACACGCCCGATGGCGGCGGCACCGCGTACCAGTACATGCCCGATCTCTACAGCGCGCCCGTCGACGTCGCGCAGCGCAGCGTCGCCGACTTCACTCAGATGCCCAGCTCGCTCGTCAAGGGCCGCAGCCGCGCCGGGCTCTACGTGCACGACAACAAGTTCATCTATGTCGTGGGCGGCAAGAGCTCGTCGAGCACGCTGCTCGCCGACGTCGAGGCCGCGCCCGTAGACGCCGTCGCGGGCACGGTGGGCACGTTCGCCGCGCAGCCTGGCCTCTCGGCCCCGCCCACCGCGCCCGAGTACAAGATCTTCGACCCGAGCGTGACCTCGGCCAAGGGCTACCTCTACGTGGCGGGAGGTCGGCTCAACACGTCCAACTCGCCGAGCGACATCGTCCTCGCCGCCAAGATCAACGACGCCGACGGCTCGCTCGGCGACTGGAAGATCGTCACCAAGCTCCCCGCGCCGACCCGCGATTTCGGCTTCGCCGTCTACAAGGACCGGTTGTACGTCTTTGGCGGCGTAGGTGCGACCCAGCGCTCCGACGAGGTCCTCACGGCGGCGGTGCTCGCCGACGGAGAGCTCGGGCCGTGGGAGTCTGCGCCGAACGCCAAGCTCCCCGCGCCGCGCGCCGACATCCGCGTCGCGGCGTACTGATCCGGTCTGGTATCGCGCGGGCCCATCGCCGCGCGACGCGGTCCGTGAGCCGAACGATGCCGTAGGGTTGCCCTGTTCGTTGGGGTATCATCGACGTGGGTGGAGGCGCTCGCGGTCAAGCAGACGCTGGGACGGTATGGGCTCTATGGCGTGATCGCCACGGGCGGCATGGCCACGGTCCATTATGCGCGCTCGTTCGGCACCGCCGGCTTCGCGCGCACCGTCGCCATCAAGCGTCTGCACCCGCACCTCGCGCGCGATCCCGAGTTCGTCTCGATGTTCCTCGACGAGGCGCACATCGTCTCGCGCATCAACCACCCGAACGTCGTCAACACGCTCGACATCGTCAACGAAGCCGACGAGCTGTTCCTCGTGATGGAGTACGTGCACGGCGAGAGCCTGAGCCGGCTCGTGCGCGCGCTGCGCCTCGAGAACGGGCTCGTACCGCCGCACATCGCGGCGAGCATCATGTGCGGCGCGCTCGAGGGCCTGCACGCAGCCCACGAGGCGCGCAGCGATCAGGGCGAGCCGCTCGGCATCGTGCATCGCGACGTGTCCCCGCAGAACATCCTCGTCGGCGTCGACGGCGCCGCGCGCGTGCTCGACTTCGGCGTGGCCAAGGCGAACAGTCGCCTCGCCCAGACGTCCGACGGCAGCGTCAAGGGCAAGCTCGCGTACATGTCGCCCGAGCAGGTCGGGCGCGGGATCGTCGACCGCCGCGCCGACGTGTTCGCGGCGGCCGTGGTCCTCTGGGAGATCCTCACCGGAAAGCGGCTCTTCCAGGCCGACGATCCCGCCGCCGTGGTGGCGTCGATCATGACCGCGCCGATCGACGCGCCGAGCGCGATCCGCCCCGAGCTCCCACGGGCGATCGACGAGGTCGTCTTCCGCGGTCTGGCGCGGGAGCCCGAGGAGCGCTTCCAGACCGCGCGTGAGATGGCGATCGCGATCGAGGCGGCGATGCCCGTCGCGTCGGCCCGCCAGGTGGGCGCGTGGGTCGAGCAGTGTGGCTGGCAGTCGCTCGAGGCGCGCGCCGAGCAGCTCGCCAAGATCGAGGCCGAGAGCTCGAACCCCGCGCTTCGCGTCGCTCCGGTCGCGAGCGCGCCGGGTGGGGCGCTCTCGATCGGCACGCCGCCTTCGTCCGACCCTCGCATCGCGTCGGGCATGCACGTCGCCGCCGGCGCCGCGCCCGTGCCGCAACCGCCCGCGAGCTACCCTGGCGTGCCGCCCGACGGCTCAGGGGTCTCGGGCGTGGGCAGCTCGCGCGTGGCGCTCGCGCCGGCGTCCAAGGGAGGCGCGGTGGCCGCGATCGCCATCGGGGTGATCGTCGCGCTCGTGGCCGTCGCGGCGGCGGTCGTCGTGGGCTGGCGGATGCGCGGCGCGTCGACGTCAGACGTACGTTCCACCGCGAGCGCGTCGACGCCGGCTGCGCCCACCGAAGAGACGCCCATCACACCTGTCCCGGCAAAGCCCACGGGGGCCCCGGCGGTCGCGCCTGCCACGGCGAGCGTGGCGGCCGGCGCGCCCGAGACCACCGCGTCGACCGGCGCCGCAGCCGCGGCGAGCCCCGCGACCACGAGCAAGGGCCATCGCCCGCAGCCCAAGGCGGTCAAGCCGCCGCCGCCGCCGCCGGATCCTGGGGGTGGGTGCGCGAACCCGTTCGTGCTCGGGCCCGACGGCATCCGCCGCCCCAAGCCCGAGTGCTTCCGTTGAAAAAACGCCGACGCGGTTTCTCCGACCGTGAGAAAATCAGCGTATGACTCGACGACTCTGCGCCTCGAGCGTCGCCGCGCTCGTGCTGCTCTTCGGGCTCTCCGATGCGCGCGCCGACGAGAAGGCCGACGCGTGCCTCGCCTCGTACGAGCAAGCACAGACGCTCCGCAAGGACTCCAAGCTCCGCGCCGCCAAGGAACAAGCAGCGATCTGCGCAAAGGACGAGTGTCCCGCCATGCTCGCCAAGGACTGCACGCGCTGGTTCGGTGAGCTCGAATCGAGCATCCCGACGGTCGTCTTCGACGTGCGCGGCGCGAAGGCCGCGGAGCTGCTCGACGTGAAGATCGGCATGGACGGCAAACCTCTCGTCGAGCGGCTCGACGGCAAGGCGGTCGCCGTCGATCCCGGCTCGCATGTCTTCACGTTCGACGCCGAGGGGTACAAGGCCGCGGAGCTCAAGGTCGTGGTTCGCGAGGGGGAGAAGTCGCGCAAGCTCGCGCAGAAGCTCGAGCCGGTCGCGGGCGCAGCGGCGCCCGGCGTCGCTCCCGTCGAGGTGACGCGTCCGGTGCCGACCGGCGTGTGGATCTTCGGCGGCGCCTCCGTGGTGGCCCTCGGCATCGCGGGGGTCTTCGGCGTGCAGGGGTTGTCGAAGAAGAGCGATCTCGACGCGTGCGGTCGCGCGTGCCCGCCGGGGGACGTCGACTCGATGTCGTCCTCGTTCGCCGTCGCCGACGTGGCCCTGGGCGCGGGCGTCGTGGCTGGGCTCGCGACGCTCTACCTCTACCTCACGCGGCCCGAGGTGAAGGCCGACGCGAAGGCGCCGGCGGTCGGGCGAGCGGTCTGGCCGCTGCAATTCTGAAGCGCCCGCTTCGCGTGCAAAATCATGCCATTACGTTCGGTGGGATTGTGCTTGCGCGCGCTTGGGCTTGCGCTAGACCGCGGACTTCCCGCTCGGGAGGCTGGGAAGCGCGGCGGGGCGTGCACGTGGGATGAGGTACGAGGAGGCACTGCATTGAGGCTGACGGCAAACTCGACGGCTCGCCAGAAAGGGCTACACTCTCCGGCACTCGTGTCTTCGCCCAAGGGTTGCTCAGAGCTAAGCATCGAAGCGTTGTGGGCAGCGCGGACGGGGGACGACCCCGCCGACGAGGGCAGAGAGCCGCCCGACGAGGGCGAGCGCGCCCGGCTCATCAGCGAGATCACGCGCCTGCTTCGTCAGCCGCACATGCCTGAGTCGACGCGCACCGCGGGGCTCACGCTCATCGGCTGGCTCGCGCGCCGCATGCCCGGCGAGGCTCCGCACGCGCTCGGCGTCGCCGAGGCGCGAGCGTCCGAGCATCGCATTCGTTCCGCGCGCAAGATTCGGTGACACGCGGTCCGGCCCGCTCACGCGCGAGCGGAGCGTGGCTGCGTGCAGCGCCGCTCGCGGCGCTCACGGTGACGCTCGTCCTTGCCGTGGGCGCGCGCCT
>JAGQJA010000543.1:0-12095 GCA_020430845.1 Myxococcales bacterium
GAAGAGCTGGTGCTGCTCGCGCGCACCCATCACCCGCTGCCCGAGAAGATCCGCGTCAAGGGTCGCATCGGAGGCAAGGACTTCACCGAAGAGCACAAGCTGCAAGTTGCATCCAATACGGTGACGTCGTCGCTCGTCCCGCGCCTCTGGGCTGCGGAGTACGTGCACCGCCTCATGGGCGCCGGCGCCTCGGCCGACGAGTCGCGCGGTCAGATCCTCCAGCTCGGCGCCGACTACGGGCTCATCACGCCGTTCACCAGCTCGCTCGCGCTCGACAGCGAGGCCGCCTACGCGCGACAGGGCATCATCCGGCGCCGCACGCCTGTGCGCGGCGTTCGTCTGACCGCGCTCGACCCCTCGACCGACGAGTCGCGGCTCATGGGGCAGCTCGTGCCGTCCGCGCCCCCGGTGGCCATGGGGTGCGACAAACGCAGCCCGTCCAAGGGGCTCTTGGCGAGCGACGAAGAGTCGTCGGCGACGGCGCCCGCTCCGGCGCAGCGCAGTCAGGGCGGGTTCGGCGGCAACGCGCCTGCGCAGGATCCCGTGTCGGAGCCCGTCGCCGCCGCCACCGCGACGGCCAACGCGGTCCCGGTCGACGTCGCGCCCGCGCCTTCGCCCGTCATGCCCGCCACGGTCGCGCCCGCGGCGCCCGCCGCCCGCGCACCGGCGCGTTTGGCGCGTGGCGCCAAAGAAGTGAACGACGGACCGAGCAGCGGGCTCGCCGGGAAGGCGGCCGGTGGCGACGATCGCCTCGGCGACTCGCTCGACGGACGGACCGCGCGTGCGATGGCCGTCCCCAAGTCCGTCGCCAAGCCGGCCCCGGCCGGACGCGAGGAGAAGGCCGAGAACGCCAAACGCGACGCCGCGGTGGCGCTCTACCGGCAGCACGCGCAGATGGCCTCGCGGGTGCTCTCGCGGTGCAGCGACGCCGCGAGCCGCCCCGTGTCCGAGCGCGTGCTCTTGTGGCGCGGCCGCGCCAAGCGCGCGACCAACGCGCACGAGCTCGCGCACGTCTACGACCAAGCGTTCGCTTCGTGCGAGCTGCCCGACTGGCGCGACGAGGCCGCGATCCTCGACGTGGTGCAGCGACGCATCGACACCGAGCAGTCTGCGGCGATCATCCTCGCCCACTTCGCGAACTACCCGCAGGCGCAGCGGTTCGTCGCGCGCCAGGTGCTGCGACGCACGGTCGACGTGCGCCTCTCTGCTGCCGTCTCGCGCGTCCTCTTCGGAGGCGTGGACTGGGAGAAGGTCGACCGCGAGCTCTCGGACCTCGACAAGCCCGAGAAGCAGCTCGCGCGCATCAAGGCGGCGGTCCTCGTCGCGCCCGAGGACCCGCGCGGGGACGTGCGTCTCGTGCGGTACCTCGCGCGCGCCGGCGAGAGGGCCGAGGCGCTCGCGCACGGGCGTAAGCTCCGCGATCGTGGCTTCTTGACGCCGGCGCTCGCGGCGCAGCTCGGCGACGTGCTCGTCGAGGCCAACGCGCCCGAGGAGGCGATGCGCACGTACTCCGACATCGTCGAGTTCGACGGCGCGAGCCCCGAGGCGCGCGCGATGCTCGGCGACATCTACATGCGTCAGGGCTGGCAGGCCGAGGCCTATCGTCAGTACAAGACGCTCACCGATCTCTCGCCCAAGGATCCGCTCGCGTGGCTCCGCCTGGCGAACGCTGCCGCCGGCGCAGGACGCATCGACGAGGCGCTCCGCATCGAGCGAGAGGTCGCGGCGGGCGAGGGCACCCCCGGCCCGTCCGACCCGCGGTACTTTGCGCGGCTCGCCAGCGCGGCCCGGCTCGGTGTCTTGCTCTCCAAGCCCGACCCCAAGGCGGGCATCACCGTCGACGCCGTGTCGCGCAAGATCAAGGAGCTCGGTGTGATCTCGAGCCCGGCGACGCTGTCGCTCCTCGTGTGGGACGATCTCGACTCGCACCTCGCGTTGGGGGACCCCGACCCGAAGAAGGAGCAGCTCGTGGGCGACGCCACCGACGCCGCCGCCGTCGGGCTCTACGCGGTGATCGCCTCGACCGACGCGTGGACGCGCGCCGGACCGCGCGCCGTCCTCGAGCGCGCCGACCTGCTCCACCGCCCGGTGAAATTCCGTGTTGTCACGCTCACTTGGGACGGAAAGACGTTCACGGTCGAGCTCAAGAGCGGCGAGCTGCCGGCGCGCACCAAGAGCGTCACGCTCTGACACGACGTCGCGCCCGACGCTCTCGTCTGGCGCGGCGGCGCTCGGTCGCTACGATGGCGCCCATGGGTCTGCTCGATCGCGCCGCGCTCGATGTCTTGGCGCACGGCGCGTACGTCGGCATCCTCGAGGCGGTGCTCGTGCCGGTGTCCGCGCACGATCCGTTCTTGCGGCCGGCCATCCGCCGGCGGGTCGAGGCTGCGCTCGAGCGGGCACGCGCCAAGACCAAACGAGACGACGCGGAACACCTGCTCCGCCTCGCGTTCGTGCTCGCCCACCCCGACGCCCCGCGCGATCTCGCGGCCGACGACGAGAAGGCCGTGCTCGAGCTCTTCGACAAGCTCGCGGCCCCGTTCGTCCCCCGCGCGAAGGGCGCGCCGACCGCCGCCGCCGGCGCCTACCGAGAGGCCGCCGCCGAGCGTGCTCCGGTACAAGAAGAGGAGACGCCGCGGCCGCGCAGGCGACGGTTCTGGCCCGCCACCACGGCCGTGGGCTTGCTCGTCGCGTCCGGCGCGGCGCTCGCCGTCGCCGCCGCGATCGTGCCGTCGCTCGTCCCCACCGCCAAGGAGCGATTCCAGAAGACCGCGCTGGGCGCGGCGCTCGGCGACGATCTGAGCACGGTGGTGGCCAACGCCGGGCCCTCCGGCGACGCGGCCGCCGTCGACGCGGCGATGGCGCGCCTCACGTCTCCGGCGGTCAAGCGCCAGGCGGGCGACGACGCGGTCCTCCGCATGGTCGAGGCGCTCGACGCGGTGCCGGCCGTCACGGGCTCGCCCCTCGACGACGTCGACGAGGCGGCGGCCCCGGTGTTCCGCGCCGTCAACCAGGCCAACGAGGCGCTCCGCGCGCGCAGGGTGCCGGCGCTTTTGCATGCATATGCAAGTGGATCTGCCGGCAAGTACCGCGTGTGGCTCACGAGCTACTTCGTCGAGCGCCGCACGGGCCTCCAGGTGGGCGGGCTCTCCGTCGACGTCGCGTGGGGCCGCCGCCTCGACTACCTCAACCTCGCCGACAGCCAGCTCTACAAGGGCGCGCACGAGGGGTGGGTCGTGCTCTCGCGCGACAGCGTCGACGAAGAGCTCGTCGAGGGGATCTTGCCCGCGCTCGCCGACGGCGGGGCGTTGCCGCTCGACGCGCCGCGAGAGCCGTCCGATCCCAGGCCTCCCAAGGCGACGATGGCGGGGCTCGCGGCCGGCCGGGCCGTGCGCGCAGAGCTGCCGATCGCCACCGCAGACGCCAAGGCGCTCGTCGAGGCGATCGCGGCCCGCAACGTCGCGCTCGTCGCGCTGCAAGAGGCGCGCTACGTGGCCGCGCCCACTTGGCGCATCGACCTGCCGCCGTCGCGCGAGCGCTCGTTCAAGAACGCGGTCGAGGACGGCGGAGCGTTCAAGCGGCTGGCCAGCGCGGCGCTGTCGGCGCAGACCCGCGTCAAGGTCGCGGCGCGTCCCCTCGAGCCGACGATCGTGCGCCTGTCGCTCCTCCGCGAAGAGCAGTTCGCCTCCCGCCTCGAAGAAGAGAAGCACCGGCGCGTCGGCGCCGTGCCCGGCGAGGACGTTCGATCCATCTCTGTGGCGTGCGCAGACCTCGCCACGGTGGCACGCGCCCAGGACACGCCGGCGCTCGCGCTCTACCTCTTGGTGCGTCGCGCTCACGCGTCGCGCAGCCTGGTCGAGGCACGCGCCGCGCGTGAGGCCCTCGCGAGCTTCGTGCTGGCCGTGGCCGAACGCGCCCCACCGGGCAGCCGCTCGGCCCACCTCGACGACGACACGCTCGCGCGCGCCTTCGAGGAGACCGACGGGCGCATCCAGGCGGCCGGCCGTCGGGCCTACGAGGTGCACTGCGGGCGCGGCACTCCGGCCTTCTCGCGGTCGGCCGAGTAGGCTCCGGGGCCGAACGGACGGGGCCCACACGAGCCGCGCGTCGGCGGGCCGAGGCCGTGCTAGAACGCGCCCACCATGAGCGAGAACGACTCCGGGGACTCTTTCGCGGCCATGTTCGAGCGCGAGGGCGGCGCGCCCAAGCGGCAGCGTCGCATCGCGATCGGCGAGCGGGTCGAGGGCGTGGTGGTCCAGGTCGGGCGCGACGCCGTCTTCGTCGAGATCGACGGAAAGCGCCAAGCTTTCATGGAGCTAGAGGAGCTACGCGACGCGCACGGCGAGGTCACCGTCAAGGTCGGCGACACGCTCACGGCCCACGTGGTCGAGGTCGACGAGGCGCGCAGCGTCATTCGTCTCGGTCGCTCGATGGGCAAGCCCGGAGACGTGGCCGGGCTCGAGGTCGCCAAGGAGTCGGGCGTCGCGGTCGACGGCAAGGTCACCGGCGTCAACAAGGGCGGCATCGAGGTCGAGGTCGGCGGGACGCGCGCGTTCTGTCCGCTCTCTCAGGTCGACGCTCGCCGCCTCGACGACGACGAGATCAAGGCGCTCGTCGGCCAGACGCTCCGCTTCGTGGTCATGGAGATCAAGGACGGCGGGCGCAGCGTCGTCCTCTCGCGGCGCACGCTCCTCGCGCGAGAGGCGGGCGCGGCGGCGGCGCAGGCGCTCGGCCAACTCCAGGTCGGCGCGGTGATGCGCGGGACCGTCACGGGCGTGCGTGACTTCGGCGCGTTCGTCGACCTCGGCGGCGTCGAAGGCCTCATCCCTCGCTCCGAGATCGCGCACGATCGCAGCGTCGCCGTGGCCGATGCGCTGCGGCCCGGTGAGGTCGTCGAGGTCCAGGTCCACGAGATCAAAGAGGTCGACCCGGCCCAGGGCGGCGGGGCCACCCGTCGCATCACGCTCTCGCTCAAGTCGCTCGCGCCCGACCCGTGGTCCGAGCTCGACATCGTCGAGGGTCGCGTCGTCGAGGGCGTCGTCATGCGCATCACCGAGCACGGACGTTTCGTGCGCGTCGCTCCGGGCGTCGAGGGGCTGCTCCACGTGTCTGAGTCGTCGAGCGCGTCGGAGGGCGAGCACATCCGCGTGACCGTCAAGAAGATCGACCGCCGCGCCAAGCGCATCTCGCTCGCCCCGGCGCCCGCCGGCGCAGAGATCGGCGCCGTCGTCTCGGCCCCGTCTGTGAGCGTGGGCGTGGTGGTCGAGGGCGAGGTCACGCGCATCGAGACGTACGGCGTCTTCGTGCAGATCGACGGCACCGCCGATCGCGCCGGTCGTGGCCTCGTGCCCGCCGCCGAGCTCGGCGTCAGCCGTGGCACCGACCTCCGCAAGGCCTTCCCGATCGGCACGCGCCTGCGCACCAAGGTGCTCGAGACGGCCGAGGGCCGCATTCGCCTGTCGGTCAAGGCCGCCCTCGACGCCGACGAGCGCGCCGACTTCGAAGAGGCACGCTCCAAGCAGCGCGCCCCCGCGACGCTCGGCACGTTCGCCGATCTGCTCAAGGGCCGAAAGCTCTGAGGCGCCCGCGCGCGCCCGCCGATCCCGGCTTGCGCGTCAGCCCTCCTTGGGGAGCTCCTTGGCGAGGATCGCGCGCTGCGACGCCGGTCCGACCTCCGCGACGACGCCCAGGCTCGCCGCGATCGGCGCCGGCACGAAGAAGTGGTTCACGCTGATCGACGGGTTGTGCCCGCCGCGGGGCGGGTAGGGGTACACCGTCCGCGTTCGCGTGCAGTATGCATCTGCTCGCACGTACCCCGCGCGCCGCGCGCACTCGCTCCATGCGGCGCGCAGCGGGTGCCCGAGCCGCGGGGGGCGCGCGCGTGGGTGCGCGGGGCGCAGGGCCTGGCCGCTCTTGTCGTGAACGTACCGAAAGCCCGCGTGGTACGTGTTGTACGCGGTCGCGCGCAGGTCGTCGATCGACAGCGCGTTCTCTTCGGTGAAGAGCAGCAGGATGCCTGCCGCGTGGTAGCCGCGGAACACCTCGACCATCCCCTCGTCGGTCTGCCCGCGCACCTCGTGAAAGCCGTTGCCCACGAGCATCACCGCGCCGCGTGGGTCGACGCCGCGTGACGACAGCGCGGCGAGCAGCACCTCGGGCTTTCCGATGTCGGCCTTGCGCACGAACATCATCTGCGCGGGGAGCGCGCCTCGCGCTTGCTCGGCCATGCCCGCGTCGATCGCGGCGTCCTCGAGGTCGGCGCCCACATAGGTGAGCGTGGCGCCAGAGCGCGCGAAGCGCTGGCGCGTGGCCTCGCCGCGGCCGATCGCGTGCTCGATGAACACGCGGTACGTGAAGCCGGTCGCCTCGCAGAAGCGGTCGAGCGCGTCGTTGGCCTGCTTGAAGGTCGCGCGGTTGGCGTCTTGGCTCGCCCCCACGTTCTCGCCGCGCTCGACCCACACGCCGCCCGGGCCGTGGAGCAAGATGTCGCGGCCCTTGTCCATGTACGGGTGGTAGGTCTCGATGATGCCGAACGGCCCTGGACCGCGCGCGAAGCCCCGCGCCCCGATGGTCGTCACGCGGTAGCGCTCGCCGTGTCGCGTGGTCCAGCCCGCCGCGGTGAGGATCTCGAGCGCCGCCGCCGCGCACGAGACGTGTCGCGCGTTCCAGTCGCTCGGCGCGATCTCTGCGCCGTCTACGAGCGTCGACGTCCGCTCGGCCGCGCGCGCGCCGAGCACCACGGGCACGAGGCGACGCCCGAGCTCGAGCTCACGCAGATCGGGCACCCAGTGGTTCTGCGCGGGGTCGACGCGCTTGGGCGCGCGGTGGCCCATCTCGAGCAGCAGCTCTTGCGTCGCCTCGTCGATGGGCTCGCCCGCCAGCAGGCGTCGCCACGAGGCCGTGGTGCTCGCCGGGATGTGCGCCGGCCGCGGCGTGAGCGTCGTGAAGATCTCGCGCACGCGCGGGTGGCCGGCGATGCGATACCCCTCCTCGTACTCCTCGACCATGCCGCGCGAGAGCAGGAACATGAGGTCCTTCTCGAGCTCGAGCGCGTGCAGCGTGCGGCGCTCGCCGTCGAACGTCACATCGCAAGCCTCGGGATCGATGAGCTCACCGTCGGCGAGGCGCGCGAGCAGGCCGAGCTCGGCCAAGAACGCGAGCACGTGGCGCGTCAGCCAGAGGTCGGGCGGCGCCGTGATCGCCGCCGTGAGCACGACCTGCCTCACCACGCGCGCCGCGCCCTCGGCGGCCGGCACGGCGTCGACGAGTCGCGCCGACGCATCGAGCACGCGCCCGCCGAAGCCCAAGAGGTGGGGCACACCGTCGCGAAAGAGCTGCCAAGCGCGCGGCCCCAGATACGGAAAGCCGGCGCTCGTCTTTCCCGTGGGCAGCGCGAGCACGGGCGCGAGCGCGCGCGCGATCACGTCGTCTCCAGCGGCGCGCTCGAGCGCAGCTGCGATCGCGGGGTCGTCGGCGGCGGGCGGCTGCGTCATGTGTCGAGCATCCACCACGGGCGCGCGTCGGGCAACGGGCGCGTTTGCCGCGCGCCGCTCACGCGTCTTCGGGGAGCGGGATGAGCTCCACCTCGTCGCCCGGCACCTTGGCGAAGCGCCCTTCGCGCCAGTCGGCCTTGGCCTTCTCGATGCGCTCCTTGGTGCTCGCTACGAAGTTCCAGTACATGTGCCGCTCGCCGTCCAACGGGGCACCCCCGAGCAGCATCACGCGCGCGGCCGCGCTCGCCCGGAGCGTCACGTTCGCTCCCTCGCGCAACACGACGAGGTCTCCGTCGCCGTGGGCCTGGCCCGCGATCTCGATCTCCCCGCTCGCGACGTACACGGCGCGCTCGGCGTACTCCGGCGCGATGTCGAGCTCTCCGGCGCCCGTGAAGTGCACGTCGACGTAGAGGGTCGGCGAGGCGGTGCAGAGCGGGCTCTTCATCCCGAACACTTCGCCCGCGACGATCCTCAGGCGCACGCCGCCCTCGTCGCGCTCCGGGAGCTCCGCGGCGTCGTGGTGGTAGAAGGCCGGCTCGCACTCCTCCTGATCGAGCGGCAGCGCCACCCAGGCTTGGAGCCCGTGCAGGTGCTGGCCCTTCTCGAGGACCTCGGGCGACGTGCGCTCGGAGTGCGTGATGCCGCGCCCGGCCACCATCCAGTTGACGTCGCCCGGGCGAATCGCCATCGCCGTGCCCAAGCTGTCGCGGTGGAAGATCTCGCCGGAGAACAGGTAGGTGATCGTGGCGAGCGCGATGTGCGGGTGGGGCCGCACGTTGACGCTCTCCTGGCCGGGCGGGATGTCGGTCGGCCCGAAGTGGTCGAAGAAGACGAAGGGGCCGATGCGGCGCCGCGCGACCGCCGGCAACGCGCGGCGCACCGGGAAGCCGCCGAGGTCCTTCGACTTGGGCCGGAGGACGAGCTCGATGGGGGAGGCGTTCGCGTGCTCGACGTCGTGGGCGCTCATCGCCGCAGGATAGCCGAGAGGCGCATGGAGGTCAGACCAGCACGTCCTGCTCCTCGAGCTCGATGGCGCGGCGCGAGAGGCGCACGGCGAAGAGCGTGAAGACGGAGACCGCGACGAGCAAGACGACGCCGAGACCGAACAACGCGAGCGGGACCGTGCGCGACCACCCCGAGACCGTCTGCACCAGCGCGGACGTCGAGGTGAGGAGGAACGCGAGGAGCGCGCCGTAGTTCGACAAGAGCGCGCGTGTGTAATGGGCGTGCCGACGCTCGAGCACGCGCACCTGCTCGCGGATCGTGGCGCGCCGCGCGTGGTCGCTCGCGAGCGTGCGGTGCTCCTTGGCGAGATCGCGCATGCGCGTCGTCATGCGCGCGGCTTGGTTGTCGAGCCCGAGCGCCAAGAGGCCGCACGCCGAGACCATGACGGCCGGAGTGACGGCGGCGGCGATCTGTTGGAGGACGGCGTTTTCCACGGGCGCATCGTGCTCCCGATGTCGCTCGAGCGGAAGCGGGGCGCGGCCGTTGCGGCGCAGGTACCTGAAATTACAGGTAGGGCCAACTATTTTGTACTACCTGCTACCACATCGGCCTACGTCTGCTACACCACACTACCCCATGCTGGTTTCTGCTCGGACTCCAGCGCCCGAGGCGAGGGCGCACCCTTCTGTTCTGTCGACCGGCGACGTGCTCGGCGGTCGGTTCCGGTTGGACTCGATCGCCATCGCGGACGGCCCGACCACCTTCTACTCGGGCACGATCCTCGCGGGTCGCGTGCCCGTGAGCATCGAGGTGCTGTCTCCCGAGGTCGACGACGGCGCACGCCTTGCGTTCCTCGCGGAGGCGCGCAAGGTCACGGCCCTCGCCGGTCCGCGCATCGCGCGCGTGCTGCACGTCGGGCTCGGCACGGCGGGGGACGCCTACGTGGTGCGCGATCGGTTGGGCGGACGGACGCTCGAGTCGCTGATCGCAGCCAAGGGCGCGCTCTCGGTCCAGGATGCGGCCGACATCGCCATCGACGTCTGCGACGCGCTCGCCGAGGCCCACGCGCGCGGCGTGCTCCACGGGGCGCTCGGACCGCGTTCGGTCCGTGTGTCGTGGCGGGACGATCGGCCGGCCGACGTGCTCGTCGTCGATCTCGGCACGGCGCGCGCCACCGCGATGCTCTCTCCGGGGTTCGGCCCGTGCGGTCGCGGTACGCCTTGCGCGCCCGAGCTGCTCGCGGGCGGAGCGCTGAGCGCGCGCGCGGACGTGTGGGCGATCGGTGTGCTCTTGCACACCATGCTCGCGGGGGCGTCTCCGTTCGAGGCCGACACGCCGTCGTCTCTCAGCGTCGCCGCGGCCGCCGACGAAGCGCCGTCGCTCGCGGGCGTCCCCGACGCGCTCGCCGATCTCGTCGAGGCGTGTCTCGCGCGCGACCCGTCGCTGCGGCCGGCCACGGTGTACGCGCTCGCCCGCGGTCTCGCGCCGTTCACGCCGCGCCGAGACGAGGCGCTCGCACGCATCGCAGCCCGCGCCCCGGCCCCGCGCCTCGACCTCGACGACGACGAGCTCGCCGAGCTCACGCCGGTCGCCTCCCTATCTGCGCTCGCCGCCGAGGCGGCCCTCGCCGAGCCGGAGCCTGTCGCCGAGTCCGAGGCGCCGGCGCCCACGTTGGTCGTCGACGACCCCGCGTACGCCGCGCTCCGCGGTGAGCGCATCACAGCGCCTCCCCCGCCGATGCCGCGTCGGCCCGAGTCGTCGCTCGACATCTCGGTCGACGTCATGCCTTCGGTGCGTGACTTCGGCGAGACCGGACCGCAGCTGCCCTCTGCCGGCGCGTCGAGCGCGAGCGCGGTCAGTCGAGACGCGTCGAGCGCGAGCGCGGTGAGTCGAGACGCGTCGAGCGCCGCCGCGCTGGTCGACGCCGCAGACGAGGACGCAGACGAGGGCACGCACACGCCGGCGCCTGTCGTCGTGTCGCGATCGCTCGCGCCCGTGGCGGTGACCTCGCGTCCTTCTCCTGCGCCCGCGCCGACCAAGGCGGCCCCAGCTCCCGGTTCGCGCGCGAAGCTCTTCGGGCTGGGCGGGATCGCCGCGTGTGTGGCGCTCGGTGCCGCGCTCGGCCTGCGCTATTCCCCGAGCCCCGAGGTGTCGGCCCCCGCCGCCGTGGCCCCACCCGAGCGCGATCCCGCGCCGGTCGAGACCGCACCCGAGCCCCCGGCCCCGCCCGCGACTCCCGTCGCCGAGCCCAAGGCCGCGTCGCCCGTCAGCTCCGAGAGCGCGACCCAGGCCTCTGCGCCGACGCCGGAGCGCCCCTCGCCCGCGACCGCCTCGAAGGCGCGCGCGCCGAAGCCCGTCGTCAAGCGCGCATCTCCGCCCGCCACCCCTGCGATCGCCGCGCCGCCCGCGACGGCCGCCACGCCCTCACCGCCGCCTGCCACCGAAACCAAGCCTGAAGCAAAGCCGAGGTCCACCGAAGATGATCTGCGCCGTTTCCTCGATGACCGTCGCTAAGGCGCAACTCGGTTGCGCCGTTTCCTCGATGACCGTCGCTAAGCGTTCTGCGTTCGTGCTCGCGTTCGCGCTCGGGATCTCCATCCCGTGCGTGGCGTCCGCGGCGCCGAAGGGAGCGCCGTCGGAGGCCGACGCGCTGTTCAAGGAAGGCCGCGCGCTGCTCGACGCGAAGAACTTCGATGAGGCGTGTCCCAAGCTCGCCGCGAGCCAGGCCAAGGAGCCAGGGGCCGGCACGCTGCTCGCGCTCGCGCTCTGTCACGAAGGTCAGGGCAAGACGGCGACGGCGATGAAGGAGCTGCGCGAGGCGGCCGAGCTCGGTCGACGCGTCGGTCGCGAGGATCTGGCGCGCGCGGCCGACAAGCGCGCCCAGGCCATGGAGCCTTCGCTCGCGAAGCTCGTGGTGCGCATGCCCGAGGGTGCACGCTACGACGTGACGTGCGACGCCGAGCCGGTGGAGCCGTCGCGCGTGGGTGAGCCGTTCATGGTCGATCCCGGCGAGCACAAGGTGCACATCTCGGCCCGCGGAAAGAAGCCGCGCACGTACACCGTGCGCCTGAGCGGCGCGGGACTCACCGAGATCGTCGTCGACCCGCTCGAGGCCGAGGCCGCTCCCGTGGTGGCGACGCCCGCGCGTCGCCCGTCGAAGATCGTGACCCTCACCACCGAGCCGCCGGCGCCCGAAGCCGCCGACACGAACCGCGGCGGCGCGCAGCGCGTCATCGGTCTCACCGTCGCGGGCCTCGGGATCGCGGGCCTCGGCGCTGGCGCGTACTTCGGCGGTCGCGCGCTCTCGGAGTCGTCGGCCGCGAAGAAGGGCTGCACGCCCGGACCGTGCCCCGAGGGGCAGACCAACGACGCGAACGAGCGCGCCAAGAGCGCGTTCAGCTACAGCGTCGTGAGCATCGCCGCGGGCACGGGCGCGCTCGCGATCGGCACCATCCTCTACTTCACCGCCCCGCGCTCTGGGCCGAGCGCCGCCACGGCCAAGCCCAAGGGCGTGACCGCGCGCGTGATCCCGGAGGCCGGTCCCAAGAGCGTGGGGCTCGGCGTCGTCGGCACGTTCTGAGCGGGCGACGTCCGCGGCTCGCGTCGACGCGAGCGCCGCGCGACCGGGCGCACGCCTTGCGCATCCAACACGTAGGG
>JAGQJA010000543.1:12137-16765 GCA_020430845.1 Myxococcales bacterium
AAAAACGACTTCTCTTGGTAGTGGCACGGTTATCCCATGTCGCGTGCTCCACGCGGCGCGCCGCGCCACACGGAGAAGGACATGAGCTCGTCTTGGCGCATCGGTAGGGTCTTCGGGATCGACGTGTTCATGCACGTCACCTTCCTGCTGCTCCTCGGGTGGATCGCGGCGGGACACGTGATGCGGGGTGAGGGCCTGGCCGCGGCGCTCGGCGGCGTGCTCTTCACCATCGGCCTCTTTGCGATCGTCGTGATGCACGAGCTCGGTCACGCGCTGACCGCGCGTCGCTTCGGCATCCAGACCAAGGACATCACGCTGCTGCCCATCGGCGGCGTCGCGCGGCTCGAGCGCATGCCGGACGATCCGACGCAGGAGCTGCTCGTCGCCCTCGCGGGGCCGGCGGTCAACGTGGTGCTCGCGGCGCTCGTCTACGTGGCGGTGCGCGCCACGGGGGGAGACCTCGGCGTCGAGGCGCTCACCGGCGGCGATCTGCTCGCGCGTCTGTTCTGGGTCAACGTCTCGCTCGCGGTGTTCAACCTGCTGCCTGCGTTTCCCATGGACGGCGGTCGCGCGCTCCGCGCCATCCTCGCCATGAAGCACGGCGCCGTGAAGGCGACGCAGATCGCCGCCAAGCTCGGTCAGGCGATGGCCGTGCTGCTCGGTCTCGTGGGCCTTCTCGTGAACCCGATGCTCGTGCTCGTCGCGCTCTTCGTGTGGATCGGCGCGGCCAGCGAGCGCGGCATGGTCGAGGCGAAGGCTTCGCTCGACGGCGTGCGCGTCGAGGCGGCGATGCAGCGGGCGATACGTGCCCTCGGCCCGTACGACCCGCTGAGCGCGGCGGGCACCGAGCTGCTCGCGGGGTCGCAGGTCGACTTTCCGGTGATCGACGAGGTGGGCCACGTCGTCGGCATGCTGTCTCGCGCCGAGCTCGTGCGCGGGCTCAGCACCCTCGGGCCCAACGCGCCCGTGCACACCGTGATGACGCGCGCGTTCGCCACGGCCGACCCGGTCGAGCCGCTCGAGCTCGCCGTCGCCCGCCTGCGCGAGAGCGACCTGCAGGCGGTGCCGGTGCTGAGCGGTGGTGTTCTCGTGGGCATGCTCACGATGGACAACGTGGGAGAGCTGCTCATGCTCCGCAACGCGCTCCAGCTCGCGGCCGAGCGCGCCCGCATGGGCCACGCCTCGCACGCCTGAGGCGCGTCCGTCCGATCGGCCCGCGCGCGCCCGGAGCGCGTCCGTTCGACCACGCCGCGTGTGCGACGCCACACGGGAACGTCGCGGAGCAGGGCGTATTCGCGGGTGAATTCGCGCTCCTGCGTTGGCGTGTGTCTTGAAGAGCTGGGCGCCGATGCGCATCACCTCCTATGCACGCCTCCTCGCGCTCACATGCGTGGTCACGCTCTACGCGAGCCCGTCGGATGCGCTCCCGCCCGGCTCTGCGCCGACCACGCCGACCACGCTCACTCGTTCGATCACGGTGTCGCGCGTCGACGAGGAGCCGCGCGACCGTCGGGCGCCCTCGGCAAAGGAGCTCGCGGACCTTCGTCGCGCCGTCCACGACGAGCCCGGCAAGCGCGAGGCGCGCGTCGCCCTGGTGCGCGGACTGCTCGCGTCGCGCGACCTCGATGGCGCGCTCGAGGCGGCCAAGGACTGGCGTGCCAAGGACGCCTACAACCTCGTCGCGGTGCGCTCGCTGGGCGACGTGCTCATGGAGCGCGGCGACAAGGAGGCCGCGGCGCGCGTCTACTCGTCGATCGTCGAGCTGCTCCCGCGCGATCCCGACGCGCAGCGCGCCGTCGCCACGCTCTTCAAGCAGAGGGGGGACCTCGCGGCCGCGCGCGCCCGACTCGACGCCGCGTCGCAGTCGCGCCCGGACGACGCGCGGTTGCTCTTCGAGCTCGCAGACGTCGAGCTGCGCATGGGGGAGGGCGACAAGGCAACCGAGCGCTTCGCGAAGATCGTGGCGACCGACGGGGTGAGCGATCAGATCCGCCACCCCGCCAAGCAGCGCCTCGCCCTCGCGCTCGGCGAACGTCGGCGCGCCGCGCTCGCCGCGGGCCACACCGACGCTGGCGCCGCGCTCGCGAAGCAGATCGGCGATCTGCACCTCAAGGGAGGCGTCGAGAACGACATCCACGTCTACCTCACGTGGGACACGGATCGCACCGACGTGGACCTCTGGGTCACGACGCCGTCGGGAGAGAAGGTCTTCTACTCGCACCGCGAGGGGCGCGGGGGCGAGGAGCTCTTCGACGACATCACCAACGGCTACGGCCCGGAGAGCTTCACCGCCAAGAAGGCCGCCCCGGGCGACTACGTGGTGGAGGTGAACTACTTCAGCGCGCATCGCAGCGCGTTCCCCGAGGCGCGGGGCGAGGTCGTCGTGGTCACCCACGAAGGCCGCGCGAACGAGAAGCGCACCGTCTTGCCCTACCGACTCTTTGCCGAGAAGCAGACCGTCAGGGTCGCCAAGGTCCATGTGGGAGGTGCGCGATGAGAGCTCGACGTCTGTGGCCGTGGACGATCTGCCTCCTCGGGGCGGCGGCGTGCTCTCCGCGCGCGCATGCCCCATCGGTGCGTACCCCCACGCCCGCCGTTGCGTCGGCGACTGCCGTCGCGGTCACCGCGCGAGCGCCGTCGGCCGCCAGCACAGGGCCCGTGCGCGTGGCGTTCGCCGGCGAGGGCTCGCTCGAGGCGCGTGGGAGCAAGACCGCGAAGGCGCCGCTCGCGCTCGAGTCGATCCGCGTCGCGGCCAAGGTGCACGGCGATCTGGCAGAGACGCAGGTGGAGCACGTGTTCCGCAACGAGAGCGACGAGGTGCTCGAGGGCACGTTCCGCTTTCCGATGCCGGACGGCGCCATGCTGGTCGGCCTCGCCCTGGAGATCGACGGCAAGCTGATGGACGGCGAGCTCGTCGATCGCGAGAAGGCGCGCAAGGCCTACGAGGACGTCGTCGACTCGATGCGAGACCCGGCGCTGCTCGAGTGGGAAGAGGGGTCGACCTTCAAGCTGCGCGTGTTCCCCATCGAGCCCAAGAAGTCCAAGCGCGTCGTCGTGCGTTTCGTCACCGAGCTGCACCGCGGGCCCGACGGGCTCTACTTCTCGATGCGTCCGCCCGAGAGCGACGCCGTGAAGCTCGGCGTCGCCGTCGACGGTCGCGCGGTGTCGACGCGCGATCGCGCGCCCACAGGCGAGATCATGATCAAGGTCGCGGGCGCTCCGGCCGACACGTACGTCGAGCGCACCAAGGACGGCGCGTTCTATCACCTCCGCCTTGCCCCCGAGATCCCGGCCGCGGCGCCCGGCGCGGGCCGGCCGATGGCCCTCATCGCGGTGTGCGACCGCTCGCGCAGCATGCTCGAGGCGCGCGCGCTCCAGCTCGCTTCGCTGCGTCTCCTCGTGTCGGAGCTCGGCGCGGACGATCGGTTCACGGTGGTCGCAGGAGACGTGACGGCGACGAGCCTCGGTGCGCTCCGCTCCGCCGACGCCACATCGCGCGCCGCCGCGGAGGCGTTCGTCGACGCGCGAGAGCCCGACGGCGCGAGCGATCTCGGAGCCATGCTGGTCGTCGCGGGCAAGAGCGCCGAGGAGGCCCGCGCCGCGGGGCTCGAGCCGGTGGTCGTGGTGCTCGGCGACGGGGTGGCGACGTGGGGCGAGTCGAGCCCGCGCGCCATCGCCGACGTGGCCGCTCGCGGCCTCCACGGGGCGTCGCTCCACTTCTTGGTGCTCGGCAAGTCGTCCGACGAGAGCGCCGCGAGGGAGATCGCCGGCGCGGCGCACGGGCGCGTGCTCCGACCGCGGACCGAGGCCGACGCTCGACTGGCGGCGCGCGCCGTGGTGCGCGCGAGGGACCTGGGCCGGATCGACGACGTGAAGCTCGTGGGCGCCGACGGGCTCGAGATCGCGCGCGCGCCGTCTCGGACGCTCTACCAGGACGACGTGCTCTCGCTCGACGTCTTC
Organism: Myxococcales bacterium; assembly: GCA_020430845.1. Classification (GTDB taxonomy): domain Bacteria; phylum Myxococcota_A; class Polyangia; order Polyangiales; family Polyangiaceae; genus Labilithrix. The sequence continues at coordinate 16,098 of JAGQJA010000543.1, forward strand.
GTGCCCAAGACCGCCTCGTTGCCCTCGTCGCTCGCGCTCACGGGCACGACCCCCGCGCGCAAGGGCTTCTCGCTCCCGCTCGCGCTCTCGACCGCGCGCGAGGCGCCGTCGGTGGGGCGCAGGTTCGCCAAGGCCAAGATCGACCGCATGCAGTCGGCCGTCGATCCAGACAAGAAGGCGATCATCGAGACCAGCCTCGCGCACGGCGTCATGAGCCGGTACACGTCCTTCCTCGTCCTCGAGAGCGAAGAGGCGTACGCGCGTTACCAGATCGCGCGCAAGGCCAAGGCGCAGGCTGATGCCGACGCGCGCGTCTCGGGTGACGTCGACGGCGCACCCGACGGTGTGGCGAGCGTGAGCCCAGACCATCTCCAGCCCGGCGATCCCGAGGTGCGCATCCCCGCGCCCGAGGACGCCGAGAGCGTCGTCGTCGAGTTTCCGTTCGGCGAGACGAAGACGGCGACGTTCGAGCGCGGGCCCGACGGCGGCGCGTGGGTCGTGCGGTTCCTCGTCTCGCGCGACACGGCCGACGGCAGCTACACGATCGTGGCGCGCGTCACGCACAAGGGAGGTCGCGTCGAGATCGTGCGTCTGTCTTACGTCGTCGACACGCTCGCTCCCACGATGGACGTGACGGTGCACCGCCGCGCCGACGGCAGCTTCGACGT
>JAGQJA010000544.1 GCA_020430845.1 Myxococcales bacterium
ACCACGGCGTCGAGCCGCCTCGTGCGCGCCTCGAGGTGGGCAAGCCACGCGTCGCCAAGGTCAGCGTCCGTGTCGCGTCGTCGCCCGACGGCGTCGACGTCGTCATCGAGGACGACGGCGCGGGGGTCGACGTCGAGCGTGTGCGCCGTCGCGCGGTCTCGCTCGGGCTGCTCACGCAGGCCGAGGCCCAGGCCTCGACGCTCGAGCGCGTGCTCGAGATCATCGCGTCGCCCGGCTTCTCGTCGCGGGACACCGCGAGCCCGATCTCCGGCCGGGGTATCGGGCTCGACGCGGTGCGCGCCGCCGCGGAGCGCGTCCTCGGTCGGCTGCGCCTCTCGTCCGAGCCCGGGCGCGGCATGACGGTGCGCGCCACGTTGCCCTCGGCGGCCAAGGTGATCGAGGTGCACGTGTTCGCGTCGACCAACCCCGCCATCTCGCTCGCCGTGCCCACCACGTGGCGCGTCAAGGACGCCGCGGTCGACGCGGCGCCGGCGCGCAACCCGCTGCACGATCTCGGCCTGCCGTGCGGCCCCGAATCGCACACGCTGTCGATCGCGCGAGACCTCGAGGTGCACGCGCTCGCCGTGGGCGGACCGCCCTCGCGCGCCGTCGCCACGCGCCTGTGCCCTACGCCGCCGCAGTGCGCGATCGAGGTCGTGCAGGTCGACGGGGGCGAAGTGCTCTTGCTGCGGCCCGAGGTCTTCGGCGACTCGCCGCGCGCCGGCTGAGGAGGCTCAGCGCGCGCTGGCGGGGGCGAGCGAGGGCGGGGCTTGCTCCTCGGGTGAGACCCGCCGCACGCTCACGACCGTCGCGTCGTCGCTCGCCTTGGCGCCACCGACGAACGCCTCGGACGCACTCTTGAGCGCGGCGCCCACGTCCGCGTGCGCCCGGTGGGCGGCCTCGATGGCGTCCCGCGCGCGGTCGTCACCGAACTGCTCACCGCTGGTGGCCCTCGCCTCGACGAAGCCGTCCGTGAAGAGGTAGAGCCCGTCGTCGGTGTCGAGGTGCAGCTCCACCAGCTCGAAGCGCATGCGCGGGCGCAGGCCCATGAGCGGGCCGCCCCCTCCGATCATCGCCGCCGCGCCGGCGCGGACGACGCATGCCGGCGGGTGTCCGGCGAATGCGAGCCGCGTGGCCCCCGTCGCGAGGTCGATGTCGGCGCACACGGCCGAGAAGAGCATCTCGGCGCTCTGGTACTTCTTGGCGATGGCGTCGTTGAGCTGCGCGAGCAGCGACGACGGTGCCGCGGCGCTGCTGCGGACGATCTCGTACTCGCTCTTGATGAACATCGTGGTGAGGCACGCCCGCACGCCGTGTCCGGTCGCGTCGGCGACGAACACGCGGAGCAACCCGTCGAGCGCGGCAACGGCGTAGAGGTCTCCGCCCACGAGCTCGAGCGGCTCGAAGGTGACGGCGACCTCCGCGCCCGCGACGCGGGGCACGGCGCCGAGCATCTGCCGCTGGAAGTCACGTGCCTTCTCGAGGTCGGCGCGCATCAACGCGTCGCGCTCTTGCACCTCGCGCAGGAGGCCGACGAGCTCACGCTCCTGGATCGCCAAGACGGCCAGCTCCTCTTCGCGGAGCATGGCCACGATGCTCACAGTGAGCGCGCGCTCCAGCTCGAACTGGAGCTCGTCGACGATCTCGAGCTCGAGCTCGCCCGTGACGAAGAGCACGCCCACGAGGTTGTCGCCCTGCCAGGCCGGTATCGCGCGGTCGACGCCCCACATCGACCCCAGCTCGCGCGTCTTGGACAGGTCCCCCTTGGACGCGCCGAGCTCGACGATGAACGGTGAGGTGCGGTCGAGCGAAGGCGGGAGGTCGGCGTCGCCCGCGCTCGCGATGAGCGCGAAGTCCTCGTCCTCGCGCGTGGACGCGTAGAGCGCGGCGCTGCGCACGCCGAGCGCGGTCTGGACGAACGCGAGCGTGTGCTCCGCGATGGCGTCGACCGACTCCGCTTGCGAGAGCGCGCGGCGGAGGGCCGCGAAACGCGCGAGGCGTGTCGCCGCGGGCTCGAAGTTCGCGATGGCCGCCACGGCCCTACCTCACGAACTTTCGGAGCGTGACGTGCGTGCCTTTGCCAGGTGCGCTGACGAGCTCGAAGTAGTCCATCAGGCGCCGCGCGCCCAAGAGCCCCTTGCCCATCCCGGTGCGCGACCGGTACGTGCCGCTCAGCACGAGCTTGGTGTCCGAGATGCCGGGCCCCTCGTCGTTGGCGACGATCTCGATACCGGGGCGTGGAGCGCCGAGCACCTTGAGGGTGATGCGCCCCTTGCCGGCGTATTGGTGGATGTTGCGCGCGAGCTCGGAGATCGCCGTGGCGACCTTGACCTGGTTGATCTCGGCGAACCCGAGCGTCCGGCAGATGTCGCGTCCGGTGCCCCGCGCGCGGACGATGTCGCCCTCGGCGTCGATCGGGATCTCGATGATGTCGTTCAAGGTGCTCACCGCGTGGCGCCCGCCGAGGTTCATCCTATATGAAAAAGACGCGGCCGTTGCGGCTAGGTCGCGACAGAGTATTCTCCCTTTCAAATGTCGACTTGCCGCACAGTGTTCGTGGTCGATGACAGTGAAATCGTGCGCGCCGTGGCGGCCGCGACGCTCGAGGAGCGGGGATTCCGCGTGATCACGCTCGACTGTCCGCGAGACCTCGGCCGCGCGTTCGAGGAGGCGCGCCCGGACGCCGTGCTGCTCGACGCGGGCTTTCCGGGCATCGCGAGCGACGAGCTCTGCGAAATCGCGCGTCGCGAGGGCAGTCGGGCGCCGGTCATCGTCTTCTCGGACCGACCCGCGAGCGATCTCGACACCCTCGTCCGCGCCTGGGGCGCGCTGGGGTCTATCCCAAAACGATCAGCCGCCTCCCTTCCCACGCTCGTCGACCAGCTTCTCTCCAACGGAGCGGACGGGGCCACCGCTTGAAGTGCCATGCGTTCTTCCAGACCCTTCCGCGCGCGGGGGAGCTGGAGAATGGCGACGCGGCGCTGCACCGCGTCGACGGCGACATCACGATGCTCGCCGTCATCGACGCGCTCGGCCACGGCACACGGGCCGCCGAGGTGACCGCGACCGCCACGCGTGTGCTCCAGGAATCGGCCCTCGCGAGCGGCGTCTCTGCCATCT
>JAGQJA010000545.1 GCA_020430845.1 Myxococcales bacterium
CCCGCACCCGCTGCGGTCGCGACCTCGCCGTCGCGACCGCAGCGCTTCTTCACCGCGCGACCTTCACCAGCGTGCCGATCACGCGGTTCATCCTCTCGCGCACGTCGGAGGGCAGGGGACCCACGAAGCCCCACGCCTCCGCGGCCCGCAGCGCGACGAACGCCTCGCGAGCGGAGCCGAGCGCGATGCAGTAGTGGTTGAGCCGCCGCCCCCCGCGTTGGTCACTGCCCTCTGCGGAGTTGAGAGCCGCGCTGTTGAGAGCGTCACGGAGCTGCCGAGCAAGATCTGCATCCCGACGACGAATCGACGCCTCGATCGGCGCCACGTCACGAATCAGCTCCAAGATCACATCGACGATACGAAGCATGAGAGACCTCCTTGCGCCCCGAGCCGTTCGGGAACGACCCCCGCCGCCGCCGCCGCGCGCAGAAGCGATCAAGGCTGCGAAGCACCGCGCAGCGGCAAGCTCGGCGTCCCGCCTCCACACGCGCGCCTCGCGGTAGCCGAGCGCAGGCCTTGAACGCGCCGAGCACGGCGGTAACGTCGTTCACCCCCCCGAGCCGGAGCCCTCGCGCCTTCACCTCCGCGTCTGCGTCTGCGTCTGCGACGGGCGCGCGCGCGGGCGCGGGAGGGGTCAACGCGGGGCGTCCAGGTTCACGTCGCCGTTCACGTCAACGACCACGTCAACGACCAGGTCCACGAACGTGAACGTCGACGTGTGGACTCGCGCGGGTGCGTCTGCGATCGCGTCTGCCACTGCGCCCGCGCCCGCCCTCGCTCCCGCGCCCGCCCTCGCTCCCGCCCGCCCTCGCTCCCGCCCGCCCTCGTCCCGCGCCCGCCCTCGCTCCCGCTCCCGCGCCCGCGCCAGCGCCAGCGTCCCTTCGCGCTTGCCCACCGGCCCGGCCTCTCCTAGCGTTCGCGCCCATGAAGACGCTCGGCCTGGCCACCCTCCTGCTCTCCGCCTCCTTCGTCGTCGCTTGCGGCGGCGACAAGAAGCCCGCGAAGGATCCTGCTTCGATCACCGCAGCCCCCGGGGGCGGCGAGGCCGACATGCCCCCCGCCGATCCCGAGCCGGCCGCGAAGCCTGCCGACGGGGCTGCAAAGCCGGCGGAAGGCGCCGGCGCGGCGGGCGGGATGCTCTCCGTCGTCGACATGAAGTTCGAGCCCGCCAAGAAGGGCAAGAACGACAAGCCGCTCGAGGTGAAGGCCGACGGCAGCGTGATGGTCGGTGGCAAGCTCGTCGCGAAGATCTCGGGCGACGAGGTGAAGAGCGACGGCGGCACCACGATGGTGACCGTGGGCGTCGACGGCAGCCTCGTCGGCAACGGCATCGACCCTGGCTTCAAGTTCGAGGGCGACGACCTCGTGACGGCGGCGGGCAGCAAGCTCTCCGTCGGCGACGACGGGACCGTGACGGCGACCAAGGACGGCAAGAGCGAGACGCTTGGCAGCTTCGGCTCGGGCAAGGCCAAGCGTGCGGCCCTCGTCGTGATGGCGCTCTGGCTCATGTCCAAGCCGGTGACCCCGGCGGCTGCTCCGGCGAACAAGAAGAAGTAGTCATGGTTCCCGCGACTTACGCATGTAAGTCGATGTAAGATTATGGCGGGTTGCGCTTGCGGGCGCCTGCCCGCAGGATTGCGCCGCTCGGCGGAGGGGGAGCTCGACCCCCAACGTGGGGCCGTGTGTGCCCCCAGGCGCGCGCTCTCTCGCTGCTCTCGCTCGCCTCATGATGCTCCGCGAATCCCAGCCCGACGCCGAGGACTGCACGCCGCCGACGCGTGACGTGTCCCCGTCGCTCAACCCGAACCACACGAGCCGTCACGACTCGGGGTTCCGGCCGGCGATGCGCACGCCCGACCCAGGCGAAGAGCTCCCGCACCCGGCCGACTCGGAGCCCGCGACCATCCACGAGATGCTCTCGCCCACCTTCGAGTCGGCGTCGTCGCCCGCCGACGACCAGTTCGACGAGGTCGAGAGCACGACCGCCAAGTTCCCGGTGAGCGAGAGCCGTCGTCTCGCCTCGGCGTCTTCGCCCGACGAGACCGACAGGGTCGCGCCCCAGAGCGCGCTGCCGCCACCGTTGCCGCCGCGCACCGCGCCGCCACCGCCGCGTGCACGCCCGACGCCGGTGGCGCGGCCGACGCCGCTCGCCCCGTCGTTGTCGGTCTCACCGCCGCGCGCGTCCGCCCCGCCTGTCCCGGCGGCCCCGCCCGCGGCTCCCCCGTCGCCGCAGTCGTCGTCGTCACCGGGCCCGGTGTCGGCGCCGTTCGCCGCCGCGCCGCGCGCCACATCTGCCGCGCCGTCCCAACCGTCGGGCGTGTACTCGTCCTCGTGGCCGACGCCTGCGCCCCCGCCTGTGCACGGCGCTGCCGCCGGATTCGGTGGGCCGACCCCGTCGGGCACGTTCACCGCCGCCGTCCCCTCGAGCGCGCCCTGGCCGCGTCCGGCGGTCGGCGCTCCGGCGACGCCCACGCCGGGCGGGACGACGCTCGCGGTCGTGGCGCTGCTCGCCTTCGTGCTCGGGCTCACCGCGGGTCTCGCCGCGGGCGTCGCCGTCGGCATGCGCCTGCTCTGACCGTCCGCGCCGGCCTCACGCGTCGGCGATCGCGCGGAGGAAGCCTTCGCCGTACGCCTCGACGCGCGACGGGCCCATGCCGTGGATGGCGAGCAGATCGTGGGCCGTCTGCGGACGCGCGACGCTCATCTCGACGAGCGTGCGGTCGAGCGCGACCACGTACGCGGGGACGCCGCGCGTCTTGGCCACCTCGGCGCGGTGGGCGCGGAGCCTCTCGAAGAGTGACTGCGCGGTGGCGTCGAGCGACGCGTCGAGCGCGGCCCCGCCAGAGCGCTTGGACCGCGGCGCCTTGGAGCGCTTGCGCGGCTCGGCGGGGAGCAGGACGCGCGCGGGCGCCTCGCCCTTCATCACGGCGGCGCCGGCGTGGGTGAGGAACGGCACCGGGTGATCGGTCGGTGTGAGATCGATGAGCCCCGCCGCGACGAGCGTGCGCAGCAGCGCGACGATCCACTCCGGCGATCGGTCGGACATCAGTCCGAACGTCGTCAGACCCGTGAAGCCGAAGCGTCGCGTCTTCTCGGAGTCGACGCCCCGCAGCATGTCGGCGATGGCCACGACGCCCGCGCGTTTTTGCGCCCGCGCGACGGC
>JAGQJA010000546.1:0-4147 GCA_020430845.1 Myxococcales bacterium
ACATCGACGCCAACGGCATCCTCTCCGTCCACGCCAAGGACGTCGCGACCGGCAAGGACCAGAAGATCACCATCACGGCGAACTCGGGTCTGCAGGACAGCGACATCGAGCGCATGGTCAAGGAGGCCCAGGAGCACGAGGCCGAGGACAAGGAGCGTCGCGAGCAGGTCGAGCGTCGCAACAAGCTCGACACCATGTGCTACCAGCTCGAGAAGACGATGACCGAGAGCAAGGACAAGCTCCAGGCCTCGGACGTCGAGTCGCTCGAGTCGCTCATCAAGGAGGGTCGCGCCGCCGTCGAGAAGCAGGACGACGCGCAGATCAAGGAGGCCCTCGAGAAGCTCGAGAAGGAGGCCCACCGCCTCGCGAGCGTCATGTACCAGGCGGCCGCTCCGCCGGACGCGGACGGCAACGGCGCTGCCGAGCCCGGCCCGGACGCCGACGCGAACGGCGCCAAGAAGAAGGACGGCAACGTCATCGACGCCGAGTTCGAAGAGACGAGCACCTGACGCGCGGTCCGCGCCGCGCCCTCTGGGCCTCAGCGCGGATCGAGCGACAACCCGATGTACCCGTGCAGGCCTGCCGCGATCGGCAGGCCTTGTACGTGTCCCCAGCTCTTGTACCCGAGCTTGGCGGTGACGCCGATGCGGTCGAAGAGCGCGAGCCGCCCGAACGCGCCCACGTTGGCGCCGAGTCGATTGGGGCGGTCGAACCACGAGCGCGCCTCGAGATCGACGACCGGTTGGTTCCACACGTCGAGCTCGGCCCCCGCGCGCACGGGCTCGGCGACGCGCACGTCGAGCAGCTTCGCGCCGGCGCCCTGGTAACGCGCGAGCCCGCTCGTCCCCACGCGCCCGTACACCTCGCCGACCCACGTGGCGAACGCCCGCCCCGGGCCGCGTCCGTCGCGGTCACGCGCGGGGGCGAAGCGTACGTCGATCGCCTGCTCGCCGCCGAACGGCGTGAGACCGAAGCGCGGCGCGGGGTACACCACGAGCCCGCCGAGCTGCGGCAGCGGAAGCTCGCTGTACGCGCGTCCGCGACCGAGCGCGTCGACCAAGGTGCCCCACACCGAGAGGGCGAGCGTCGGGTCGAACAGGTTCCATATGTAACCTGCACGCAGTCGCGACGCGACGCGCCTGCGGTCGTCCGCGCCGCCCGCGTCGAAGCGCGCCTGCAACGCGTCGACGTACGCCGCAACGTCGTCGGACCCGCCCGCGCTCCCGCTCTCGATGTCGGAGCCCAAGAACGAGCTCGCGTACGCGACGCGGCTCACCCCGTACACCAGCAGGTCCGCGTGGTGGGCCCGCCCGCCCATCGAGACGAGGCGCCGGTTGAGCCACTGGCACGTCACGTGGTTGGCCTCTGTGCCGCCCATGACGAAGAGCACGTCCTTGTCGGGTTGGCCGCGGATGCCGTCTCGTGAGCGCGCCAGGTTCGCCTCGTCGTCGCCGGGCGACAGGAGGCTCCGGTAGGGCTCGGGGAGCTTGAACGAGAAGACGGGGCTCCGGCCGAGCTCCCGTCCGCGCGCGCCGTGCCCCGCCACCTCGTGGATCGTCACCGCCGTGAGGTACGCGAGCGGCGCGTCGAGGAAGAGCAGCTTGGCCGTACGCCCGGCGGCGAGCGCCACCGCGTTGTCGCTCCACGTCGGCAGCGCCTTCTCGTACAAGAAGAGCACGCGCCCGAAGCTCTCGAACGTGCGGACGTTGCCCTCCATCGTGAAGTCGGGGTCGGCCACGAAGACGTGCTCGGCGCGTGGGGCGCGACGATCCGCCGAGGGCTCGTCGGCCCGCGCGGTCCCGGCGCTGAACGTTGCGAGCGCGGCGGCGGCGAGCGCGTGCCAGCGTGGGGCGCGAGGCCGATCGTATGCGTGCGCATGCATTGGGGACCTACGGGTCACACACGATCTCCCGCGCGACGAGCTTGCCGTTGGCGGCCTCGAGGTCGAGCCACCTCTGACGATCGCGTGCGAAGAGCGTCCGCGCCGTCGCGCCTTCGCTCGCCGACCCGATGGCGACGTCGGCCCCGAGCTTGTGCCCCGATGCGCTCACGACCGAGAGCCACGTGACCGCGCCCGCGGCGTGGAGCACTGCGAACCGGTCGCCTCCGCGCGCCGCCGCCAACGCGCGCGAGGTGCTCGAGACGCGGATCGTGGGGCCCGTGGCGCCGCGATCGTCGAACGTGCGCAGCGACAGCGCACCGCCGCCCTTGGTCGCGTCGCTCGTATCGCCGGTCAGCGCGGTCCACACCACGGACGTCTCGCCGGTCGCCGGGATCAAGAGCGAATCGGTCGCGTTGGGCCGAGGAACAGGGGCGCCGGCGGGGCGCATCCGCGCGTCGACCGGCTGTTGCCACCCGCGCGACAGCAGCCATAGGCGACCGCCGATCACGTCGAGCCGCGCCGACGTGTCGACCGGGAGCGCGGCGCCCGGGAGCGGCGAGGTGACCTCGATCCCTTGTGGCGACACCCGCACCGTGCCGTGGGCCAAGAGCCCCGGCGTGCCCAGTGCGCCCACGTTGGGGCTCGTCTTGGTCTCGGGTGCGGCCGCGAAGACCAAGACGGCCGCGCCGTCGTACGCCACGCCGTCGACTGCGATGCGGCAGTCCGAGCAGCGCGCGGCCTCGGGCTCGATCGCCGCGTCCTCTGCGCCTCCCTCTCGCACGCGTCCGAGGACGAGGCGCGCCTCGGAGCGCAGCACGCCGTCGGCACCCGTCTCGGTGACGCGCTCGACCCAGTGCCACACCACCTCACGCGGCGTCCACACCGCGCCCACCACCTCGGTGCTCCCCGCGCGCGCCGCCAGGCGCGAGTGCGTCTTGTACGTGCGTGCAGGCGTCGCGACGCCCGTCGGGTCGACGGCGATCGCCGCCACCCCCGACGGCAACGAGAGCGGGTTGCCTGCGTCGGTGGCCTCGCGCAAGAAGAACAGCGCGACGCGCCCTTCGCCGTCGGCCGGGACGAACGCGCCGCGCGGATCGGCCGACGCCACCTCGCCCAGCGTGCGCTCGCCCTCGACGCGACACGCGCTCGGGTCGGGACGCGCGCACGACGCGTGCGGTGCGAGCGCGACGAGGAGCGAGAGCGCCATGGCTCGACCTCGGTTCACGCGCTGAGCGTAGCCGCGCGCGCCGGGGCGGGCTCGCCATTCGTGCGCCGCGCGCTCGGGCGGCTGCGGCGACCGATCGCGACAAAGCTCGACCGTTGGGGTGTCATCCGCTGGCTGCCCGGCGTAGTATCCGCCTCTTCATTTTTCGGAAGGAGCATCCCCGCCATGCGCATGATCTCAGTCGTCCTCACGTCCGCTGCCCTGGCGTGCCTCGTCGCCGCCCCCGCCTGCAAGAAGAAGGAAGACGCTGCCAAGGGCGAGACCCCGGCCACGTCGTCGTCCACCACCGCGGCCAAGGCGCCCGCGGCGATGAACCAGAAGCTTGTCTCGCACGTCCACGAGCACGCCGAGAAGTGCACCGTGAACGTCGAGCAGGGGCAGGCGTACTCGTGCAAGGACGGCATCACCAACGACATGTCGAAGTACATGCGCGACACCAAGCCGACGGACTTCGCGTCGACGATGATCGCGCTCGTCAACTCGACCGAGGACGACAAGGTGTCCGCCGCAGCCGTCGCGCTCTTCTCAGAGCAGTTCGACTACCTGGGGGACGACGGCAAGAAGAAGAACGCCACGCCCGAGGTCGTCGACGCGGCGATCAAGATGTGGAAGGCGCAGAAGGGCAACCGCGCGTCGCGCTTGGCCTCACCCGTCACGCAGCTCGCGACGCTGGCCGGCGCGAGCGACAAGATCTTCGCCGCGGCCGCGGAGCACGAGGAGAAGGGCGCGCGCGACAACGCGTACCGCTACGTGCTCAAGTACGGTCGCCTCGACGCGCTCCCCAAGCTGCAGGAGATCGCCAAGGACAAGGAGGAGCATCGCCGCGCGTCCCTCGACGCCGTCACCAAGATGCCCAAGCTGACCGAGGCCGAGCGCAGCATCGTGTGCCCGTGGGCGCAGGGCTACCTGGGCGACAGCGACCTCGGCGTCGCGTCCGAGGCCGGGCAGGCGATGGTGTACTGCAAGGGCGAGTTCGTCGACGCGCTGCTCGGTGAGGCCGAGAAGCGCCTCGCCGCCAAGGAGTACAAGGACCCGTTCGC
>JAGQJA010000546.1:4201-13528 GCA_020430845.1 Myxococcales bacterium
AGGCGCAGTGCGACAAGGTGTATGCGTTCCTCGAGAAGGCCGCGAACGACAAGAACGTCGACGACCGCACGCGCGGGCTCGCGCTGTGGAACATCTACTACCAGCGCCGCGACGAGACGACGCTCAAGCTCATGCGCAAGTACGAGAAGCACCCGAACAAGGAGATCTCGAAGCGCGCGGGCGAGGCGATCAAGTCGCTGAAGGAGAGCTACAAGCTCAAGGGGTGATCGGGGGCGCGGGTGCGGGTGCGGGTGCGGGTGCGGGTGCGCCTGCGTTCGCGTTTGCGCCTGCGTTTGCGTTTGCGCCTGCGCCTGCGTTTGCGGGCGCGGGCGCAGTTGCGGTTGTTGGGGCGTTTTGGGTGGGGCGCACCTTTCGGCTTATTTGACTACATGGCGGGGTCCGGGCCACGATCAGCCTCCAGCGCACGCAGCTGCCCTCGTGCGCCACGTCTTACGGAGGCATTCATGTCCGTCGAGAGCTACCGCCGAGCCTTCCGCCGCTACGTCCGCATCGACTGCGAGCTGGTGCGGGTCCACGACTTCGTCCAGATCGGCGATCTGGCCCTCGACCTGTCGACGGACGGCATGCTCGTCCGCGCGACGCGTCGCGTGCTCACGGGCGAGGAGGTCGTCGTCACCTTCAAGCCGCCCCGCTCCAACGAGTGGTTCGACGCCGTCGGCGTTGTGTCGCGCGTGCTGCACGGGCGCCGGCCGGGCGACTACGGCCCCAGCATCGGTGTCGAGTTCATCGGGCTGTCCGACGACGCGCGCGCGCTGCTCTTTCGTCACCTGCGCGGGCTCGCCGCGCCCGATCCGCTTCGCCCGCCGCGCTCGCTCGTCTCGTCGCCGTCGCTCGTCGCCGTCGCGGCCTGACGCGGCGCGCGCGCGTCAGCGCTTGAAGCAGTGCGGCTTGGGTCGGCGGATGCCGCGCGAGTCGACGATGAACGGCGACGCGCAGTCGTTGTCGGCCGCGGACGGCGTCGGCGTCACCGGGGCCTTGGGCTCTACGCGTTTGGGCGCCGTCGTGTGCGGCGTGGGGCTGGCGCCCGTGGTCGCTCGCGCCGCCCCGATGACGATGACGCCCTCTTCGGACGAGGCAGGCGCGACGACGGGCGGTGTCACGACCGCGCGCTCCGCGGCCTCCATCTGCAGCCAGCGCGCGGCCCCGAGGCCGATGCCGAGCACGACGAGCACGATCGCCGCGACGAGCGGAGCGCGGCTTGGTCGCCGTCGCGCGCCCGGTGCGCCAGGCTCGCGCTGGGTGGCGGCCTGATCGTCGAGCGCCGGAGCGGCCGTCGCGATGTTCTGCGAGGGCTGGGACTCGAGCACGAGCGTCTCGAGGGGCTCGGTCTCGATGATGCTCGCCGGCCGTGAGCTGCCGGACGACGGCGGCCCCGCGACGATCTCGACGCCAGGCGTGCCGACGACGCCGCTGCGCAGGTCGATCGGGCCCGGCGAGTCGACGCGCAGCGACACGGGCATCGCGGGCGGCATCGACATCGACGTCTCGCTCTCGATCTCCGCGACGAGCTCGCTGCGCCACTGCAGCGCCTCGCCTCCGGTCGCCTCGACCCACGCCCCGATCTCGCGTGGCGGAGCGGGGGGCAAGAGCTTCTCGAGCGCGGTCGCCATCTCGAGCGCCGACGACCAACGTTTGTCGGCGTCGCGCTCGAGACCGCGCATCACGATCTCGTCGAGCGCCTTGGGGAGGTCGGGTGCGACCTCGCTGGGCTTGCGTACGTCCTCGTGCACGATCGCGTAGACGAGCGACGGCACGTCGTCGGCCTTGAACAAGCGCTGCCCCGTGAGCGCCTCCCAGAGCACGACGGACGCGGAGTACACGTCGGCGCGCCGGTCGATCTGGCCCTTGGCCAGCTGCTCGGGCGACATGTACGCGACCTTGCCCTTGATCTGGTCGGTGCGCGTCTCTTGCACGCGGTTGGTCGCTTTGGCGATGCCGAAGTCGAGCACGCGCGCTACGCCGTCCACGCCGACGTGCACGTTCTGCGGGGACACGTCGCGATGCACGATGCCGAGCGGCGCGCCTTTCTCGCTCTTGGCCTCGTGCGCGGCGTGCAGCCCGTCGAGCGTGTTGCAGATGATCCCGCTGATGAAGCGAGGCTCGATGCGCTCCCCCGCTTCGCGCGTCTTGCGCACCAGGCGGCTCAGCGACTCTCCGGCGACGTACTCCATCACCAAGAACAGCTCGCCCTCCATCGACACGACGTCGAGCGTCGCGACGACGTTGGGGTGCTTCACGCGGGCGGCGAGGCGGGCCTCCTCGAGGAACATCTGGACGAAGTCCGGGTCCTTGGCGAGGTGCGGGTGCAGGCGCTTGATCGCGACCGTGCGCGCGAAGCCGGCCGTGCCGAGCAGGCGCCCGAGGTGTACCGTGGCCATGCCGCCCGCGGCGATCTCGCCGAAGAGCGCATACCGGCCGAGCGACCCTCGATAGTCTGCGTGCTCCTGCTCTGCCACGTGGTCGTTCATGTTACCAGACGGGATGGACCGGTGAGGGATGCAGCCCGCAATTGGGGGCGGCGACGTGAGGGCCGCACCCCGCGTGTCGGACACTTGCGCACACGCGCGACGTGGTCGTCACACGTGCCGCGAGTGCCCAAAAAACCGTGCGTTCCTGCGCTCCGGGCAAACCCCTTGCCTCCCGTCGTCGTGGAGCCTAATGGGTCCGAGCGGCGCGCCCAACAGGGCGCACGCAGAGACTACGACCATGACCGCCACGACCCCACGGCTTTCCCGAGTCGCACCTTTGTCATGGCTGGTGCTCGCCTACAACCTCGTCGTCATCGCCTGGGGGGCCTTCGTGCGCGCCACGGGCTCGGGGGCGGGCTGCGGCGCGCACTGGCCGCTGTGCAACGGTGAGGTGATCCCGCGCGAGCGCACGACGGCGATGATCATCGAGGCGTCGCACCGACTCTCGAGCGGCCTCGCGCTCGTGCTCATGGTCGTGCTGCTGGTGATGACGTTCCGTCACGCGCCCAAGGGGCACGCGGCGCGTCCGTGGGCCGTGGCGTCGATGGTGTTCTTGCTCGGCGAGGCGCTCATCGGCGCCGCGCTCGTGCTGTTCGAGCTCGTGGCGTACGACGCCTCGCAGAAGCGCGCGCTCTCGATGTCGCTGCACCTGACGAACACGTTCTTCTTGCTCGCCTCGCTCACGATGCTGGCGCGCGCCGCGTCGGGCGGAACGCGTCCTCGTATCCGCGGTCAGGGGGCGCTCGCGGCCGTGCTCGTCGCCGCGGGGCTCGGCATCGTGGCCACGGGCGCCACGGGCGGCATCGCCGCGCTCGGCGACACGCTCTTCCCCTCGAGCTCGCTGGCTCACGGCATCGCCCAAGATCTCTCGCCGGCGTCGCACATCTTCTTGCGCCTTCGCGTGCTGCACCCGGTGTTCGCCGTGTCGTTCGGCGCGCTCACGCTCCTCGCGTCGGTCGTCGCCCGCGTGCTGCGCCCCACGCCCGCCGTGCGCGCGCGCGCACGCCTCGTGAGCGCCTTGTTCTCGGCGCAGATCGTCGCCGGCGTCGCGAACCTGATCCTGCTCGCGCCGGTCGCGATGCAGCTCGTGCACCTGCTCCTGGCCGACGCGCTCGCGATCTCGCTCGTGTTGCTCGCGGCCGAGTCGCTCGCCGCCGAGCGCCCCGCGTCTCAGCCCATCAGCTCGAGGAACGGTCCGGCGCCGATGAGCGACGTGCCGCCGTCGACCAACAACGTCGCGCCCGTCACATAGGCCGCCGCGGGAGACACGAGGTAGAGCACCGCCTCGGCGATCTCGTCGATCGTCCCGTAGCGGCCCAGCGGCACGCGGCGCTTGAGGCCGTCGGCGACGTCGCCGGGAGCCAGTCGCGACATGCCCTCGGTGCCCTCGATGGGGCCCGGCGCGATCGCGTTGACGCGGATCTTGGAGCCGCCCCATTCGAGCGCGAGGTCACGCGTGAGCTTTTCGATGCCGGCCTTGGCGGCGCCCGCGTGGCACTGCAGCGGCGTCGGGATCGTGGCCTGCGTGGCCGTGACGCTCACGACGCACCCGCCCGCCTTGGCGAGGTGCGCGAACGCCGCGCGCGAGGCGTTGAACGTGCCGCACAGGTCGATGTCGATGACGGCGCGAAAGCCGTTGGCGCTCAGCGTCGACGCGGGCGCGAGGAAGTTGCCGGCCGCGCTGTTGACGAGGATGTCGAGCCCGCCGAACGCCTCGGCGTGTCCTGCGATCACGGCCTCGAGCGCCGCGTAGTCGCGCACGTCCGCGCTCGCCGCGCGCGCCGTGCCTCCCGCCGCCTTGATCTCGCCGGCGACGCGTTCGAGCTTTTCGAGGGTGCGGCCGACCAACGTGACCTTGGCCCCTTGCGCCGCGAGGCGCGCCGCGATGCCCGCGCCGATGCCGCTGCCGCCGCCGGTGATCAGCGCGCTCTTACCCTCGAGGATCCCGTCGACGAAGACGCTCTTCATGGCGCGATGTGTATCCGGGAACGGGCGGTGGTTCAACGCGGGTGCGGGCTGCGATGGCGATTGCGAGTGCGTGTGCGTCTGCGTCTGCGTCTGCGTCTGCGTCTGCGTCTGCGTCTGCGATTGCGATTGCGGGTGCGGGTGCGGGTGCGGGTGCGATTGCGGGTGCGGGTGCGGGGGGGCTTGGGTTGGCGGCGGGCGCGCAGGGTTCGCACTGGGGGTGCGTAGCCCGGTGCGCAAATGGGGCGCAAGGGCTGGAAATGATTGGCCTCGAGAGACTGGTTCAACCATTGCACCACTTGCCGGCGTGAACACTCGCGTGGCGGAGCTCTGGAAGCTGTTGAAGGCGGCGATCGCGGGCGGGGCGGCGACGCTCGCGGACGTCGCGGTGCTGGCGCTCTTGGTGTCGGGGCTCGGGCTCACGCCCGCGGCGGCCAACGTGCCTGCGCTCGTGGTCGGCGGCGTGGTGAACTTCTTCGGCAACCGCCACTTTGCGTTCCGCGCGCGCTCGGGCGACGTGGTGCAGCAGGCCGTGCGCTACGGCGTCGTCGAGATCGTCGCGCTCGTGCTCAACGGGGTGCTCTACGCGGCGGCCATCCATGCGGCGGGCGCGCGCGCGTCTCATCTGTTCTGGGCGATCCGGCTCGCGACGAGCCACGTCGTCTTCTTGGGCTGGAGCTACCCGCTCTGGCGTCACGTCTTCCGCGTCCCGCAGCCCGCCTGACCGCGCCTCGCTCGGCGCGCGTCGTTTCCGCGGGCGCGAGGCCCGCTCAGACGGGAGGCCTGCCCGCGCGCGCGTCGTCTTCTGCGATTTCGGCGAGCCCCGCGAGGTGCGCGAGCGGGACCGGATGCAGTGGCGGGCGGGGCGTGATCGGCCTCGTCGCGTCGCCGCCGCGCTCCACGAGCAAGCGCGCGCATAGGGCCACGCAACCCTTGCCCTGGCACCAACCGGTCGCGAAACCCGTGTACCGCTTGAGCGACTCGATGTCGTCGTGGCCGCGACGGATCGCGTCCTCGAGCTCGTGGAGCGTGACGTCCTCGCAGCGGCACACGAGCACCTTGCTCACGTCGTCAACCGCCGGTGTACTCGCAGCGCGTGTCGCACGTCTCGAAGACCGTGATCTGCGAGAGCTCGGGGAGCGGAACCTTGAGCGCGTCCCACAGCCACTTGGCGAGCACTTCGCTCGTCGGGTTCTCGAGGCCGGGCACCTCGTTCAGGTAGTGGTGATCGAGCTTGTCGTGGAGCGGTTGCCAGGCCTCGCTGAGCCGCGCAAAGTCGATGAACCAGCCGGTCTCGGGGCTCACCGGGCCCGTCACGGCGATCTCCACCTTGAACGAATGCCCGTGCAGGCGCGCGCACTTGTGGCCCGGCGGGACCTTGGGCAGGAGGTGGGCGGCCTCGAAGCGGAACTCGTGCACGAGTCGGACGTTCATCGCGCCGCGATGCTAGCAAAACGCGGGTCGGGCGCGCGAGGCAATGCCCGGCTTGCAGACCACATCGATGTCGGCTAGATCCGTCCGCCCTATGTATCTCGTCCTCAGCAAGAAGCCCCGCAAGACCGACCGTAGCCGTTCCAAGCGCTACCGCGCGAAGCTGAAGGCCAAGGACCGCGGTCGCCGCGGCCGCGTCTATCAGGTCGGCCGCCGCTGAGCCGCTTCGCCCCGGGCAAGCCCGGGCGCGCCGCACAGCGACAGAAGGCACGACGCCGCGCCGTCCCCGAGACGTGCGCGGCGCTCGCCGTTTGTGTGACCAAGAGCGCGCAACGCGCCGCCCGTCGTGCCGCTCTGCTCAGACGTTGCTGAGCCCGCCGTCGACCACGATCTCCTCGGCCGTGATGTACGACGCATCGTCCGAGGCCAAGAAGAGCGCCGCCTTGGCGATCTCCTCGGGACGCCCGAAGCGGCTGAGCGGCACCTGCGCCGTGATCGACTCCGCGAAGCCCTTCAGAGCTTCGGCCGGCATCCCCATCTTGCCGTAGATCGGCGTCTCGATCGGCCCGGGGCTCACCGCGTTGACGCGCACGCCCGCGCCCGCCAGCTCCGCGGCGGCCGTCCTGGCGAACGAACGCACGGCGGCCTTGGTGGCCGCGTACGCGGTCGAGCCGGCCATGCCCAGGTTGCCCACGACCGACGTGTTGAGGATCACGCTGCCGCCACGGCGCAGCTTGGGCGCGAACGACTTGAGCGCGAGCCAGGGGCCCTTGACGTTGACGCGGAACAGCTCGTCGAACACCGACTCGTCGAGGTCGCCGATCGGGGCGAACTTGGCGATGCCGGCGTTGAGGAAGAGCACGTCGACGCCGCCGTGCTTGTCGGTGACGTGCGCGACGAGCGCCGCGATGTCCTTGGCCGAGCCCGCGTCGGACGCGACCACCTCGGCGACCCCGGCGAGCTCCGCGCGCGCGACGTCGAGGGTCTTGGGGTTCGAACCGGTGACGATGACCTTCGCGCCTTCGGACGCGAAGAGGCGCGCCGCGGCGAGGCCGATGCCGGTCGTTCCACCTGTGATGACCGCGACCTTGTTCTCGAGCTTCTTCATGGGTGTCTCTCCGTGTGAATTTTGACTGAGATGTCCAAAACTTGCCGCTCCGAGGCTCCTGCCCCTGCGCGGTCGATGTGATTTTGGATGAATCAGTCCAAAATGGGTTGCGAGGCGGTCGTGCTTTTTTCTTCGATGGCGCTCAGGCGCGATCGAGCACGGTCAGGGCCACGCGGGCCACGTCTCGGAGCGCCGCGGGCGACGTGCCGGCCTTGGCCGAGACTCGGAGCCCCTGCAGCGTCGTGTAGAGAAAGCGCGCGATCGCCTTGGTGTCCAGACCGGGAGGCACCTGCCCCAGCTGCACCGCGCGGCGCAGCGCGACCTCGAAGGCACCCTCGCACGTGTTGTTGTTGCCGCGGACGACCTTGGCCACGTCGTCGTCGTGCGGCGCGAGCTCGGCGGTCGCGTTCACGAGCAGGCAGCCGCGCGCGCGATCCGCGGGGCCCTCGCCCGAAACCGCGAGCAACATCGCCTCGATGGCGGCGCGCGGGTCGGCCGCTTCGCGCAGCCCGTGGCGAAAGTTCTCTGCGGCGTGGGCCCGGTACTTCTCGAGCGCGGCCACGTAGAGGGCGTGCTTGTCGCCGAACGTGTCGTACATGCTCTGGCGCCCGATCCCCATCGCCGCGAGGAGGTCGTCGGTCGAGGTGGCCTCGAAGCCCTTGTCCCAGAAGACCCCCGCGGCCTTCTCGAGCACCTCGTCGCGATCGAACGCCTTGGGACGGCCCATGTGCTCAAGATGAGAGTTATGGACTCATCTGTCAAGTTGGCCCGTCATCGCGGGCATATCGGCAGCTGCGGGTCGAGCTCACACGCCGACGTCTCGAGCTCGCGCGCCTGTACGAAGTGGTACGGGAACGCCGTGCTGCCGCGGCTCCGCTCGATGCGCGCTCCCTCGAGGCACGCCTCGGCCGCGGGCGCCGCTGCCGAGCATCCCTTGATGTAGAGGCCCACGACGGCGTCCATGCTCTCGCGCGTACGTTTGCCCTCCGGCGTCGCGGCGAGGGCGAGCTCCGCGAGGCGCAGGCACCCGTGACCCGAGCCCCCCTGGCACGAGGCCTCGAACAGCGCGCGCGCAGCCGCGGGCTCCGAGGTGGCGGCGCCCTGTCGTTCCTTGGCGCGGGCGCACGCGACCTTGTCGAGCGCGTCGAAAGGAGCGTCGACGGGGGCGCAGGCGCGCTCGTACAGGGCTCGCGCCTGCGAAGCGTCTTGCCGGGGGACGCCCGCGCCTTGCTCGTAACGAATCCCGAGCTCGACGCACCCCCACGGGTCGCGGCGCTCACACGCGTTCTCGAAGTCGAGCACGGCCGAGCGCGCGTCTTTCGAAGCGCGACCCATGTACGTCTGCGCGCGCCCGCACGCGCGCGTGCCCTCGGTCTCGGTCGCGTCGACCTTGCTGCACGCGTTCGCGAACGCGAACTGCGCGAGCCTCGCGTCGCGCGTGACGCCGCGGCCGTAGGTGTAGAGCTCACCGAGCTTCTCGCAGGCGACGGGGTCGTGCACCTGGGCCGAGCACCCCTTGTCGAGCGCCTCTCGCACGCGCCGCCAGGCCGGGTCGCCTTTGGTCGTAGGCCAGAGGAGCATCGCGAGCTTCCCGCAGGCGCGCGCGATCCCGGCATCGCAGCCTCGGCCGTACGCGTGCTCCGCGTCGGCGCGTTTCGCGGATGACGCGCGGAGGTCTCCGAGGAGCAGGCACGCGCGCCCGTCGGCCCGGTCGCATGCCGTCTGCCAGAGCTCCGCGGCGCGCACCGTGTTCTTGTCGGGGCCGCCCGCGGCGAGCTCGCCGAGGCGCGTGCACGACGGGCCGTACGCGTCCTGGCACGACTGCTCGTAGAGGAGGCTCGCGCGCTTCACGTCGCGTGTGACGCCGGCCGCGCCCGTCTCGTAGATGCGCGCGAGCACGTGGCATCCTCGCGCGATGGGGACGCGGTGCTCGCACGCGGACTTCGCGTGATCGAGCGACAGGTCGGGCATGGCGAGCCCACCCGCGCCGTCGAGCTCCATCTCCGCGAGCGCCGCGCAGGCCTCTGCGTCGGAGCGGTCGCACCCGCGGGCGTAGGCGCGTCGCGCGAGCTGCGCGTCCTTGGGGGCCTCTGTGTCGCCTCGCTCGTACATCTCGCCGAGGTAGCGACAGCTCGGAGCGCTGCCCTTGTCGCAGCTCGTGAGGCAGCCTTGGACGTCGCGAGGCGCGCACACGGGACCCTTGCACCCGTTCTTTCCGAGGCTGCCGATGCCCACGGACACCGCGATCAACACGCCCGTGGCCGCGACGGCCGCGCCGAGACGCACCGACCACGGCGATGGAGGGGGCGCGGTCACGGCGTAGGGGGGCGGGGC
>JAGQJA010000547.1:0-2384 GCA_020430845.1 Myxococcales bacterium
ATGTCGAGCATGCGGTCGGCCTCGTCGAGCACCACGGCCGCGACCTGGCTCGCGTCGATCGCGCCGCGCGTCAGGTGATCGAGCAAGCGCCCGGGCGTGCCGACGATCACCGCCGGTCCCTCACGGAACGCGCGCATCTCCGTGCGGTACCCGCCGCCGCCTCCGCCGCCCGCCACCGAGGCCACCTTCGCGCCCAGGGGCGCGTACAGCCACGACAGCTCTTCTTGGACCTGCTTGGCGAGCTCCCGCGTCGGGACGATCACCATCGCGAGCGGGCGCGCGCCACGCTCGCCGGGAGACGCGTCGCCGACGATGGCCGTGCGCAGCGCGAAGCCGATGGCCACCGTCTTGCCCGAGCCCGTCTGCGAGCTGACGCGCAGGTCACGGCCCTCGAGGGCAGGGTCGAGCACGGCCTGCTGGACGGGCGTGAGAGATGTGAAAGCCTTTCGCTCGATGGCCTTGGCCAGCTCGGGACCGACCAAGCTCGCGAGGTCGGCCAGCGGATCGGCCGGGAGCAAGTGCGCGCTCGACGCAGGCGCGTCGGCAAGGCTGGGCTTGGAGGCCCTCGGGCGGGAAGGTCGCGGTCGCGAAGGGCGTGGGCCGGGGACGCCGTCGTCGGGCGTGCGGCTATCGGCCGCGCGTGGGTTCATGGGTGATCTCGCGGGCCTATGTGGATCGCTGGGCCGCCCACGTCAACCGCGGATCCGCGGGAGGGGCGCCCCGCGGCCGGCCGGCGCCCGCCGAGCGCGCCGCCGAGGTGGGGCGTCGGGCGGGCGTAACGGGGCGGTTTATTGGGGTGTTCGGGTCGACCCGGGGCCCGCCAAGTTGGGCTTGCTCTTCCGCCGCGGCCGACTATCGTTGCTGCCATCTCACGCGCACGTTTTCACGCCAGTCGATGCTCTCTCGGGTTCTCGGGGTCGCTCGCTCGCATGTTCGTCAGTGTGTGGACGCGGAGCTATCCGCGGGCCTCCTCCGATCCCAACGGCAATTGGACGCGGGTCTTCAGATCGAGCCGTTGACAGACAGAACGAGACACGACCATGAGCAATCGACTCTACGTGGGCAATCTTTCCTACCACGCCACCTCCGACACGCTGCGTGAATCCTTTGCCGAGTTCGGCGAGGTGACCGACGCCCACGTGCTCATCGACCGCGAGACCGGCCGCTCGCGCGGCTTCGGCTTTGTGACCATGGGGACCGACGAGCAGGCCCAGAAGGCGATCGCGGCCCTCAACGGCGCCATCATCGACGGGCGCCCCCTCCGCGTGAACGAGGCCGAGCAGCGCCGCGGCGGTGGTGGTGGCGGCGGCGGCGGTGGCCGTCCCGGTGGCGGTGGTGGCGGCGGCCCGCGTCGCGGCGGCGGTGGCGGTGGTGACCGCCGCGGCGGCGGCGATCGGGGCTGGTGACGATGTCAAACCCCAGCGTCAGCAAGCGCCAGAAGGAACGTCAGCGTCAAGACAAGGCCCGGGACAAGCTCGCCAAGCGCGAAGAGCGCAAGCGCGAGAAGCCCAATCGCCCGGACGTCGCGCCGGGCGAGGACCCGGACATTGCCGGCATCGTGCCGGGACCGCAGCCGCTTCCTGAGGAGTGGGGAGTCTGAGGCGGTAAGGGGGGACCGCCGAGTCCGCGGGTCGCACGTGCACCGTGCTCGACGATCCGCGGGCGCAGCCTCTCCGATGTTCGACGGCCGACACGGATCGGCCCCGCTTCGCGCGCCCGAGCCCGCACCCAGGTGTGGCTCGCGTGCGCGTTGCGCGTTTTGTGCGCACGATCACGGCGCGTGGCGCGCGTTGGCGATATCCTCCGGGCGTGCCCGCCGTGACCACCGCCTCCGAGCTCCGCGTCAGCGATCTGATGAGCTCGCCCGTCTTCAGCCTCGGCCCGACGCAGAGCCTCACGCTCGCCGACTCGCTGATGCAGATGGCGCGCATCCGTCACATCCCCGTCGTCGACGGCGGCAAGCTGGTGGGGCTCGTCACGCACCGTGATCTGCTCGCCGCGTCGCTGAGCGCGCTCACACCGCTGTCCGAGGACGAGCGCTCCACGCTCCAGCTCGCGGTGCCCGTCTCGCGCGTGATGCAGACCGAGGTCTGGACCATCCAGCCCAAGGCGCTCGCCGTCACCGCGGCGCGGCTCATGCGTGATCATCGCTTCGGCTGCCTGCCCGTCGTCGAAGACGACAAGCTCGTGGGCATCATCACCGAGCACGATCTGCTCGCCGTGGTGGCCGACGCGCTCGACCTCGGGCCACCGCCCGCAGCCTGGACGGTGGAGCGGGCGATGACGCCGGCGCCCGTGGCGCTCCCTCCCTCGGCCACCGTCGCCGACGCGCGCGCGGCGATGGACGCCTACAACATTCGCCACGTCCCCGTCACCGACCTCTC
>JAGQJA010000547.1:2430-2701 GCA_020430845.1 Myxococcales bacterium
CCCGAGCCCGCGGGCGCGCGAGCGCTCCACGCGATCAAGGTGATCGGCGCAGAGCCCCCGCACGCGGTCGCGCCGTCGGCGCCCCTCGACGAGGTCTTGGTCGAGATGGCGAACCGACGCGTCGACGCCGCGCTGGTGCTCGAGGGCGCGCGGCTCGTGGGGATCCTCACCTCGGTCGACGCGTGCCGCCTGCTCGGTCAGCGGCTCGCAGCGGCGCGACGCCGTCCCGCCTGACGCCGCGCGCGCACCGCGCGCTGCTCGTGTAAGCTCG
>JAGQJA010000547.1:2798-8958 GCA_020430845.1 Myxococcales bacterium
CGCGCCGCCGAGCGCTTCACGGCGTGGGCCGAGCGATGGATCCCCGACGCGTTCGTCTTCGCGCTCCTCGCGACGCTGCTCATCGTGGTCGCCGGGATCGTCTCGCTGCGTGGCAGGCACGGGCTCGTCGGCGCGGCAGTGCAAACGGCTGCGATGTGGGGCGCAGGCTTCTGGGAGCTCATCCCGTTCACGCTCCAGATGGCGCTCATCATCATCACGGGGTACGTCGTGGCCACGACGCGCCCGGTGTACCGCGCCATCGCCGCGATCGCGCGCCTGCCGCGCACGCCCAAGCAGGCCATCGCGATGGTGGCGCTCTTCGCGATGCTCTCGTCGTGGTTCAACTGGGGCTTCAGCCTCATCTTCAGCGCGATGCTCGCCAAAGAGGTCGCGCGCCGCGTCGCAGGCGTCGACTACCGCGCCGTCGCGGCGAGCTCGTTCCTCGGCCTCGGGAGCATCTGGGCGCAGGGCCTCAGCGGCTCGGCCGCCTTGCAGATGGCCACGCCGTCGGCCCTCCAGCCGGCGGTGCGCAAGGTCGTCGAGGCCGGTGACGTGGTGCCTGGCGGGATCATCCCGCTCACGCACACGATCTTCCTCTGGCAGAGCCTCGTCAGCGTCGCGGTCGAGATCGTCGTCGTCACGGTGGTCGTCTACCTCTACGCGCCGACCGCCGCGCGGGCGCGCACCGCCGAGGACCTCGGCATCGACCTGGGCGTGTCGCCGCTCGACCAGCCCGACCCGCCGCGCAAGCGCACGCCGGGCGAGTGGCTCGAGCACGCCCCCTGGCTCACGATCGCGTTCGTGCTGCTCGCGGGCGGCTACCTGGTGCACGACTTCGCCACGAGCGGCAAAGGTCTCAACGCGCTCAACGTCAACGCGCTCAACCTCGTCTTCCTCACGCTCGGCGCGGCGCTCCACGTCACGCCGGCGCGCCTCATGCGCGCGGTCAAGGACGCGACGCCGGGTGTTTGGGGCGTCATCTTGCAGTTTCCGTTCTACGCGGGCATCTCCGCGATCGTCACCAAGACCCACATGAACCAGGTCATCGCGTCTTGGTTCGTCGGCATCAGCAACAAGCAGACGTTCCCCGCGATCGTCGCCGTCTATTCGGCGGCGCTCGGCGTCTTCGTCCCATCGGGCGGCTCGAAGTGGGTCATCGAGGCGCCGTACGTCATGCAGGCCGCGCACGATCTGCACGTGCACCTCGGGTGGATGGTCGCCGTCTACGACCTCGGCGAGGCGATCGCCAACCTCGTGCAGCCGTTCTGGATGCTGCCCATCCTCGGGCTCTTCGGCCTGCGCGCGCGCGACGTCATGGGCTACACGTTCCTGGTGTTCCTCGTGCTCTTGCCGCTGGTGCTCGTGCTCGTCACCGTGCTCGGCGCGACGCTGAGCTATCCGCTCTGAGCGCCGCTCAGCGCTTGGCGGCGTCGCGCGCGGCCCGCAGGTACGAGAGCGCGCTGGCCACGTGCCCGTCGGCGTACATGTGTCCGACGCGGCGTTCGTCGACCTTGTGCGGCCAGCGGTGCGCCGAGAGCGAGCCTCCGAGCCCGCGCCCGTGCGTCGCCGTCTGCGCGTCGTCGGCGCACACGCCCACGAAGAACGGGGGCTTCGGCGTGGAGGCCGACACGGGCCAGCGCATCAGCGCGCCCCCCGCGAAGACACCGAAGCCGTCGGCCTGGACCGCGCCGCGGTTGGCGAGCGAGCTCACGTAGTAGGCGCCGCTCGAGAAGCCCATGACGAACACCTCGTCGAAGGGGCGCCCCTGCCTCGCCTCGAGCTTCTTGCGGGCGCGTCGCCACGACGCGAGCAGCGCCGCCTCGTGTGCCTTCTGCCCTTCGGCCGATCCGGGCCACAGGTATCCCGACTCACCGAGCGGAGCGCGCGGAAAGAGCGCCTCGAACTTGCTCGCCTTCGCCTGCCTCAGCAGCGCGCGCTCTTGCGTCCACTGCCAGTCGACGTTCTTGGCGATCGCGCCGTGCAAGAAGATGACGAGCGTGCGTCGCCCCGCCGGCTGCCCGCCGTCGATGTGGCAGACGCCGTCCCCGAGCGACTCGACCTCGGGCGCGCACCACGCGACCGGCCCTGCGTGCTTGGGGGCGTGCTTGGCCGTGCGCGGCTTGGCGTGCGCGTGGCCTGCCCCGAGCAGGGCGCAGCCGGCGAACAGCAAGGGGGCGAGGGCTCGCATGAGGGGCGCCTTAGCACGGCGCGGCCCGGGGCGCCGCTCTGGGCTTGCGAGCGGCCGAAGCTGTGTCATGGCTTCGGTCATGCTTGTTCTTCGGGCCTCGTGGGTCCTCGGGCTGGGCGCGCTCTTCGCGGTCGCGTGCACCGATCAGGTGAGCCCCACGCTCGGCACACCGGCCCCGGGCGATCCTCCCGATCCCTCCGCAGACGCGGCCGCGCCGTCGGAGGGGGGGGCGGGCCTCGACGCGGGCGCCGACGCCGGGCCGGGCGCGTCGTTCACCGGAAAGTGCGCCGACACGTTCGGCGATCAGCTCACCGAGGGCTTCGGCCGCATCGACGGTCTCATCTACGCCGTCCAGCGCCCAACAGATGTAAACTGCACCTTCCCCAACAAGGACCACCTCATCCTGCAGGTGTGGATGGCCGGCAAGGTGTACCGCCTCGTCGTCAACGTGCAGAGCGATCGGGCCGGCCAGGACCCCAAGGTGCGCTACGCGATCAAGCCGCACGCGCTCGTCGGCCCCGCCTTCGCCGAGGGGTGGCACACGGGCATCGCCCTCGACTACCCGAGCATGCTGGGCGTGACCAACGCCGACTTCACCCCGCTCGCCCTCACGGATCTCGTCGAGGCGATCGCCAAGGAGCTCACGATCGGCAAGCCGGTGAGCGTGTACGGCGAGAGCGGGCAGGGCAGGCCCGAGAGCGCGCACAAGATCCACCGCAACAACGCGGGGCAGAACCAGGACGGCGCGATCGTCGTCGACCCGGCGTCGGCGTCACCGCGCTTTCTGCTCTTTCACTTCGACCAGCAGACGTTCTGAGCGTCGCCGCCGCTCAGCGCCCCTCTTCGACGGTGCCGTCGGCGTGCTTGGCGAAGCGGCCACGTTCACGGGGGTGCACGGGCGCCTCGCTCTCCCACGGCCACTCGCCGAAGCGCGTGGCGCGGTAGTCCTCGAACGCCTTCATGATCTCTTCCTTCGTGTTCATCACGAAGGGGCCGTGCTGCGCGACGGGCTCCCCGATGGGCCGCCCTTGGAGCACCAGGATGTCGGCCGCGGCGCCTCGCGCCTCGAGCGTGGCCGGCTGATCGGCGTCGAGCACGAGCGCGGTCTTGGGCGTGAACGTCTTGTCGGTGCCCTCGACGGCGAGCGTGCCGCCCTCGAAGAAGTACGCGACGCGTGCCACGTCGGGCGTGGTCGACGCGGGCAGGGTGAGCTTGCTCCCGGCCGCCATCTTGATCGTCCAGATGGCGACCCCGGCCTCCGGTCGAGACGCCCACGAGTGAGGCGGCGGGGACGGGGCCCGCGCGTCACCGAACGAGCCCGCGACGACGCGCACGCGGGTCTCGCGTCCTTCGGCGTCCTCGCTGCGCACCTCGGGGATCGTCCCGTCCCACAGCATCTTGAAGTGCGGCTCGACGAGCTTGTCCTTGGCGGGCAGGTTCATCCAGATCTGGAAGAGCTCGCCCGTGTTGCCCTTGTCGCGCTCGCGCAGCGGGAACATCTCGCAGTGCACGATGCCGCGACCGGCCGTCATCCACTGCACGTCGCCCGGGCCGAAACGCGCGGTCGCGCCGAGCGAGTCGGAGTGGTCGATGTGCCCTTGGCGCACCACGGTCACCGTCTCGAAGCCGCGGTGCGGGTGCGCCGGAAAGCCGGGCACGCGCTCGCCGTGGTACATGCTCCAGCCGTCCTTGCCCGAGAAGTCGCTGCCGATGGCGCGGCCCGCGAGCGTCTTCGCCGGCGGACCCATGTGCTCCTCGCCCGCGGGGTACGCGTCGAAGTGGTGCACGCAGAAGAGGAACGGGTCGAGGGTGGGCCAGGGGGGCGCGCCGAGGGGGACGGTTTGCAGGACGACGTCGCTCATGCTCATGGGATGCATCGTGCACCGGCTCGGTCTCGCGGGGCCAGCGTGGCGCGCGCCTGCGAGGTCGGGCGCGGTCGGGTGCGCAACCGAAAAATCAAACAGAAACAAGAGCTTGTGCGGCTCGGTGCCTGAGGCTCCGTCACGCGCCGCGCCCGTCGTCCGAGCCCGGGCGCCCGCGCGGTTCGCGCTATGATGAGGGGATGGGCCTGTTCGATCGCCTCAAGGATCGGTTCACCAAGGACGTGGCCGACCGCGCGGCGAAGCTCGCGGCCGAGAAGAGCGCCGACATGGCGAAGTCGATGGCCAAGGCGGCGGCGAAGAAGAGCGCCGAGGCCGCGGTGGCCACTGCCAAGGGCGCCGGTCGCAAGATCGAGGAGGCGCTCTTCGGTGACGTGGCCGACGAGGAGCCGCCGAGCGAGGACGAGAAGACGAAGAAGAAGCGCCGCGAGTCCGAGGCGGGCGACAAGCTGCGCGCCGCCGACGCGCGCATGAAGGAGCGCCGAGAGCGCGAGGCCGAAGAGGCCAAGGAGCGCGCGGCGAAAGAGGCCCGCGAGACCAAGGCGGCCCGCGAGAAGGCGGCCCGCGAGGAGCGCGAGGTCGACGACGAGCTCGCGGCGCTCAAGAAGAAGCTCGGTCGCTGAGACGGCCGGCTCGGCTCAGCGCGCGTCGAGCTCTCGGACGGCGCGCTCGAGGATCGAGTCGCGCCCCGCGGCGACGTCCTTGGGATCGTACTCGGCCGCGACGTGCGGCGTGACCCCGCGCCCCTCGAGCGGCGTGTCGTCGGCGGCCGCGCTGCACCGGTTGAGATCGACCGACACCGAGAAGCTCGGCGGCCCCTTGAAGTCGCGCGTCGCGCTCGTGGCCCCGAAGCCGCCGGCGGTGGGCGCGCCCACGAGGATCGCGCTCGTCTTGGTCTTCACGGCGAGCGGGAAGTAGTCGGCCGCGCTGTAGTCGAGCCCGTCGATGAGCACCGCCACCTTGCCCGCGTACGCAAAGCGCCCGCCCGGCGCGAGCGCATACGTCGCGTACTTGAAGGTGTCGAACGCGGGGGGATCCGACTCGGGGATGCGCGCCTGGCAGTAGGAGATGTCGCCGGCCTGCGCGCCCGGAAAGCCCGACGCGATGTCGAGGCCCACGCGCGTGAGGCCGCCGCCGTTGCCGCGCACGTCCCACACGATCGCGCGCGCGGTCTTCACCGCGTCGAACGCCGCCTGGATCTTGTCCTCGAACTTCGCCTGGTACGCGTCGATGTCTGCGGGGTTGCCGCTCGTGGGGAAGGGTTGCTCGGGATCGGTGAAGCCCGGGAGTCGAATGACGCCGACGCCGTCGGGGCGGAGCTCGGACTCGACGGGCTTTCGTGTGTCGCGTCCGAAGGGGTCCTGACAGAAGAGCGCCTTCTGCAGATCGCCGCTCAGCGCGCCGTCGGGCACGGTCACGGCGCGGACAGCGCCGTCGGGGGACTCGACCTCGAGCTTCTCGCCGGGCCGCACGAGATCGGAGAACGTCGTCGCGGTGGTGAACGCGGTGAACGACGCGCCCGGTCGGCTCGTCGCGCACGACGGACGCTGCGACAGCTCGGCGAGCACGGCGTCTCCGCGCGCGGCGCCGAGCCCGACGATGAGGTCCCCCTTCGCGAGACCGAGCGCGTTGCCCGCCGCGACCTGCGTGACGATCACGCCGCGCGGGTGCGGACGCCCACACGCGCCGCGCTGCGCGAAGCCGGGCATGGGCACGAGCTTGCCGCACGCGCGCCCCGCGTAGAGCCCTTGGTGCCCCTGGGGCACCGCGATGAAGGCGTGGAAGAGGGCGGTGAAGTAGTCGAGCTCGCCGCCGTCTCCGCGGAAGATGCGGCGCTTGCCGTCGTCGCGGATGCGCGCCCAGTCGAGCGGGCCGTGCCACGCGGTGTTGCCCTGGAGGTAGCCCACGACCTCGAGCAGCTCGGCCGCCTGCGCGCGCTGTCCCGCGGTGGGCTCGACGCACGCGGCGCCCTTGCACACGGCGTCACCTGCGCACGCGACCGCGGGCGAGAACGCGGGCTCGCCGCCGGGGCCGACGGCGCACGTCGAGACGAGATCGCCCTCGCACCGCGTCTGTCCTTCGACGCACGCGG
>JAGQJA010000548.1 GCA_020430845.1 Myxococcales bacterium
CGCTGAGACACAGTCCGCGCGTCGCGCCCACGGCGCCAGGCATCCGTAGCGCCTCGTCCTCGCCGCTCTCGATCACTCGTCGACCTCACGCTGCGCGCCCCTCCGGGGGTGCAGCCGCAAGGACGCGAGTCGGTCGAGAGTGGCTTTTTGTCGTCTTCGAGCGCGTGCCGCCGCGTGCGTGCGCCACACGCCGACGCCACACGCCGCCACGTCCGTGCGCCACACGCCACCGCCACACGCCGCCGCGTGCCGGCGCGTCCTGCGGCAGCCCGTCTCCCCGGGCGCCGAGCATGAGAGACCTCAGCGCAACCCCGGCACTGCTCACGATGTGCAGCCGACGCCACTGGAGTCGCATGCATGAAGTACGCAGTACGAGCAAACTGTCTATTTGCTAATCAGTTTGCACAACTAGTTATCAATAGCCAATACATAATCATA
This sequence comes from Myxococcales bacterium, assembly GCA_020430845.1. Taxonomy (GTDB): domain Bacteria; phylum Myxococcota_A; class Polyangia; order Polyangiales; family Polyangiaceae; genus Labilithrix. The sequence continues at coordinate 439 of JAGQJA010000548.1, forward strand.
GTCTTATGAGTCAATAACCCGGCACGCACCATGCAACTACCCTGTTCGACGCGCTGACGCGTCACACCGCTCAAACAGGAGTCGTCCAATGCGTGCCTTCCGCTCATCGATGTTTGCCAGCCCGTTCGCGCTGTTCCTCTCGATCGCGACTGTCTCTGGGTCGCTCACTGCGCTCACCGGCTGCACCCAAGCGGGGCCCGAATCGGACTCGGAATCGGACAACGTCTCGCCCGCCACGCTCTCGGCAGCGCTGAGCGATTCGGACGGCTCGACGGTTACGCTCAAGAACACCTCGGGAGAGGTCGTCTTCACGCAGAACGTCACGCTCGACGGTCTGACCGTCTCGGAGGAGCCGGGTGGCGTCCTCTCGTTCAACATCTCCGGCGTGTCCTACCGTCTCGTCGAGAACACAGACCTCGGCGGCGGTCTCTGGCGGATGGCGGTCGAGATGCCGACCGGCGAGCGCGTCTCGGTGACCATGCGCGAGGGAGCGAACGCCGGCACGGCGCTCCACCCGAACATCGCTCAGGCGGTTGCCATCGCTCTCATCGCAGGCGCTGTGGTCGTGATTGTTGCTCTGGTGTCCTTCTGGAGCCTCAGCAGCTGCCTCGACCACCTGCGAGTGACGCAGGCCGCGTGCTTCGCCCGAACGCCGGGCAACTGGCAATGGAGCGGGCGGTGCAGCGGTGGATCGTGGAGGGACGGGTGGCAGTACAACGCGGAGTCGACGTGCAGCCTCGTCGACCCCAAGCCCACCAACGGTCCTCCTCCGATGCCCGAAGGCGTCGGCATGCCCGCGGCGAACCCTGCGCCGGAGGGGGAGTGACCGGCCGCGATCGGCACGGCTACATCGAGGAGGGTCAGCGCTGAGAGAGAGACCCCGCGTCGCGCCCACGGCTCCGGGCGCGGCGCGGGGGGTCAGCGCCGACGCGCAGGGCCCCCTTCGTCGTCTGCGTCGCCGCGACGCGAGGCGCGCCGCATGGCCGCGAGCATGCCGAGGAGCAGCGCGCCGAACGGAGACGCGACGCCGTTTGCGTCTCCCACGGCGCGGCAGCCGCAGCGTGACGAGCGCGTCGGCGCGGCTGGCGTGCCCGCGTCGACCGAGGCCGTACTGCCCGCGTCGGGATCCTCGCCGAGCGACGTCCCCGTGAGTTCCGCCGCCGTGACGTTGGTGAACGACGCCAGGCTCGCGTTGCGCGGCACGTAGGCGAGGTTCGCCGCGGGGACCGCCGTGGGCTGACCGAGCCCCGCGCTCGTGTCTTCGGCGCCCGCGTCTACATCGGGCCAACGCGGGCCCCACACGCCGCGTCGCGGCTCCGCGCACGCGATCTTGCCCGTCCACGGGTGCCGAATCGCGTAGCGCCCCTGGAACGAGCTCGAGCCCGTGGTCTTGGTCGCGCCGTGATCGAGCTTGCCGTCGCGGAGGATCTCGCGACCGCCGACGATGGGCTCGGCCTTGCGAAAGACGAGATCTTCTCCGAGCGAGCCCTTGTCGTAGCGCGCGTGGAGCCGCGTGAGGATGAGCCCACCGCGCGAGCCCGCGATCGAGACGCTCGCGCGGCTCATCACCCGTCCGGAGCCAGGGGCGAAGACGACGGGGTAGACGACGCTGACCTTCTTCTTGTC
>JAGQJA010000039.1 GCA_020430845.1 Myxococcales bacterium
GCGCAGAAGCGGCACGCGCGCGTGCAGACGTCGCCGAGGAGCATCACCGTCGCGGTGCCCTCGGTCCAACACTCGCCCACGTTGGGGCAGCGCGCCTCTTCGCACACGGTGTGGAGGTCGAGGGCGCGGAACGTCTCTTTGAGGTGCGTGTACGTCGGCCCGCCGGGGGCGCGCACCTTGAGCCACGCAGGCTTGGGCGCAAAACGCGACGTGGGACCGGGGGCGCTCGGGGAGCTGCTCACCGGGGTTTCGTAGCGTCGGCCCTGTGCGCGGTCAATGCCGCACTAGGCAGCGGGGGGCGCGGCGGCGGCCCGAACGGTCAGCACAGGCACGGGCGAAAGGCGCACGACCTTCTCGGCGACGCTCCCGAGCAAGACCCTGGGGATCCCGCGGCGGCCGTGGGTGCCCATCACGATCGTGTCGACGCCGTGCTCCTTCGCGAAGTCGAGGATGCGCTCGGGGGCGTCACCCGTGACGACCTCGCCCTCGACGCGCGCGTGGCGCTTCTGCGCGGCCTTCACCGCCTCGTCGAGCTCCTTGCGCGCCTCCTTGGCGATCTCGCTCGCGGGCATCGCCAGCACCTCCGAGTACGCCGCGAAGTATTGCGTCGGTACCCACCCGGCGTGGAGCACGGTGACCTTGGAGTCGAACTTGGCGGCGATCTCGAGCGCGAGGTCGAGCGCGCGCGCCGAGCTCTCGCCGAAGTCGGTGGGGACGAGGATGTGTCGAAAGGCGCTCATGACCCGAGCGTCAAGCAAGGCGCGCGCCACGCCGTCGGCGCCGACGGCGCGCGTACGTCGGCGTCGCCGGGGGTGCGGGTCTTGCGCCTCACGCAGATCGTGCGCCTGCGCGGGCGACGCCGCGGGCCCCATTGCCTATAGTGACGCGGGTAGCGCATGCGCGTGCTCCTCGTCTCGGCCAACCGAGAGCAGTTCCCCTCGCCCGTCGTCCCGATCGGGCTCTTGTACGTCGCGGCGGCCGCGCGCCGAGAGCACGACGTGAGGGTGCTCGATCTGTGCTTCGAGGACGACTGGCGCGGGGCCGTGGAGCGCGAGCTGCGCGCGCATCCGCCCGACGTGGTGGGCGTCGGCCTTCGAAACCTGCACGACAACTCATACGGCGACAGCGAGCCGCTCCTCGCCTACTACGAGGCGCTCGGGGCTCACATCCGTGCATATACACGCGCTCCGCTCGTCTTGGGGGGCGCGGCCATCACGCTGCAGCCCGAGGGCCTACGCGCCCGGATGGGCGCGACGACCGCGGTCGCGGGAGAAGGAGAGCGCGCGTTCCTCGACGTGCTCTCCACGATCGCGCGCGGAGAGGCGCCGCCCGACGTCGTCCGCTCGGCGGCCGCGGACGGCATCGTCACGTCGCTCGCCAAGGGCCGCGCCCTGGGCCTCGCCGCCGACCTCGACGCGCTCCCCGAGCCTGCGCGTGATCTCGTCGACCCGCGGTACTACGAGATCGAGGGCACCGACAGCGTACAGACCAAGCGTGGCTGCGCGTTCGCGTGCACCTACTGCGACTACCCGGATCTCGAGGGCAGGAAGGTGCGCGCGCGCGATCCGGATCGCGTCGTCGCCGAGATGGTGGCCCGGGCCCAGGCGCCGGGGGTGAGCCACGTGTTCATCGTCGACAGCGTGTTCAACGTGCCCCGCTCGCACGCGCTGGCGATCTGCGCCGGGCTCGAGCGCGCCGGGGCGCCCATCCCGTGGGTGGCCTACGTGTCTCCCGCGTCGCTCGACGACGAGGTCGTCGCGGCGATGAAGCGCGCGGGCTGCGTCGGCGCGGAGATCGGCACCGACACGGGCAGCGCGGCGTCGCTCGTGCGCCTCAACAAGCCGTTCGACCTCGACGACGTCCGGCGCGTGCGCGCCAGCTTCGTCCGGCACGGGATCAGCGACGCGCACACGTTCGTCCTCGGCGCCGAGGGAGAAGGCGTGCGCGAGGCCCTCGAGACGTTCGCGTTCGTCGAGGAGCTCGACCCCGACGTCGCTGTGTTCATCGTGTTCATGGAGGACCGAGAGGCGCGCACCGTCGGACGCAGCGCCGAGCGCGAGGCGCTCTTGGACCTCTTGCGCGTCGAGGCACCCAAGCGACCCGGGTGGGTCGTGCCCGAGCTCGACGTGCGCTTCGGCCAGAAGGTCACCCGCGTCGTGCGGGCGCGCAACCTCCGCGGTCCGTCGTGGGTGCACCTGGCGCGCGCGCGGCGGAGCGTGTGACGGAGCGCGGCGACACGTCTACGGGCACGCGTACGTGATCTTTGCCGTGTTCGACTTGGGGTACACGAACGTCGCGCGATGCGGGAGCGGTCCGCCGGTCACGGAGATGCCGATCGTGCCGTCGAGCTTTCCGACCTTCCCGCCCGCGTAGACGACCTCCCACCGGGTGCTCGCGAGCGTCTGCGAGCGGTCGGAGCGCGTGCCGTTGACGCCGTCGAGCGCGAACGCGAGCGAGCCGCCGTCGACCAGGTCTCCGAGCGTCGTCTCGGGCGACGTGAGGTCGTAGACGAAGGCAGAGGCGCCCTTCTTGTCGTCGACGTGGGTCTTGGCGCGGAGCTTGATGGCCGAGAGCGCGCGCGACACGGGCTGCGCCTCGAGCGTGACCTCGTTGGGGCCCGCGGGTGCAGAGAGCCCGAGCAGCTCGAACGCCGGGCCGAGCTCCTGGTAGGTGACCTTGATCTTCACGCTCACCCCGCTCGTGGAGATCCCGCCCTCGGCCTTGACGTTCGCGCCCTTGAAGTAGCTCTCGACGGTCAGCAGGTCGAACGGGATCACGTCGCCCGCCTTGCCGAACGCCGTGTCCTTGGGCAGGTGCAGGGTCGCGTCCATGTTCGTGCCCGCGACCGACCCGGGCGGCGAGCGGTAGGTGTCCTTGCCGTCGAAGACGAGCCCTCCCCGACCTGCGACGCCGAGCGCGGCGTCGACGAAGATCTGCACGACGCTCGTGCTGAGGCCGTTGGCCAGCCCGCCGCACACGACGAGCTCGTGACAGCTGTCCTCGAAGTCGGTCGTGACGCGGATCGCGTCGGCGATCTCGGCGTCGCTCAGCCCTCCCGCGCAGGCCGAGAGCTCGCGGCTCGGGCCCGAGGACCCCGAGCCTCCAGCGCCAGAGCACCCGGCGGCGACGAGCGTGAACATCGAGACGGCGACGGGCAGCGCGCTTCGAGAGGCCATGTTCGCATGGCACCAGTCCGGCCCGATCGACGCAAGTCGCGCGGCCGCGTCAGGAGAAGCGGAACCACTGCGTCGGGTGCGCGCGCAAGAAGCCCGTCATCGCGTCGGCGACGCGCTGTGCGGCCGCGTCGATGTCGGCGGGCGTCGCGCGCCGCGCGAGGCGCACGGGACGCTCGATGTGCAAGAGGTAGCGCCGAAAGCCGAGGCGCGCGCAGAAGATGGGCAGCAGCGGGACGCCCGCGAGGCGCGCGAGCAGCAGCGGGCCCTCGGGAAGCGCCCCGTCGCGGTCGAAGAGACGAACCGGCCGCGCGCGCATGCCCGGGGCGAGCCGGTCGAGCTGCGCCGCGACGACTCCTCCCCCGCGCAGGTGCGACAAGAGCGGGAGCGAGGCCAGCGCGTCTCCGCCGCCGACGTGTGCGACACGCACCCCTCCCCGTTCGCGGATCTCGTCGTGGAACGCGCGGGCGGCGCCGTCGGGCTCCCGCTCCATCACGAGCAGCACCTCGCGGGCGAGCGGACCGGAGAGCAGCTTCCCGATGACGTCCCACCCGCCCGAGTGGAGCGTGCCGACCACGAAGCCGCGCCCGTCCGAGAGCACCTCGCGGATGTAGGGGGCGCCGCGGATGACGGGCACGATGGGGCCGTCGTTGTCGGAGCCGCGCGCCAGCGACTCGGCGAGCGATCCGGCGTACGCGGAGAAGGTGCGCAAGACGTCGACCGCGTCTCGCGCCGGAGATCGTGCGCCGCGCACCTCGACGAGCGAGCGACGGATGTTCCTACGGGCCTCGGGCGCCGCGAGCGCGGCCGCGCAGCCGACCACGGCGGGGCTGTAGCGCACGAACCACTCGGGCCCGCGTGACGAGCCCCAGTGGGCCAGTCGGCGCAGCAGCTCCGCGCGCGTGGTCACCACGGCTCGGGCTTGGGATCGATCATCGACCCGCGGTCTAGCACCTAATGTAGGTGCCCGCCACACATCGTTCCGGGCCGCAACACGCCGTAAGATCGACGACGCAACGCGTCAGAGGTGCAGGAGGTTGGCGACCGCGCGCCAGCTCCCCATCGATACGAGCCAGCCCACGCCGCCGCCGACGACGAGCGTGAGGACGATGATGAGCGCCGAGACGCGAGCCGGCGGCGCCTTGATCTCGCGGAACTGCACGGGGTTCTTGCGCAAGAGGCGCTTGGCGAGCACGCGGGCCGCGGGGCTGTCCTCGTCGACGGCGAGCAGACCGGCCATGCACCGGATGGCGATCGGCGTGGGATCGGGATCCCCCTCGGAGGCGCGCTCGTGGTGCGCGAGCGCGGCGATCAGGGCGAGGTTGGGCGGGAGCTTGCCGAGGTCCTCGTACGGCCCGAGCTGCTCCTGCACCGCGGCCCAGTCGTTGCGGTCGAGGAGCGCGTCGAGCTCGGCGAAGCGTGGGTCTGTGCTCGTGACGCGTCGCGCTTTGGGCTCGTCGGCCTTGGGCTCGTCGGCCTTCGCCTTGCGGCGCCCCTCCCCCACGGCGACGACAGACGACTCGACGACGTCGGCGCCCTCATCTGGCGACGCGGCCTCGGCGGACGGCCCCGCGCCCGGGTCGGCGCCGTCCTCAGGCGTCTCGTCGCTCGGCTCGGCGCGCGTCGCGGTGTCTTCTGCGCCCATCTTCACATGGTTGCACATTGCACGCGTGCCGACAAACGCGCGCCCGTGATTTTCGGCCGTTCGCGTCGGCTTCGCGCCGTCGGGCGGCGACGACGATCAGCGCGGGGAGGTGGTGGGCGCGCACGTCGACACACCCGCGCCCACGATCTTGAAGCCGATCTTCTGCTTCACGAGCTCGACGGCGCCCGTCGACGGGCGGTAACGCCGGACGTCGGATCCTCCACCCGCGAGGGGCGGGCCCGACGTGGGCGCGGACGTGAAGATGTAGAAGTCGCCGCCGTAGAACGCAAACGCCCACGCGTTGCCCGGGTTGACGCCGGGCAGCTCCTTCGCCGACTTGATCTGCCCGGTACCCTTGGAGATCTCGGCGATCTGCGCCGGCGTCGTGACGAAGAACCCGTAGAGCTTGCCCTCGCCCGTGCCCGTGAGCTCGGCGGTGCGGCCCTGGAGGGCGCCGTCGAACTCGCCGACGCGCGTGAGCTTCATCGTCGCGAGGTCGAGCTGGCCGAGCCCCGAGCCGTCCGAGTCGGCGATGAAGAGGCGCTCGTTGACGCTCCCGCTCGTCTCGGTGGCGAAGCCCATCCCGAACTGGAAGATGCCTTGCTGGCCCGGCGCGTACTTGGTCGACGTGCACGACGCGTCTTGTGTGCTCACGCGCCAGAGGCTCGCGTCGGAGTGGCGCACCCACGCATAACCCTCGCGATCGACGGCCATCGACGTTGGGGAGGCGCCGCCCGTGTCGCAGCGAAGCAGCCCGATGCTCTTGAACGTCGCCGTCTCCGGGGTGAACGAGTAGAGCGTGTTCTCTTCGCTCACGACGTAGATGAGCTTCGTCGACTCCGCGCACTGGGAGCGCGCGCCGGCGTCACCGGCGGCCGGGCCGAAGCCGCCCCCGCCGTCGCCTGGGTTCGTCGGGTCGAAGGGCGGCTCGCTCGCGGGCGGCTCGCTCTTCGACGAGCACGCCGCGAGGAGGAGCGCGAGGAAGAGGGGCGCGCGCGCGAGGTTCCGTCCCACGACAAAACCATAGCACGCAAAGCTTGCGCGCCACTCGGCGCGGCCGCTCAGAGGGACTTGCTCAGACAGTACTGGAGCGGGAGCTTGGGATCGCCGGGGTACGGCACGTGACCGGCGCCTTGGATCTCGCGGTAATCGACGGGGAAGCCCTTGCCCTCGAGGTCGGCCTTGGTGCTGCGCGCATTGGCGAGCGCCGAGTCGCCCGTGCCGATCTGGAGCGACACCGGGATCTTGCGCGCCGCGGCCGCAGAGAGCTGCGAGCCGCCCGGGCTCGCCGCTGCACCGACCGCCGCGCACGACAGCTTGGCCGAGGCCTCCATGCCCCAGCGAAACGACAGGTAGCCGCCCTGCGAGTACCCGTAGACGCTCACCTTCTGCGTGTCGACCGACCCCGTCTGCACGAGCTCGGCGACGATCGCGTCGAGCAGCGGCGTGTCGATGTTGCCCTGCGCTGGGGTCCGGTACGCGTCCCAGTCGACGTTGATCGTCTGCTGGCCGATGGTGATCTGCTGGCTCTGGCCTTGGGGCGCCGCGACGATGTATCCGAGCGCGGCCGCCTGGGCCTCGAGGCCCGTGGCTGTGAGGAAGTTCTGCGCTTGGTCACCGTTGCCGTGGAGCGCCACGACGAGCGGCAGCTTGCCCGTCGCGACCGCCGGCGGCGCGACGAGCACGTACGTGCGCGACTTGCCGCCCGCGGTGATCGTTCGCGTCGTCTTTCCCGCGGCGAGCGCGCCCGGGCCGCCGCTCGACGAGGTCGCCCCGCTCGACGAGGTCGCCCCGCTCGAGGTCGCGCCGCTCGACGACGCTCCGCTCGACCCGCCGTCCGCGTCGGGCGGATCTCCGCTCGATCCGCTCGCCCCGCTCGACCCGCTCGGCCGCGCGAGCCCGTCGCTCGAGGAGTCGCTGCACGCGGCGAGGAGCGAGACGACGCCGAGCGCCACGAGCGCGGCGAGGCGGAGGGGTGCGGGCGCGTCGAGCATGCCCCTCATGGTAGCAGCGGGCCTGCCATCGCGTAGAGCGCCGCCTCGGCCGGGGGAGCGACGACCCCGCGCTCGGTGAAGATCGCCTGCACGTGGCCCGCGGGGGTCACGTCGAAGGCAGGGTGGCGCGCACGGACGCCGTCGGGCACGAGCTGCACGTCGACCGTCCCGTCGCTGGTGGTGAAGTGTGTGACCTCGCGCTCGTCGCGTTGCTCGATGGGGATCGCGGCCCCGTCGGGACACTTCATGTCGACCGTCGACCACGGCGCCGCGACGAAGAACGGGACGCCGTGGGCCTTGGCGAGGCAGGCGACGCCGTACGTGCCGATCTTGTTGGCGACGTCGCCGTTGCGCGCGATGCGATCGGCGCCGACGACGACGCACGTGATCTCTCCCTTGGACATGAAGTGCGCGACCATGGAGTCGCAGATGACCTCGACGGGGATGCCGTCGGTCGACAGCTCCCACGCCGTCAGCCGCGCGCCCTGCAGGTACGGCCGCGTCTCGCACGCGAGCACGCGCACGCGCTTGCCCGCCGTGTGGGCGGCGCGCACCACGCCGAGCGCCGTGCCGTACCCGCCCGTGGCGAGCGCGCCGGCGTTGCAGTGCGTGAGGATGGTCGCGTCGTCGGGGATGTGCTCGAGCGACAGCTCGCCGATACGTCGACAGGCCGAGACCTCGGCCGTGTGGAGCCGCCGCGCCTCCTCGGCCATGCGCGCCGTGCGGAGGCCGTAGTCGAGCCCGGCGACCGTGGTGGCGAACTGCGCCATGTGGTCGAGGGCCCAGCCGAGGTTGACCGCCGTGGGGCGCGCCACGCGCAGCACCCGGTCGGCGGCGCGGATCGCGGCGTGGAACGCGAGCTCGTCGCCTTTTTCTTGGGCCGCCGCGAGCACGACGCCATAGGCGGCCGCGACGCCGATCGCGGGCGCCCCGCGCACGACCATCGCGCGGATGGCCTCGCTGACCTCCTCGACGCGCCCGTAGAGATCGTAGCGCTCGTGACGCGGCAACCGTCGCTGGTCGAGGAGCACGACGCGAAAGCTCGGCATCAGCTCGACGGGAGAGCGCGGCCCGCCGATCGGCTCGGGGTGTGGGTTCGCCTGTCCGGTACGCAGCGTCGGGAGGGCGACCCCGCTCTTGCCCTTGCTCGAGGTCATGCGCTCCCCTTCATGCGCGACGCGATCTCCTCGGCGGCGGTGCCGAGGTCCTCGACGGCGCGAGCTTTGTCTCCCTTGATGTACGCGCGGAGCCCGTCCGACGCGACGATCGCCAGGCTGATGTTCACGCCGCGCCCGGCGAGCACCTCGCCCACGTCGTGGCGTTTGAGGAGCATCTCGAGATCATCGAGCACGTCCTCGATCTCCTTGGCGGCTTGCTCGCCTTCGTCCATCTCCCGATGATTCGCCTTGCGCGGCGCGCTGTAAAGCTCACTCCGCCAGGGTCAGCGGACGCCGAGCGCGCGCCGCTGCCGCGCCACGTGGGGGGCCGACGCGCCGAGCTCCTCGGCTCGGTCGATCGCGCGAAGCGCCTCCTCGCGCCGCCCCAGCTTGGCGAGCGCCCACGCGCGGCCGAGGTGACCGGAGGCGAAGGTGGGCTTGCGGGCGAGGATCGCGTCGTAGGCCGAGAGCGCGCCGCGCGCGTCGCCCCGCGCGAGCGCCACTGTGGCGAGCCCGAGCGTGTTGTCGGTGCGGGACGGGTCGGCCGTGACGCCGAGCCGATACGCGGCCTCGGCGCCGTCGAGATCGCGCAGCTTGAGCCGCACGAGCCCGAGCACGTGGTACGTCTCCGCGTCCCGCGCGCCTCGCCGGACCGCCTCTTCGAGCCGCGGGAGCGCGCACTCCGGATCGTCCCACCGCGCGCAACGCACGCCACCTTCTCGCGGGCCGTCGGGGGCGCGCGGCGCGACGCTCGCGGCCGTGTCGTAGGCGGCGAGCGCCTCGTCGAACCGGTGCGACAGCTCGAACGCGTGCCCGAGCTCGATCCAGCTCACCGGGCTGCCCGGCGCGCGCTTCTCGAGCTCGGCGACCTCGGCCCGGGCCGCGCGCAGATCTCCCGACGCCGCGAGCACCCGCACCAAGAGGCGGCGTGCCGCGACGTCGTTCGGCCGCTCCGCGAGGTGGGCGCGGAGCAGCGCGACGGCCTCGAGCTCTCGGTGCTGGCGCGCGAGCGCCTGCGCGTGCTCGACGGGGCTCTGGCGCGCGCACCCCGCCGACGCGATCTGACACGCGGCGGCGAGCGCGACCGCAACGAGGCGGAGGCGACGCCCTCGGGCTCCCTTTCTGACGCGCACGTGGTAATCCTGCCCGCACCGAAGGACGCGAGGCAACGACAGATGGACATCAAGAAGATCGGGGTGCTCGGGGCGGGGCAAATGGGCGGCGGGATCGCGCAGGTGGCGGCGGGCGCCTCCTACGAGGTCGTGCTCGTGGACGCCAACATCGACCTGGCCAAGCGCGGCAAGGCCAAGATCGAGTCTTCGCTCGGCCGTCAGGTCGACAAGGGCAAGATCACCGCCGCCGTGCGCGACGCGCTCGTCGCGCGCATCACGCCGGGCGCGTCGATCGCCGACTTCAAGGACTGCGATCTGGTGGTCGAGGCGGCCACCGAGAACGTGGCGCTCAAGCTCGACCTGTTCAAGTCGTGCGACGCCGCGATGAAGGCGGGCGCGATCTTGTCGAGCAACACGTCGTCCATCTCGCTGACCAAGCTCGCGGGCGCCACGAGCCGCCCCGACCGCGTCATCGGCATGCACTTCATGAACCCGCCGCCGCTCATGAAGCTCGTCGAGATCGTCCGCGCGATGCAGACGTCCGAGGAGACGTTCGCGCTGGTGAAGTCGGCCGCCGAGCGCATGGGCAAGACCGTGACGGTGAGCCGCGACGCGCCCGGGTTCCTCGTCAACCGGATGCTCATCCCGATGCTCTGCGAGGCCTGCTTCGCCCTGCAGGAGGGCGTGGGCAACGTCGAGGACATCGACACGGGCGCGCGCCTCGGGCTCAACCACCCCATGGGCCCGCTCGAGCTGTCCGATCTCATCGGGCTCGACACCGTGCTGGCGATCGCCGAGGTGCTCCACCGCGATCTCGGCGACGACAAGTACCGCGCGCCGACCCTGCTCCGGAACCTGGTCGCGGCGGGGTGGCTCGGGCGCAAGGCGGGCCGCGGGTTCTACACCTATGACGCGAACGGCGGCCGTACGCCGTCCGAGCTTCGCTGACGAGGAGGCGATCATGAGCGTGGTGCTGAAAGAACGCGACGGCGGCGTGTGTGTGCTCACCCTCAACCGCCCCGACAAGCTCAACGCGTTGAACGTCGAGATGTTGGCGACCCTCGAGCTCGCGCTCGTCGAGCTCGACAACGACAGCACCGTGCGCTGCGTGGTGTTGACGGGCGCCGGCGAGAAGGCGTTCGTGGCGGGCGCCGACATCGCGACGATGCAGGACATGACGTCGATGCAGGCCAAGTCGTTCAGCGACATGGGCCACCGGGTCTGCGCTCGGCTCGAGCGCGCGCACTATCCGGTCATCGGCGCCGTGAACGGCTTCGCGCTCGGGGGCGGCTGCGAGCTCGCGCTCGCGTGTGACTTCCTCTACGCGAGCGAGAAGGCCAAGTTCGGTCAGCCCGAGGTCAACCTCGGCGTCATCCCGGGCTTCGGCGGCACCCAGCGCCTCTCGCGGCGCGTGGGCGAGGCGCGGGCGCGTGAGCTCTGCTTCACCGGCGACGTGATCGACGCCGGCGAGGCGCTGCGCGTCGGCCTCGTCAACCGCGTCCTGCCCGCGGGCGAGCTGCTCGCGGCCGCCAAGGCGACCGCCGCGAAGATCTGCACCAAGGGCCCGCTGGCTGTGGGACAGGCCAAGCGGACGATCCTGCGCGGCGCCGACGTGCCGCTCGACATCGCCAACGAGCTCGAGGCGCAGGCGTTCGCGACGCTCTTCGACACAGAGGACCAGCGCGAGGGCATGCGAGCGTTCCTCGACAAGCGGTCCGCCGACTTCAAAGGCACCTGACCGCCACGGCGTCGTCCTCGTCCTCGCGCCCGCTTGGGGTATGCTGGGCTCGTGCCGTGCGCCGTTCATCCCGACGCCGAGCCCGTCGCCAAGTGCTGGGCCTGCGAAAAGTCTCTGTGCGACGAGTGCCACGCGTTCGACGTCGACGGACAGCCCGCGTGCGCCGCGTGCGGTGCAGACCAACGCGGCACGGGTGAGGCCATCGGCGGCGCGCAGCTCGCCGTGACGGCGCTCGGGTACCTGGGCTTTCTTGCCGTCGCTGTGTCGCTCTTCAAGCCGCGCCCCATCGTCGGCGGGCTCGGCGCGATCTTCGCGATCGCCTTCGGGCGCGCGGTCGCGATCTTCTTCAAGCCGCGGGTCGTCGTCCGGCGTCGGCGCGTCGAAGCCTGACCGGCCTCGCGTGTTGACGTGACGGCCGCGCGTGATACTCGCTCGCTCGTGGAGCCCGACCAGCCCCTCTTTGCCCGACTGCGGGCCCAGCCGACCGCGCGCCGCATCCTCGAGCGTGCCCTCGAGAGCGGTCGCGTCCACCACGCGTACCTGTTCATCGGCCCCGACGGTGTCGGCAAGGAGCTCGCGGCCTTCGGGCTCGCGCAGGCGCTGCTGTGCGAGGCGCGCGGCGGCGACGCGGCGACGCAGGGCGGCCTCTTCGGCGCTGCGCCTGCCCCCGCGACGCCCCAGACCGCGGCCTGCGGCGCGTGCAGCGCGTGCATGCGCGCGGCGCCGCGCGAGGACGGGCGGCCGGTTCACCCGGACCTCGTCGTGCTCGAGCGCGGTCTCTACACGCCCCAGCAGCTCGGTCGACGCACCCCAGAGACGCAGGACTTGTCGATCGATCAAGTGCGCACGCTGGTCCTCGCGCGGGCGGCGTTCCCGCCCCACGAGGGGCGCGCCAAGGTCTTCATCGTGCGCCGGGCCGAAGAGATGAGCGCGTCGGCCGCCAACGCGCTGCTCAAGACGCTCGAGGAGCCGGGGGACCGCACACACTTCATCTTGCTGAGCGCGCAGCCCGACGCGCTCCTGCCCACCATCCGGTCGCGCACGTTGCTCGTTCGTTTCGGGCCGCTGCCCGACGAAGTGGTGTTCGACGTCCTCTCGGCGCGCGGCGTCACCGAAGACCGCGCGCGCACGGTCGCCCGCCTCGCGCGGGGCAGCGCCAGCGTCGCGATCTCCCTCGCCGACCCCGACACGAGCGACGCGCGTGAGGCATTCGTCTCGCGCGTGCTCGAGGCCGCCGCGTCACGCGATCTCCGGCGCGTGATCGCCATCGGCGAGGACGCCAAGAAGGACAAGGGAAACCTCGCCGGCTACCTCGGCGCGCTCGCCGCGGGGGTCGCCGAACGCGCCAGGGACGCGGCGGCTCGAGGGGACGCGCGGGCCGAGGCGCTCGCGCTCCGGGGCTCGCACGCGCTCGCCGCGCTCGAGCACCTCGACGGCAACGGCAACCCGCAGCTGACGATGGAGGCGATGCTCCTCCGCATGAGCATGTAGTCGCGCCGCTCGTGCGCCCGGCGGATCAGTCGTCGAGCGTGCTCCGGCCCGACGCGATCACCTCGAACGTCCCCTCGTCGAGCTCGACGCCGCGGAACGCGCGCGCGACGTCGCCCTTGACGAGGACGAGGCGCTCGGAGCCCATCGACGTGTACTCCGCGAGGACGACGGATCCTCCGACATCGGCCGCGCCCACGCCGACGCGGCGCGCGCGCAGGGGGATGCGACGCGCGCGCTCGAAGCGCACCCCGTCGTGCTCGAGGCTCGTGGGCGGCTCGCCGCCGACCAAGACCTCGGACGGGTCGAGCGACTCGAGCCACGCGACCGACGCGCGTGGCTTGGGGCGCGCGTAGATCACGCGCTCGGCCCCGGCGTCGGGAGCGAAGAAGAGCGCAGAGACGGCCACGTCCTCCGAGAGCACGAGGGCCCCCGCGAGCCACGCTTCGTCGCCGTCCTTTCGCATCACGACGTCGCCGAGCTGACACGGAAACCCCGCGAGCGCGTCGTCGGGCGCGTCGCGCGTGGGCGCCTTGCGCTTCGTCTGCTCGGGGGGCGACTCGGCGGCGGTCGCGCCGTCGGCCTCGCCGTCGGGCGACTCACCCTCGGCCTTCGCCCCCGCAGCGCCGCGCCGCGCGAACATCCGCCCCGCGAGGAACGTCGCACCGCTCGCGGCCGCGACGATGAGCCCCGTCAAGATGAGGCTCACGGGCAGCCCGCCCCGGTCATCGCGCTTCGTTCGTGCATTCCGCGCCGAATGCTACCTCACCGCCGGCCGCCCGATGGAACGCGCTGGCGCGGGCTGCGAGATCGGCCACCGACAGGTTCGAGGGCACGAGATCGCCGATCACCGCGCACGCGTCTGCGTGCCGCGACACCTCGGCGACGCGCTCGATCGTGATCCCGCCGATCGCGACGAGCGGCACGCCGCGTCCGCGCGCGATGGCCGAGGCCGCCTCGAGGCCGTCGAGCCCGACGACCGGCGCGTGATCCTTCTTCGTCGCCGTGGCGAACACGGGTCCGAACGCGACGTAGTCGGGCTTGGCGTCGAGCGCGCGCTCGAGCTGCTCCCGATCGTGCGTCGAGACGCCGATCTTGAGCTGCGGCGCGATGCGATGCACGAGGTCGTACGGCATGTCGTCCTGGCCGATGTGCACGAAGTCGCAGCCCGCGAGGGCCGCGAGGTCGGCGCGATCGTTGGCGATGAGCGGCACGGACGCGTTGCGACACAGCGGGAGCAGGGAGCGCAGGATGCAGAGCACCGCGCGGGCAGGGGCGTCCTTGGCGCGGAGCTGGAGAGCCGCGGGCCGGGCGGTCAGGATAGCCGCGGCCACCTCGACCGGATCGAGGCCGCGAGATGCGCAATGTGCGAGGTCGACGATGGCGTAGAGGCCCTTCATTGGTCCCTCCTCGCCGAGCCCGCCCCCGGGGCCGGCGTGGGAGGCCGGCTTTCTCGGTCGATGAATGATGCGTGTGCCAGGTGTATTGAGCGCCCGATCGAACCCGGCCCGTAGTGACGAGGTGGGCCGACGTCAACGTCCCACGCGGGCGACGCGCGTACGACGGCCGATCCGCCCACGATCGTCGACCGCCGGCTCGTCGCCCGACCCCTCCAGGCGCAAGAGATCGCCTCGGCGCAGCTCCTCCCAGGCCGCGTGGGCGTCGGTCGCGTCACGGTCGAGCAAGCGCAGGCGCGTGCGCGAGCCCTCGCCCGCCGGCCCGGGGCCGCAGACCCACGCCTCCCGCTTGCCCTTGGTCCGGATGGCCTCGGAGATCACCCGCACGGCGCCAGCGGGGTCTTCGAACAGCTCACCGACGGAGCGACCGTCCGCCCGCAGCACCAAGTAGCTGAACGTGAGCCCTTGGAAGCGCAGGCCCGCCGCGCGCGCGACAGGCACGAGCCAGTCCGGGAGATCGATCGCGAGGTCCTCGTGACACCAGTCTCCCTCGTGGGCCAGCGCGGGACAGCGCCCGCGATGGAGGCACGGCGCGAAGACCGAGAGCGGGCCGCCGTCGACCGTGAGGGCGTCGCGCACGGCGTGCAGGTGGCGCGTGCGGTCACGGAGAGCAGGCTCGACGACGACGATCGCGCCGCCCGGACGGAGCCCGCGCGCGAGGGCCCTCAAGAGCTCCGCGTGGCGCGCCGCACGATCCGCAGGGGACAGGCCTGGGTCGAGCTCGCTCAACACCTGGCCCAGCAGCACCAGATCGGCGTCGTGTGGAAGCGCCGGCGTCACCGGCCCCGGCACGGTCTCTACGTCGAGCCCCGCGACGCACGGGATCTCGGCGGCGCGCGCGCTGGCGAGCACGTCGCGAAAGGCGCCCAGCGCGTCGGCGTCGGTGTCGATGAGCGTCGCTTCGACCGGGCGTCGGACGCCCGCCTTGCGGAGCGCGCGCACCACGCCGAGCGTCGTCGCCCCCACGCCCGCGCCGAGATCGACGACGCGCAAGGCGGCGCCGTCGCCCGCGACGAGCCCCGCGCCGAGCAGCTCACGCACAGCCCCTGCGCTCTTGGGGACATCGCGCGGGAGGCCGAAGCCGACACGCGCTGCGAGCGCGACGCCGCGCGAGTGCCCCTGCGCGTTGTACACGTCGGACATCTGCGCCACGGCCGCCGCGAGCGCGCGCACGTCCCCAGTCGTCGCGCCGCCACGACGCGCGAGCACGTCGTCGAGCACCGCTCGCCAAGCGGCCTCGAGCGGCTCCACGAGGGAATGAAACGCGGCCATGGCCGCTCTTATACTGCGAGCTGCGCGCCCAGAGGGCCGAGCGTGATCGGAGATCGCGCCCGGCTTCCCGCGACCGGAACGCGCCGGTCGTGAGCCCTCGGGGTCGACGCAGCCGAGCTGCGCCTCAGAACGAGCCGCCGCCCTGCGTCGCGATGGAAACCAACATCTCTTCCTCCGCCTCCTCCGCGGGACATCCGCGGGACCGCGCCCGGGTGAGCAATTCTCGTACCAGGCACCACATCCCCCCAACGCCGGAGATTTCGAGAAGTGGCCCAGCACAGTGTCCACATCTTGTGACACTCCCGCCCGCAGAGTGTCCGAATTTCGGACACTTCTCGCGTCCCGCCGCATCGGCCCTCGTGGTATGGCAACGGGCCATGCGCCCGTCCGCACGCCTCGACGCCCCCTCCTGGCCCCACCGCCTGGCCCGCGCGCTCGGCGTCGCGGCTCTCGTCTCGGCCTCTTGGGGATGCGGCCACCCGCCGCCCGCGTCTCAGATGCCCTCGGCCCAGGCCGCCATCGATCGGATGCGGGCGACCCAGGCGTGCGGCAACGGCATCCAAGCGGCCGCCAAGATCGACCACTTCGGCGAGGGAGGGCGCGTCCGCGGCGATCTGCTCCTGTTCGCCGTCAAGCCCGCGCGCCTGCGCATGGACGTCGTGAGCCCGTTCGGCGTCACGCTCGCCACGCTCGCGAGCGACGGCAAGCGCTTCAGCCTGTCGGACCTCCGCGACAAGCGCTTCTTCATCGGACCGGCCGAGGCGTGCAACATCGCGCGCCTCACGACCGTGCCCATCCCGGGCCACGTGCTCGTGGGCCTCCTGCGCGGCGAGGCGCCGGTGCTCAAGAACGGCGGCGACGCCGACAAGACCATCGAATGGAGCCGACGCGGCTACTACGTGGTGCGCGTGCGAGGCACCCGCGACGCCGAGCAAGAGGTGCACCTCGCCCCGCACCCCGACGACTTCGGCAAGCCCTGGTCGGAGCAGCGGCTCCGGGTCAAGGACGTGCTCGTCAAGCAGCAGGGCGTCGTGCTCTACCACGCCGAGCTGAGCGACCACCGCGCCGCGAAGATGGCGGCCGAGCGCGTCGACCCCGACGGCATCGACCCGCCGGTGCCGCCGAGCGGGCCGATGTGCGAGGCCGAGCTACCGCGCAAGCTGCACGTCGAGGTGCCCGGCAAGGACGAGGACGTGCAGTTCCGATACGACACCGTGACGTGGAACCCTCCCATCATCGAGGGCCTCTGGACGCAGCCCGTGCCCGGCGGTGTTCAGGTCGTGCGCGTCGACTGCGAGTGAGCGAGGGCCGACGGCGGGCGAGGTGACATCGCCTGCACGAGCGCGCGCGGGTCGTCGGTGATGATCCAGCGCGCCCCCCACGACGCGAGCTGTCGCGCGCGGGAGACGTCGTTCACCGTCCAAGCCACCACCCGCAGGCCGATCCGCGAGAGCCACGCGACGCGCACGGCGTCGAGCGACGGGTCCTCGACGTGCGCGGCCTCGACCACGCGTGACATCGCGACGGGCAGCGCGATCCGGAGCCGGCGCGTCCGCGCGCCGACGAGGATGGCTCGGGGTGTGCCGGGCAGCTCGCGCGCGGCGCGGAGCACGATCTCGGGGTGGAACGACGAGACGACGACGTCGACCCGTCGGCAGCGCCGGAGTGCGCGCGCGGCGTGCTCGACGAGCGCCCTGCGATCGGGCACGTCGGCCTTGAGCTCGACGTTGACGACGCCGCGGCCGGCGCACACGTCGAGCGCCTGCTCGAGGGTCGGGAGCGCCTCCCCTCCCCCGAGGCGCGGCAAGGCGCCCACCGTGAGGTCCGCGATGCGGGAGACGCACGCGCCGGCGGTCACCGACCGAAGGTCCGCGTCGTGGGCGACGACGGGTACGCCGTCGCGCGTGAGGCGCACGTCGAGCTCGACGCCGTCTGCACCCCCCACGAGCGCGTCGTCGAAGGCCTCGAGCGTGTTCTCGGTGAGCCCGCGTCCGCGCGAGCCCCGGTGGCCGATGACGAGCGGACGCACGCTACGCGGGACCCGAGAGCTCCTCGGTGATCGCGCGCGCCAGCGCCCGCGCCTCGTCGACCCGCTCGGGCCCGAGCGAGATGGCGCCCACCACGGGGTGCCCGCCCCCGCCGTGACGCTCGCAGATGCGTGCGATGTCGTGCGTGCGCGGGTGAGGCGACCACGGGTTGTAGCCGATCGACAGCTTGCAGCGGCTGTCGCTGCGCGTGAGCATGACCGAGTAGGTGCTGTCGGGATAAAGCGCGTACGTGACGAACTTGGCCGCGACGTCGACGAGCACGGCCGACATGTCCACCAAGACGACGGGGCCTCGCGTCTCGGCGTGCGCCTTGACGAGGTCGATGAACGCGCCGTGCTGCGCGGCGAGCGGCTCGTAGGCGCCGCGAACGTCGTCACCCTTGGCGACCGCCTCGACGCCCTCGGCGAGGATGCGCGGAACCATGCGCTGGAGGAACGCATCGTCGCCCCCGTGCTCGACGACGGTCATGAGGTGGAGCACTGGCTCGGCGCGCGAGACGGCCATCTCTGCGCTGGGGAAGGCCGCGCGGTCGATCATGTCGGCCCAGTGGATGAGCTCCGCGAGCGGCGCCGTGTCCATGCCGTGGACCTCACGCGCGACGTCGGCGATGAGCTTGGTGCACGACCCGTACGCGCCGTCGTGGTGGGCGCGGCGTGGCGCGGCGCCGACCATGGCCTCGTACGCGGCCCGATCCTCGGGCGTGGGGAACGCGCTGACGTGGTGGTCGAAGTACCACGTCAAGTTCGGCGCCCGCGTGAAGCGAAAGTCGAGGATGGCGTTGATGTCGCCGTCGAGCGCGCCCGGCGGCACGCCGTTCTGCCCCGGGCCGTACCCCTGCGCCTTGTACGTGAACGCGAGCTTGCCTGGGCCGTGCAGGTGCTCGAGCAGGCGCGTGAAGACCGCCGCCGAGCACATTCCGTCGAAACAATGCCCGTGTGTGGCGACCGCGACGCGTTCCATGTCCCGAAGTCTTACTCCGGGCGGCTATCCTGGCGCCATGGAGATCCACCACGTCGCGCTGCGCACGCGTGACGTCGACGCGCTCGCGAGGTTCTACGTCGACGTCGTCGGGCTCGCCGAGATCCCCAACGCAGGCGGCGACAGCGTGTGGCTGCGCGCGGGCCGGGCCGTCGTGATGCTCGAGCGCGCGGCCCCTGGCGAGCCTGGTCCGGCGGCGGCGGGCATGGACCTCGTGGCCTTCGCGACCACCGAGGAAGACAAGCGCGCCCTCGCAGCCCGCCTCGCGCGAGGGGGAGTGGCCGTCGAGGGCGAGACCGCGCACACGCTCTACTTTCGCGATCCGGACGGGCGCCGCGTCGGCGCGAGCACCTACCCCCTCCCCACGCGAGACACGGTCGAGGGCGGGTGAGCCCGACCCGCGCCGCGCGACGCGTCGCGCTCGCCGCGCCGCTGCTCTTCGTGTGCACGGCCGCGCACGCCGAGCCGCCGCGCGAGCCCGTCGACGGCGCGCGCATGTCGCGAGAGACCGAGCGCTACTTCGACGGGGAGAAGTCGGAGGCCTGGGTCTTCGCCGGAGTGGGCGCGGGCGCGCTCGGCGCGGGCGCGGCCCTCTACGCTGCGGGCGACGCGAGGCGCAGAGGCGTCGCCTATCCGCTGGCCGCCGTCGGCCTCGTCGAGCTCGCCGCCGGGCTCGTCCTGCTCTGGCGCACAGACGCTCAAGTACATGATCTGCAATTACAATTAGGTCAATCTCCGGCCGCGTTCCGCGAAGCGGAGCTGGCGCGCATGAAGAAGGTCGAGCGCGAGTTCGTGTGGCTCGAGGTGACCGAGCTGGCGCTCACGGTGGTGGGCCTCGGGCTCGCGACGTACGGCGGCTTTGCCCAGGAGCCGCTCGTGGCAGGCCTGGGGACGGGCCTCGCGGCGCAGAGCGCGATCATGCTCACGTTCGATCACTTCGCCGCCGAGCGGGCCCGCCGATACACGCGCGCCCTCGAGGCCCTGCGTCCGGCCGATGGCCCGCCGCCGCTGGCGCCCCCTCCCCGCGCCGCGCTCGGGTGGTCCGTGCGCTTCTGAGCGACGGCACCGCGGCCGGCGCGGACATCAGCACACGCGCGGCGCGGCTGCGCAGGGCGGCGGTCAGGCCTCGTGTGGGATGTGCACGCCGCGCTCGTGCGCGCAGAGCGACGCCTCGGCGTAGCCGGCGTCGGCGTGACGGATGACGCCCATGCCCGGGTCGGACGTCAGCACGCGCTCGAGGCGCCGCGCGGCCTCGGGTGTGCCGTCGGCCACGACCACCATGCCGGCGTGGAGGCTCATGCCCATGCCCACGCCGCCGCCGTGGTGGAAGCTCACCCAGCTCGCGCCCGCCGCCGTGTTGACGAGCGCGTTGAGGATCGCCCAATCGGCGATCGCGTCCGAGCCGTCCTTCATCGCCTCGGTCTCGCGGTTGGGCGACGCCACGCTCCCGCAGTCGAGGTGGTCTCGCCCGATGACGATCGGTCCCTTGACCTTGCCGGTGCGCACGAGCTCGTTGAACGCGAGACCGACGCGCGCTCGGTCGCCGTAGCCGAGCCAGCAGATGCGCGCCGGAAGGCCCTGGAACTTCACCCGTTCCTGAGCGAGCTTGATCCAGCTCGCGAGATCGGGATCGTTCGGGACGGCCTGCAGAACGGCCTCGTCGGTCGCGGCGATGTCGGCAGGATCTCCGCTGAGCGCCACCCATCGGAAGGGGCCCTTGCCCACGCAGAACAGGGGCCGGACGTACGCCGGGACGAAGCCGGGGATGTCGTACGCGCGCTCTGCGCCCGCCTCCTTGGCGCACGCCCGGATGTTGTTGCCGTAGTCGAACACCTCGGCGCCGCGGCTCTTCATCGTGAGCATCGCGAGGACCTCCTCGGCCATGCTCGCCTTGGCCTTCTCGACGTACCCCTCCGGATCCTCTTCGCGGAGCTCGCGCGCCTCGTCGAGCGTGAACCCGAGCGGGATGTAGCCGTTGAGCGGATCGTGGGCGCTCGTCTGCTCGGTGACGAGGTCGGGCGTCACGTCCTTGTCGACGAGCTCGGCGTAGACCTCGGCCGCGTTGCCCAAGAGTCCGACGCTGACGGGCTTGTTCTCTTTGCGCGCGCGCTCGATGATCGCGAGCGCCTCGTCGAGCGACTCACTCATCTGATCGACGTAGCGCGTCTCGAGGCGCTTCTGGATGCGCGACGGATCGATCTCGACGGCGAGGCAGCTCATGCCGGCCATCGTCGCGGCGAGCGGCTGCGCGCCCCCCATGCCGCCGAGCCCGGCCGTGAGCACCCACGGCTGCGCGGCCTTGCCCGTGCGCGCGACGAACGCCTTGCGCGCCGCGACGAACGTCTCGTACGTGCCCTGCAAGATGCCCTGCGTGCCGATGTAGATCCANNCCACGAGCCGGCCGTCATCTGGCCGAACATCGTGAGCCCGGCCTGCTCGAGCTTGCGGAAGTGGTCCCAGTTGGCCCACGCGCCGACGAGGTTGGAGTTGGCGATGAGCACGCGCGGCGCGTCGGGGTGCGTGCGAAACCGACCCACGGCCTTTCCGGACTGCACGAGCAGCGTCTGGTCATCCTCGAGATCCCGCAGCTCGCGCACGAGCACGTCGAACGCCTCCCAGTTGCGCGCCGCCTTGCCCGTCCCGCCGTACACCACCAGATCCTGCGGTCGCTCGGCGACCTCGGGGTCGAGGTTGTTGTGCAGCATGCGGAGCGCCGCCTCTTGGACCCACCCCTTGCAGGTGAGCTCGGGCCCGCGGGGGGCGTGGAGGACGCGGGGACCGCTCGTCGTCGTGGACATGGGGCTCGTTTAGCGCGAACCGCGAGGCCCGCGCAATCGGGGCGGGCTCAGCCCTCGACGGCGCGACGGATCTTCCGGTCCACGTCGGGCTCGTCGTCGGCGATCGCTTCGAGGGCCTCGCGCGCCTCGGCGTGGGCCGTCGCCGACGCCGCCACGCGGATCGGATCGGCGGGCGCCCCCGCGACGCGCAGCGCGAGGGCCGCGCCGATGCGCTCCTCGGGCGTGGCCTCGGCGCTGGTGACGACCCGCGCGGCGGCCTCGACGCTGATCCCCGCGTCGCGATAGGTCCCCCGGTCGAGCGCGCCGCGAAGGCGCTCTCGCCAGTCGCCGACGCTCTGCCCACCGCGGACGTACGCGGCCGTCGTGTCGGCGGCGGCGTGCGCGTTGGCGGCGAGCTTGCCGTGCATCAGGCGCCCGAGCGCGACGCGACGCTCGACGTCGATACCGAGGCCCGCGAGCGAGACGCGCTCGCCGTCGTGCAGGACGATGTCGAGCGGCGACGCGGGCGCCAACTGCTCGAGGCGCGCGATGCTCGCGCGACCGACGAAACGCCGCCGGCCGCGCTTCGTGACGGTCACGCCGTCGGCCGCCACGGTGACGCGTGGCGCCGAGACGCGCCGCTTGAGCCAGCGATAGGCGCCGAGCACCGCGGCGCCCTCGAGCAGCGCCACGAGCGCGACGACGACGTTCGGCACCTCGCCGCCCACGATGAAGGCCGTCGACAGCACGGCGGCGAGGACGTTGAGCGCCTGATACACCCCCGCGCCCAGGAGCACGTGCAAGAAGCGCCGCTTCTTCGACGCGAGGTCGACCGCGACCGCGCGGGTGTCGAACCCGAGCCGGGTGACGAGCTGCGCGGCGTCCGCGTGTGACGGCAGGGAAATCTCGACGAAGTCGCCCGAGCGCGTCTCGAGCTCGACGACCGCGCCGAAGCCCTGCGCGTCGCGCGGCACGTGGATGGCCGACACGACGTCCTTCTTCTCGATGCGGAGCTGCACCCTGCCGGAGACGGCGAGGGTGTCGTCGTCCTCGACGAGCTCCGCGTGCCACCACGTGGGCGCCTGCGTCGCGATGAAGCTCGATAACATCGCGGTGATGAAGACGAGCCAACCGACGAGGCTGAGGATGAACGTGAGGACGAAGACGTCGACGTCGCTGCCCGTGTGAAAGCGCGACGCGCCCGCGACCACGAAGAGCGCGACGCCGCCCTTGGCCGCGAAGCTCAGGCGCTCGGCGAGCCGACGGCGCGTGCGGGCGAACCGCACCGCGATCGTCGGGGACGCGTGAGGGTCGGGCGCGCCCCCCACGGCTCCGGGGGGAGCCCCGTGCGGGTCCGGCGCGGCGTTCACGGCGACGGCGGCGCGGCGTCGGGGGCGAGGCTCTCGAGCGCGAGGTCGAGCCGCGTGCGGTCGTCGGCCGACAGCGCGGCCGGGTCTCTGCCGAGCGTCTTGGCCTCGCGCAGCCACGTGATCGCCGACGCGCGATCGCCGAGCGCGTGGTGCGTGAGGCCGCGGTAGAGCGCGTACTCGGCGCGACGCGCGGCTGGCCAGCCCTTGGCGTCCGCTTCCATGGCCACGAGCGTCGTCTTTGCGTCGGCGTAGTCGCCCTTCTTGAAGCTCGATTTGGCCGACGACAGGCCTCCACCGCACGCGGCGACGAGCACGAGAGAGAGCGCGCAGGCGGCGAACGTCGGGGCGGCGCGGAGCATCGGCCCCGAGCCTACCACGCGGCTCATTCGTGCTGCGCGGGTGGCGGGCGCGTCTTGACCCGCCGACCTGCCGCGCGCAACAGATCGTCGAGCGTCGACGCTTGCGTCTCGGCGGCGAGCTCGGGCGCCTCGAGCTCGTGCGACGACGCGTCGTCGAGCAGCGGCGCGGCGACCGGCATCCGTGCGCTCTCGTCCCACTTCTCGGCGAGCTCGGCGGCGAGGCGCTCGAGCAGCGGGCGCGTCGTGTCGCGCTCGGTGGCCGAGAGGAAGATCGCGTCGGGGTGCGTGCGCTCGAGCACCTTGCGCGCGAGCGGCTCGAGCAGGTCGACCTTGTTGTAGACGACGACGCGCGGGATGTCGCAGAGCTTGAGGTCCTCGAGCACCTTCTCGGTCGTCGTCGCGTGCTCCTCTTTGGCCGGATCGCTGGCGTCGAGCACGTGCAGCAAGAGGTCGGCGTCGGCCGCCTCTTCGAACGTGGCGCGGAACGCCGCGAACAGCTCCTTGGGCAGGTTGCGGATGAAGCCGACCGTGTCGGTGATGACCACCTCGCGATCGCCGTAGCCTGCCCAACCCACCTTGAGGTGGCGAGAGCGCGTGTCGAGCGTGGCGAAGAGCTTGTCCTCACTGAGGACGCTCGAGCCCGTGAGGGTGTTGAGGAGCGTGCTCTTGCCCGCGTTGGTGTAGCCAACGATGGCGATGGTCGGTACGGCGCCTCGCGCCCTCTTGCGACGACGCTGCTCGCGCTGGCGGCTGAGCTTCTTGAGCTGCGCCTCGAGGTGCGTGACCCTCTCCTTGGCGCGCCGCCGGCCGATCTCGAGCTTGGTCTCGCCGGGGCCTCGACCGCCGATGCCGCCGGTGAGCCGGCTCAGCGAGTCGTCGCGCATCGAAAGGCGCGGCATGTTGTATTTGAGCTGGGCGAGCTCGACCTGGAGCTTGCCGTCAGCGCCCTCGGCGCGCTGCGCGAAGATGTCCAAGATGAGCTGGGCGCGGTCGAGCACCTTGAGGTCGCTCTCTTTGGCGATGCCCGACGACTGCGCCGGGGTCAGCTCGCGGTCGAAGATGAGCACGTCGGCGTCGAGCTGCATGGCCCGCAAGATCACGTCCTCGAGCTTGCCCTTGCCGAGCACGTGCTTGGCGTCGATGCGCTCGCGGATCTGCACGATGACGTCGACGACCTCGAGCCCGGCGGTGCGGGCCAGCTCGCGCAGCTCGCGGATGCTCACGTCGGCGCGCTCGTGTGCGTCGCGCTTGGACTTGTCGCCGACGTGCACGAGGATCGCGCGGCCGTCCTTGGCGCGCACCTCGCGGGCCTTCGTCTTCTTGGCGAACTCGGCCTCGAGGTCGCTCATCAGCTCGCCGACGTGCACCTGCACCTGACCGACGGGCAGCGGACCGATCTCGCGGTACGGCAGCTCTCCGTCGTCGGCGGGCACGTTGTGCGCGTACATCATGGCGCGTGGCTCGCCCTGGGGCGTGAGCTGGATCGCGCACACGAGATCGAGCCGCAGGCGCACGAGGTCGACGAGGTCGTCGCGGGTGAGCGGCTCTCCACGCAGGTGCGTGTGCACCAGGCGCAGACCGCGGAAGCGACCGTCGGCCGCGCGCAATCGCCCGATGTCGGGCAGCATGAGCTTTCCGGCGTCGCCGACGATGACGTAGTCGACCTGACCCGACCGGTGGACGAGCGCGCCCACCTGACGGCCCGCCTCGACGCTCGCCGTGGCGAGGGAGCGCGTGAGCTCCTGGGTGGTCATCTGCTCGACGGGCACGCGGCGACGGTAGATGCGCTCGAGCGTGCGTTTGGCGAGTGGGGACAGGCCCGTGGTGTTTCCGTAGAGCTCGATGGCTTGACGCTAGGCGTCGCCCGCCGCGCCGCCAAGCGATTTCGTCCGGAGATCGGCGCGCCGCCGATCTCGGGGCCGCCGCGCGCCGCCGCTCACTTGCAGGTCGAGATGAGCGCCGGGGCTGCCCACGTCCAGAGCGAGCTCTGAATACGTGGATAATACATGGAGAACGAGTAGCACATCTCGTCCTCGGTGTTCTCGCCGAACTTGACGCGCGCGCCGGTGGTGTTCGTCCACGCGCACTTGGTGCGGACGACGTCGTCGGCCCCGATCGTGGCGTCGACGGGGAGCCACGACTGGTTGTTGAAGTCCCAGCTCGACGCCGTGCCGAGGTCGACCTCGGGCCCGCCGCCCGCCGGCACGAGCTTGGTCTCGATCGAGGTGCCGAGCTGGTGCATGTGAGGCATGGCCGCCAGGATGTGCACGCCCGCGAGCGCCGGGGGCACGTCGAGCGTGCACGTCGTCTCCTTGGAGGCGTTGGGCGGGATGTCGATCTTCTGCGTGCCGAACGCGAGCACGTCGGCCTCGTTCGCGCGCGGCGCCGCGGTGCACAGGTCGAAGCCGCTCGTGTCCTTCTCGCCTGCGAGGCCCGAGACGTTGTTGTAGTGGACCTGCACGACGAAGTGAGACGGGCCCGACGCGGCGAGCGGATAGCCGACCGTGGGAGGGAGCTGGAGGTTCTTGCCGCCGGGGGCCCAGCCGAACATGAGCTTCCACTGGAGCGAGCCACCCGGGCTGCACTTCTGCGGCGTGCTGGGGTACGCCGCGTCGGTCTGGAAGAGCAGGATGTGGTGGACGATCTTGGCGTTGTCGACGCGAGGCGTGAGGGCGACGACGTGCTTGGCGGCCCCGGGGGTGACCTCCATGCCGTAGCAGACGTACTCGTTGGTCGCGGTCTGCGGCATCGTCCACGGGGCGGCCGGCGCGACGCTCAGGTCGGGCGTGCACGCGAGCGCCTCGGTGCCAGCGTCGGCCTCGCCGCCGCACGCGTCGCCCGAGCGCGGCGCCCCGGCGCCCACCCAACCGTCGAGCGTCGCCATCTCACCCGCGGCGAGCCGCGCGTTCGGGGGCTGCGGCATGGGCTTGGCGTCGTCGCGGATGCGCTGGACGACGAGCTCGTAGACCTTCTTGCTCGGATCGCTCTTGGCGGGGGCCGTGAGGTGGGCGTGCGTCACGAGCGGCATGGGCGCCCCGTACACCGGCGTCGCGGCGTGACACTTGCGGCAGTGCGTCTGCAGCACGGCGTCGACGTCGCACGGCAGGCCTGTCGACACCTGCGCTCCCGACTCCGCCGCGCCCGCGGCGTCGACGCCCGCGTCGGGCGACGCGGAGTTGTTGCCGGAGCACGCGGAGAAGACCGCGAGCAGACCGCAGACGAGGGCGAACGACCCGCTGGCGAGCACCGAGCGGCGGGGGGCGAGCATGCGCGCAAGCATGCGGTGGCGGGACGGGCGCCGCAAGCTCGCCGAGGGCGCGAGACGGGGGCGGCTCTGCGGCCCGCGTCAGTCGAGGGCGCAGCCGCTCTGGCCAGCGGAAGCGACGTGGCAGACGTGGATGAGCGATCCCTTGCCGTCCGGGAGCCGGAGCTCGCGGGGGAACGCCCCGTCGATCGTGTCGCCGTAGCGCGCGCCGGGCACCTCGGGGAGGATGATCACGCGGGCCTCGTCGAGATAGCGCGCCTTGGGACGCGTCGCTTCACTCGCCCCGCCGTAGGCGACGGAGACCACCGCGAGGCGGCCGTGCCCGCCCACGTTGAACACCGCCGTGCGCGGCGGCCGACCGAAGCGCGTCAAAGGCAGGTCGAGCACGTAGCGCTCGGAGCCGTCCGGCCCCGTCGCCGTCAGCTCGTGCTGGCCGCTCGGCAGGCGCACTGTGGCGGTCGAGTGTGGCGGGATCGTCACGGCCGTGGGCCCCGCCTGGACGACCACGGGCACGTCGTAGGCGTTGTCGACGAGCAGCGCGTGCCGACCGACGACGGCCGTCCAGCCGAAGCCGACCGCGCCCGCGAGGGCCAGGGACGCGAGCACGAGGAACACGAGAGACGCCCAACCGGAGCGCGCCGCCGGCTTGGCGCGACGACGCGACGCGACCGTGGAGGGGTCCCCCTCGGGCGCTGCGGCGGGCGCCGACACGGGCGCGCGCGACGGCGGCGGGTAGGAGGACGGCGTCGCGGGCTGCCGCGCGGGCGCCACGCGAGGGCGCGACGGCGACGGCGCATAGGAGACGGGGGGCGGATACGACGAGGGGGCGTGCGACGCCGGCGGGTACGAGGACGGCGAGCGCACCGGGGGCGTGAACGCGGGCAGCGTGTGGGCGAGCGCATACTCGCCCGAGCGGGTCGGCGCCGGCGTCGCGCGCGCTACCTCGCCCGAGGCCGTCCGCACGATGGGCCGCGCGCCGCTGCGTGACGCGTCGAACATGGGCTCGGTGGCGCGCATGTCCTCGGCGGTCGCCTCGTGGTCGGCGAGGGGCCGAACGCCTCGCACGACGGCACCCGGATGTAGTCCAAGGTGGGACGTATTCTGGCTCCTCGCTCCACGCATCGCGAGATGCCGTTCGCAAGGAGCAGGCCATCGCCGCCTACCCCAGAATGTGGAGTCGCGACGTACCCTTACGCTGGCGCGCTTTGCGCAACGTGGGTGCAGCGAGGCGCGGGCGCTCCACACCAAGCGCAGTGTGCTTCACACACGAAGTGCACGACGCTGCACTCGGCGCGAGGGCCCGACCGGCGACCGACCGTGCGGCCCCGGCCCGCGAGACCTACTTGTTGACGCGCTCGAGGTACTGGCCCGACGACGTCTCGATCTTGATCCACTCGCCCTCTTTGATGAAGAGCGGGACGTTGACGGTGGCGCCGGTCACGAGGGTCGCGGGCTTGGTGGCGCCGCTCGCCGTGTCGCCCTTGATGCCGGGCTCGCTCGCCACGACCTGCATCACGACGTTGGGCGGCATCTCGATGCCGATGGGGTTGCCGTTGAAGAGCGTGACCTCGACGTCCATGCCCTCGGCCATGAAGCGGGCCTCGTCGCCGACCTTGCTCTTCTCGAGGTAGATCTGGTCGCCCGTGTTGGTGTCCATGAAGATGTAGTTGTCACCTTCGGACCACGAGTACGCCATCTTGCGCTCCTCGACGTCGGCGAGCTCCACCGACTCCCCGGACTTCCACGTGCGCTCGACGACGTTGCCGTTGGTCAAGTTGCGGACGCGGCAGCGCGTGAACGACTGGCCCTTCCCCGGCTTGACGAATTGGTGGTCGACGATGTGGAACGGGACACCGTCGATCTGAATCTTGAGCCCCTTGCGGATGTCGGTCGTGCTGGCCATGGCGCGCCGTCATTAGCACCGTCCCGCGTCGGCCGGCAAGCTGTGCTAAGGCAGCCCCGCGATGCACGAGGTGGACGAGGAGCTCCGCGACATCAAGCGGGAGATCATCGAGTCGCGGGGGCTCGTCATCAAGACGAACAACCTGACGAACGCTCTGAGCGCCGATATCAAGTCGATCGCGAAGCGCCAGCAGAGCTACGAGCGGCGCCTCTCGTTCAACAGCGCGACCACGTACGTCGTGTTCGTGGTGGTCGTCTTCGCGGCCCTCAAGCTCGCCTGGGACGCCCGCGTCGACCAGATCCGCGCCGAGACCGAGCAGCGCGGCGCCGACAACGAGCGCCTGCGCAAGGAGCTGCGCGACGCGCAGAAGCGCGACGAGGACCGGGCGCGCGCCGAGGCGCGTGCGGCCCAGTTCTACGACCTCATTCGCCAGGGAAAGCGGGCCGAGCTGGTCGAGCAGCACAAGCTCATCGCCGCCGAGCCGCTCAGCAAGGCCGAGCAGGCGTTCTTCTCGGACGCGGTCGAGCGCGCGCGCAACGAGCTGGCGACCCAGCTCTACCAGCAGGGCATGGACAAGGCCCGCGTCCAGCGGTGGCAAGAGGCCGCGAACGCCTTCGAGGAGTCGCAGCGCTACAAGAAGGACTCGGCGATCGCACCGAGCGTCCAGCTCGGGCTCGCCGACGCGTACCGGCACCTGGGCCGTCCCAAGGACGCCATCCCCATCCTCGAGCCGCTCGCCGAGAACGGCGCCGACAAAGAGGTCCACGACGACGCGCTCTACCTCCTGGCGTTCTGCCAGATGGAGCTCAAGGCGTGGAACGACGCCAAGAACACGTGGCGCACGCTCATCCGTCGCTTCCCCGAGTCTCGCTTCACCGCCGAGGGGCGCCTGCAGCTCGCGGCGCTCAACCTGCAGCACTGACGCGCGCCGCGCTCAGGCGACGAGCGCCCGATACGCGTCCGTGAGCGTCGAGAACCGCGCCGACAGCTCGGAGCGCTCCGCGGCGCTGACGCCGGGGTGCAGGTCGGGGTGGTACGTGCGGACGAGCCGGCGGTACGCGCGCTTGATGTCGTCCGGATCCGCGCCGTACGAGAGGCCCAGCGCGGAGTAGGCCCGCGCGCGCGCCGGGTCCCACGTCTGCACGCTGCCCGACGGGGCGCTTCGGCGGCGAGCGGGCCCCGCGCCTCCTTCGGCGTCGCGGGCGCGCCTTCGGCCGTGGAGGAACTCCACCGGAGCGAGCGGTCGGTCCGAGAGCGAGCTGCGGGGCGGGCGGACGGCCACGTGGAAGGTGACCTGGGCGTCGCGCAGCTCGTCGAGGGCGTGCAGGCGCGTCATGAGCTGGCGCCGGAGGGCTCGGTCGACCACCTCGGGCGAGATGTGGAACTCGTGCACCAGCACCTCGCCGTGCAACCGGCGTGACGCCATCGCCCGCAGGAGCGAGCGGCGCAGCGTGTCGTCGTCGAGGCCCTCGTCGCGACGCAAGATCTCGGCGAGGCACGGCGACGCGCGATCGATCTCGACGGCGGAGACGAGGCCACACGCGAGGTGGACGCGATGCGCGCGTCCGGTGGGCTCGGTCAGCTCGAGCGTCCCCGTCGAGGCGGCGCGGTGGAGCCCGCCCAACAAGTCGCCGAAGGTGGTGGTGCGGAGACGACCCGGGAGGTGCATGCGAAGCAAATGGGTACCCGACCGTCGACGATCGGGCCCAATTTGCGGGCGTCAGCGGCCGACGCTCAACTGCGCCGTGACCTCACGCACGACCGGGACGCACCGCGTCTTGTCGGCGTCTGCGCAGTGCAGCAGCCGCACCCGCGCGTGCACTCTGCCCTGGCCGGTCTGGCGGGCGACGAGCGCGAGGGCCCAGCGCCAGGCCGACGGCTCGCGCGTCGTGGCGTCGGAGACGCCGATGCGACCCTTGAGCGGCGTGATGAAGCTCGGCACGTCGACGATCTGCACGTCGCCCCAGACGATGGCGCCGCCGTCGGCGCGGGCCTCGACCGAGCAGCGCACCCGCCCGGGCTCGGCCGCCCGATCGCACTCCATCGTCGCGACCAGGTGCTCGGCGCCGGCGTCGGGCGCGTCGGCCCACGCCGGCCGGACGAGCGTGACGGCGATCGTGGCGCCGACCACCGCGACGTGCGCGAGGGTGGCTCGGGGTGAGATGGGCATGGTAAGGGGGAGCGATGCGCGCCGTGGCACTGCTCCTCATGATCGCCGCGATGGGTTGCGACAAGCAAGAGCCCGTCCAAACGAAGGGCGCCGCGCCGAGCGCGACCGTCACCGCGACCGCGTCGGCCGCTGCCTCGGCCAGCGCCGCTCCCACGGCGAGCGCGCCCCCGATGCCCGAGCGCCCCATCCCTCAGCCGAGCACCACGGTCGGCTCGGGCATGCCGCAAGAGGTCCAGATGAAGGCCATCGCGTACATGTCCGCGATGCGCGCCCCGCGCCCCGGCGATCCCAACGCCGAGCCGGAGTACGCGGCCGAGATCGCCAAGAAGATCCGGCCCGCGCTCCTGGCGGCCGACAAGGGCCGCGACAAGGCCAAGATGAACCGCGTGGAGGTGATCGCCGGGGGTCGTCAGATCGACCTGCTCATGTCGGCGGGCTGCGACCCCCAGACGGCCACGCGCGTCTTCACGCAGGGCGCGGGCATCCAGCTCTCGTCGCTGCGCGATCGGGGCGTGCTCGTCGTGCGCTGCAACGACGCGAAGTTCCAGTGCTTGCAGAGTACACGCGATACGACCGACGTGCTCTGCACCACCGCCCCGCGACACTGACCGGGCGCGCCGCGACCGCGGACGTGCCGGGCGACCGCGACGCGCTCAGCGACCCACGCTGACGTGCACGACGCGGGAGCCGCGCACGCACGCGAGCGCCGCGCGGTCGTCCGAGACGGTGCACACGCCGAGCGTGTCGTACGGCTCGAGCGCGGGGGCCGTGACGACGAAGGGCTTGGACGGGCCGACGAGCACGCCGCGGGACGTGATCATCGCGACGCTGGCGCCGCCCGGCGCACGAGGAGAGCCGCGGGGCGCCGGCTGGCCTGCGACGGACGAGAGCGTGGCGCCCGGCCCCGCCGCGCGAAGCAGCACGGGCTCGCCGTCGACCCACGCCGCGAGCCCGCCCTCTCCCCAGCCGAGCGGGGTGGCGCGGACGGGCTCACCGCGCGACGTGCACCGCGTGCGCCGCGCGGCCACCGGCAAGAGGACGTCACGCACGTCGCCTTCTTCGGAGGCCGCGAGCGTCGCGTGCACGAGCGCGCCGTCGCACGCGTCGTACGCCTCGAGCCATCGCATGCGCCCGTCGGGAGAGAGCACCTCGCTGGGCCACGCAGCAACGTCGGCGGCCGGCACCTCGCCGAACGCCGGATCGAAGCGCAGCACACCGACCGTCGACCGCACGAGCAGACCGCCCGTGGGCTCGAACGCGATCGGCGCCCACCGCGGCGGCGACGGCACGTACGCCTCGACGATCGCGTCGAGCACCCGCGCGCTCTCGGCCGCGCGCGGAGGCGCGAGCTTGTCGAGCGCGCCCACGGCCGACTTCTCGTGCACGCCCCCGAGCTCGCCGCGCGAGCGCGCCGCCCGCTCGGCCGCGAACGCGCGGAAGGCGTCGCCGAGCAGCGCCCGCGCGCGGATCTCGGCAGACGCCAGATTTGCGTTGAGATCCGACAGGTTACAGTCTGCCTCGGCGGGCTTGCGGACCTGCACGCGGCGCGACGCGGCGTCGCCACAGAGGGCGACGACCAGGCCGCGCGTCTGTCGGACGAGCGCCACGGCCGCGGGCGCGTCCTTCGAGCGCGTGACGGTCGCGCGTCGCGCGAGCGCCGACAGACCCCGCGCGGGCTCGGCCGCGTCGCGGCTCAACCCCGCCGGCCGGTCGAGGAAGCGATAACGCGACTCGACCGTGGGTCCGCCGTCGAGCGGCGGCGGAGGCGCCGCGAGCGACACCACGACCGAGAGATCGTCGGAGCCATCGCCGTCGTCGTCGGCCCCGTCGAGCTCGACGCGCAGCGGGGCGGCGCGCGGCGGGTCGACGATCGACGCTTGGAACGAGACGGCGGGCCCGCGATCGAGGCGGAGAGACCACACGTCGCGCGCCCCCCGCGACGAAGCGCAGCTCACCCCGAGCTCGACCGACGCGCTCGCCCGCCCGATCTTGGCGAGGCGGATGAGCGGGGCGCACCCGCGTTCGCGCGGCTCGCTCGGGCGCGACAAGAGCACCGTGGGCGCGTCCGGCGAGCGCGAACGATAGAGCAAGAGCTCGGCGTCGAGCGAAGGGGGCCGCGCCGCGACGACCGCGAGCACGTCGAGCGCGCCGTCGCCGTCGACGTCGTGCGTGAGCCCGAGCACGAAGGCGCGCCCGTCGGGGGCCTTGAGCTCGACGCCGCCCAGCGACCACTGCGTCGCGCCGGGAGGTGCGGCGGCCGCCCCCGCCCCGGCCTCACCCGACGCCGCGTCGACGCCGACGGACGCCGCGTCGTGGGCCGTCGCGTCGGAGGCGGCGTCGTCACCGATGGCGTAGGGGACGTACGGGTGATCGTTCTTGCACGACTTGCAGCCCGACGCGGCGAACGAGGCGCCGAGCGCGGCGGCGAGCGCGAGCTGTCGCGGGATGGCCATGGGGCCCCCGCCCCTTAGCACACATGGCGCGCGACCCTCCCCGCGGCGCGGGCTCGTCACAGCGCGACGCCGACGAGCACGGGCTCGGGTACGAGCTCGACGCCGAACGTCGCGCGCACGCCGGCCCTGATCTCTCGGGCGAGCGCGACGAGATCGGCGGTCGTGCCCTGCCCGCGGTTGGTGAGGGCGAGCGCGTGCTTGGTCGAGACGGAGCAGCCGCCGTGCGCGTGGCCCTTGGCGAAGCCCGCGCGCTCGATGAGCCACCCGGCCGACACCTTCACGCGACCGTCGCTCTCGGGGAACGAAGCAGGGGCTGCGCCCGGCGTGAGCCGCTCGACGCGCGCGCAGAGCGCCGCGTGCGCCTCGGCCGTGAGCACCGGGTTGACGAAGAACGAGCCCGCGCTCCGGGTGTCGGCGTCTGCGGGGTCGACGACCATGCCCTTGGCGCGCCGGAGCGCGATCACCACGTCGCGCACCGTGGCGAGCGGCGCCTCGTCGGCGCCGAGGGCGCGCTCGAGCTCTGCGTAGCGGAGCCCCGACGCGAGGCGTGAGCGCCGCAGCCGCAGCCGCACCGAGAGCACGACGTACCGAGACGATCCCTTGAGCGCGCTCGTCCGATAGCCGAACGCGCAGGCGTCGCGGTCGAGGTCGCGCTCCAGGCCCGCCTCGCGATCGAGCACGCGGACGCGCACGACCGTCTGCGACACGTCCTGGCCGTACGCGCCGACGTTCTGCATCGGCGTCGCCCCGACGAGCCCAGGGATGCCGGACAGGCACTCGACGCCCGCGAGCCCCTCGGCCACGCACCGCGCGACCGCCTCGTCCCAGGGCTCGCCTGCGGCGATCTCGACGTCGGCCCGATCGCCGTCGGCGAAGACCTCGAAGCCGCGCGTGCGCACGGCGACCACGGTGCCCGCGAAGCCGGCGTCTGCCACGACGAGGTTGCTGCCACCCCCGAGCACCAGGAGCGGCTCGCCCGACGCGTCCACTTCCGTCACCGCCCGGACGAGGTCCTCGGCGGTGTCGACCTCGAGCAAGCGGGCGGCGGGGCCACCGAGGCCGAAGGTCGTCCGGTCAGAAAGCGCGACGTCACGGAGCTCTCGCACGGGGCCATCGATCGCACAGCTCCGCCGTGAGCGCCATCGCAACCACACGGGCGGCGCCGCGGGCGCGCAACTCACCACCCGCAATCTCGGCCGTAGTAGCGTGCGACGCGATGGACCCGCTGCCGATCGACCCGCTCCTGCCGGAGATCGTGGCGCGGATCCGCGCACACGGCGCCCTGGTGCTCGAGGCCCCTCCGGGCGCGGGCAAGACCACGCGCGTCCCGCGCGCGCTGCTCGACGCGGGCGTGGCCGGCGAGATCGTCGTGCTCGAGCCGCGGCGCCTCGCGGCGCGCCTCGCCGCCCGCCGGGTGGCCGACGAGCTCGGCGAGAGGGTCGGCGAGACCGTGGGCTACACCGTTCGCTTCGAGGACGTCTCCGGGCCCCGTACGCGTGTGCGGTTCGTCACCGAGGGCGTGCTGACGCGGCGGCTCGTGGCCGATCCCGAGCTCGCGGGCGTCGGCGCCGTCGTGCTCGACGAGTTCCACGAGCGACACCTCCAGGGCGATCTGGCGCTCGCGCTGCTGCGCCGGCTCCGGGCGCAGAGGACCGAGCGACTCGACCTCGTCGTCATGTCGGCGACGCTCGACGCGGAGCCGATCGCCGAGCGCCTCGGGTGCCCGGCCATCCGCTCGGAGGGCCGCGCGTACGAGGTCCGCCTGGAGCACGAGGAGCCGGGCGACGACCGCGCGCTCGAGCTGCGCGCCACGTCCGCGCTCCGCAAGGCGCTCCGCGAGACGACACAAGGAAACGTTCTTGTTTTCATGCCCGGAGCGGCCGAGATCCGTCGCACGATCGAGGCCTTCGGCAAGCTCGCCGAGGAGCACGACCTCGACGTCGTCGCCCTGCACGGCGACATGACCGCCGGCGAGCAGGACAAGGCGCTCGCGCGGGGGCGGCGGCGACGCGTCATCGTGTCGACGAACGTGGCCGAGTCGAGCGTGACCCTCGACGGCATCGTCGCGGTCATCGACTCGGGCCTCGTCCGCACCGCGAGCCACGCCTCGTGGTCGGGTCTGCCGCGCGTCGAGATCATGCGCGCGAGCCGCGCGTCTTGCACGCAACGCGCCGGACGCGCGGGCAGGACGCAGCCCGGCGTCTGCCTCCGCTTGTACACGCGCGCCGACTTCGAGGGCCGCCCGGCCCACGACGAGCCCGAGATCCGTCGCGCCGACCTCACCCAGATGCTGCTCGAGCTCGCGTCGATGGGCGCGAGCGACGTCGACTGGCTCGACGCGCCGCGGCCGGAGTCGGTCAGCGCGAGTCGCGAGCTGCTCGTCCGTCTGGGCGCCGTCGACGCGGCCGGCGCGCTCACGCCGCTCGGGCGCCGCATGCTCCGCTTGCCCCTCGCGCCGAGGCTCTCACGGTTCGTCTGCGAGGCCGAGCGACTGGGCGCCCGCGCCGAGGCATGCAAGGTCGCGGCGATCCTCCAAGAGCGCGACCTGCGCGCCGCGTCGCGGGTGCGCATGGGCGGCGCGCGACGGGAGGCCGACGTCCCCACCGAGGCGAGCGACGTGATCGCGCTCCTGGACCTCTTCGAAGAGGCGGAGTCGTCGGGCTTCTCGCACGGAGCGCTGCGCGCCGCGGGTCTCGATGCCCGCGCCGTGTCCTCGGCCGACAAGGCGGCACGACAGATCGCGCGCGCGCTCGGCGGCGACCGCTCGGGGACCGAGACCTCGACGACGCCCGAGGTGGCGATCGGGCAGGCGCTGCTCGCGGCCTACCCCGACCGCGTCGCGCGACGAAAGGCGCAAGGGTCGCGCGAGCTCGCGCTTGCGGGAGGCGGCGCGGCCACCCTCTCCGAGGCGAGCGCCGTGCGCGACGCGCCGTTCGTCGTGTGCGTCGACGCCGAGTCACGGCAAGGTCGCGCCATCGTGCGCGTCGCGAGCGCCATCGAGCCCGAGTGGCTCATCGATCTCTTCGCCGACCGCGTCGAGGAGGCCGATGAGCTGTCGTTCGACGCCGCCAAGGGCGCGGTCGTCGCGGTCTCGCGCATGACGTACGACGGCCTCACGCTGGTCGAGTCCGCCGCCGACGCGCGGGGCGACGCGAGGGCCGCGAAGATGCTCGCGGACGCGGCGTGGGAGCGCGGCGCGCATCGACTCACCAAGGAGGGCGCGCTCGACCGCTGGCTCGCGCGCGTCCAGCTCGTCGCGTCCCGCGATCCCGCGCTGCGCGCCGTGACCGACGACGACGTGCGCGCCGCGATCGTCGACATGTGCGAGGGGAAGACGTCGCTCCGCGAGCTCGAGGGCGAAGACCTCGCGCACCACCTCGCCTCGCGTCACCCGGACGAGGCCGCGGCCGTCGCGCGTCTCGCGCCCGAGCAGATCAAGCTCGCCTCCGGCCGCGTCGCGCGCGTCGAATACCACCGCGAGCGACCGCCGTGGATGGAGTCGTTCCTGCAGGACTTCCTGGGGATGCGCGAGACTCCGCGCGTGTGCGGCGAGCCGATCGTGCTGCACCTGCTCGCCCCCAACCGACGCGCGGTGCAGGTGACGACCGACCTCGCGGGCTTCTGGGAGCGACACTACCCGGCCATACGCAAGGAGCTGATGCGAAAGTACCCACGTCACGCGTGGCCTACCGACACCTCTCAGCCGGTGCCGATGCGGACGCGCCGCTGACGAGCCGACGCGGGCGTCAGCGCGTGCGGCGCCCGGGCCGCGCGCCCTTCTTGGGCGGGGCCGGAGCGGCGGTCGGGGGTGCGCTCGCTGTGGCGGTGAGCGCGGGGTTGAGCGGCGGATCGGGCGCCGGCGCGGGCACGGGCGCGCTGACCGTGGGCACAGCCGGCGGCGCCGCCGACTTGGCCGCGCCGAAGAGCGCATCGGCGTGCCACAGGATCGCCACCACGCCGCACGCGGTGACGAGCACCAGCATCACCGCGAAGACGATGAGCTTCTGACGCGAGCTCGGGGTCTTGCGGCGCACCACCACTGTGGGCTGGTGCCTGCGCGCGGTGCGCACCACGCCGCCACGCGGGACGGCCGCGGCCAGCGGCACGGTCGCCTTCTGCATGACGGGCATCGGGCCGGGGCTGTGCGCCATGTCGGCCGCCTGGTGTGGACCGCTCCCCAACTGAACGGGCGCCCCCATCGGGACGGTCATCTTGGGCGGAGGACCGGGCACCGTGTCGTCGGCGACGATGACGGCCGGGACGTCCCCGAGATCTTTCGGGGCGCGTGTCTGTGGGATCACGTGGGGCTGCGCAGACGCGTAGGTCGCGGACGAACGCCCCTGCGACTCGGCGACCGCGGGCGTAGGGGTCGGGGCCGCCGCGACCTTCCGCGCGCTGCTCGGGCTCGGCGGGGTCGGCGGGGGCGGCGGGGGTCCGACGCCCGGCGCGGTCGGCCGGCGCGGGACCGCTTGCGCGAGCATGGCCGCGCCGCCAGGACCGGACCGCGCGGGAGCGTCCGGCGCCGGCCCGCTCGACGGTTCCGCGTCTTCGTGCTCGGCTCCCATCCAAGCCAAGCGTACTCCATTCCCGCGCGCCAACGAAACATCTACACGCGCCGCGGTAGGCCCCCACGCTCAGTCGTACGGCACGTCGGGCGGGCGGATCGGCTTCGGAGGCGAGGTGGTCGCAGGTGTGACAGGCGCCGCAACGGTGGGACGCGTGGCTGGCGCCGGCGCTGAGGGCTTGGTGGGGACGTGGGGCGTGGGCTTGGCCTTGTGGGGCGTTGCGTGCGTCGTCTGCGCGGCCGCGATGGCGGCGGGGGCGGTCGACGCGGCGGG
>JAGQJA010000549.1 GCA_020430845.1 Myxococcales bacterium
TCAGCTCGGCCGAGCAGCTCCCGCGGCCCGCGAGCAGGAAGCGGTTCTTGAAGACAGTCGTGGGCGACGGCTCGTTCTTGTCGAGCGTCAGCGTGCACGACGCAGACGTCCATACGAGCGGGTCTGCGCCGCGCTTCTCGATCTGGAAGACCTGCAGCTCGGTGAGCGCGACGGGGCCCGTCTCGCGTCCGACGAGCGCCTTCTCGAGCGAGAAGGTCACGCCGACCGACGTCCCGGCCGACAGATCGGCTTGGGAGACGGAGAACTGCGCGCTCGTCGACGTCGAGCAGGCCGTCGCGGTGAGCTTCGCCGCGAGCCCGCCGCTCATCTCGCCCGAGAAGCCGCACGTCTCCGAGAAGCCGTCGCCGCCGGACGAAGAGGGCGTCGTCGTCCCCGAGCACGCAGACGCGAGCAAGCACGACAAGACGAGCAGAGGCGGGGGGCGGAGCATGCCAGGCAGATGATACCGGCGTTTGGCCCGGCCGCTACTCGACGACCAGCACCCCGATCTGGGTCGCGCCGAGGGGCTTGCCGATCGCGTCGGGCGTGCAGCGGAACTGCTGGGTGAAGCCTGTCTTCACCGCGTAGACGCCGGGTGTGCTCGGGGCCTTGATCGAGAACGACACACCGGTGCGCGTCGAGCCCGGGTGCGTCTGCGGGTTCGTATCGGTCACGCAGTCCTCGGCGACCGCGACGCCCACGAGCACCTGATCGATGCACGAGGGGCACCCCACCGGGCCGTTCCAGACGAACGCCCGCACCTTGCCCGTGACGGTCGCTCCCGGGCTCGTGCGGACCACCGGCGCTCCGCTGGAGTCGAACGCGACGCGATCGACGAAGCCTTGCGTCGAAGAAGAGAGGCCGGGGTCGACCTTCACGACGAACGTGTGGACCTCGGTACCGGGCAGCACCACCCACCGGATGGTCGTGTCGTTGGCAACGGCCGGCAGTGTGACCTTGCCCACGGCGGAGGGCGAGGCGGGCCCCGGCGCGGAGCCGTCGGTGGTGTAGCGGATGACCGCGCTCGCATCGACGCTCGCGATCGTCCAGTCGATCGGCCTCTGGTAGGTCAACGTGCCGCTCGGGTGGTAGGGCGAGATGGCGTTCAAAGGCTCGCGCCCCGCGTCTTGCTCTGCGGGGCCGCTCCCGCCCTCGCCCGCCGAAGTGCCCGCGTCGACAGCGGGCGGAGCCGCAGCGTCGTCGCGCTCGGTCGGCCGCGGCGCGTCACCAGCGTTCTCGACGAGCGTGCCGGTCACGTCGATGCCGCAAGCCACGAGGGCGACGCCGGCGACAGCGGCGGCCCACGCCGCACTCCGAGCATACCCAGCCACAGTGACCAGCATACCTCCCGAGGTCGAGGTGTCGAGCCAGCGAACCTGGTGTCCGGCATCCCAGAGGCCGACTCGAGATCGCCGGCAGGGGTTTCTCTCGGCCGCGTAGTGGGTACGCTGGCGCTCGTCGGTCGACCGACACGCGACCGCGAGGGGACCTCATGTGCTGCTTCTCTCAACCCGTCGAGCACGTCTCGAAGACGCGCATCTTCGCGCGAACGAAGGCCGACGGCCGCCAGCTCCTCGTCTACTCCATGCGTCTCGTCGCCGGCAGTGACCTCGCCATGGTGTTGCCCATCCCGACGCCGCCGCGCTCCGACGAGGACGCCGTGCGCTTCGTCGACATGTCCGCGTGCCCCACGTTCTTCGATCAGCTCGACGCGCTCTTCCCCGAGGAGCCGGCCCTTCGGAGCTTCGGCGGCGCCATCCCCGGGTTCGCGCCGCAGCCCGCGCGCCTCATCGTGCACGACGTCGGCGAGTTCGAGGCGTCGTTCGTCCCGACGCGCGCCGACTTCTCGCGCCTCGACGAGCGCTTTCGCCTCCCGCCCGACGTGTGGGACGCG
The DNA here is from genome assembly GCA_020430845.1 of Myxococcales bacterium. GTDB lineage: Bacteria > Myxococcota_A > Polyangia > Polyangiales > Polyangiaceae > Labilithrix. Next base: position 1,895 of record JAGQJA010000549.1, read on the forward strand.
CTGCCCGCCTACGCCGACTGGGGCTTCTGCGTGTTCAAGCTGCGCTCGCGTGAGTCGGTGCCGCCCGCCCTGAAGAAGTCGATCGAGGAGTCCGAGCCGCGCCTCCTCGACCGCGTGCGGGACATCTTCTCGGGCGCGCGAGACACGCCCACGCCCGCGAGCCCCGAGGTGGCGCCCGCGATCGCGCCCCGCGACTACCACCCGATGGCCTTCGAGTTCCCGCGGCGTGACGCGCGCCTGTTCTTTCCCACCGTGCACGTGCACGACGGCGAGGTGCACGCGACGGCCGAGTTCGACCACACGCTCTACGCGCAGACGGGCGACCTCGGCGCCGAAGGGTGGCGCGTGTCGTCGGCCCACGCGGGCATCCTGGGCCCGGGCGCCCGCGAGTGGGTCGACGAGGACGACTGGATCCGCCGCGCGCGCATGACCGGCTCGCTGCCGAACCGCGACGTGACGTTGGAGCTCGCGCGTTGAGCGCGCTCGACTGGAACGATCTCCGATTCTTGCTCGCCGTCTCGGAAGCGCGCACCCACAGCGCGGCCGCGAAGCGCCTCGGCGTCAGTCAGCCGACGTCCTGGAGCGCGCCGCCCGGCCCGCTGCTAGGCTCGCCCCGATGCCCGAATCGACCATCAAGCTCGGCGATCTCGAAGTGAACCGACTCGGCTTCGGTGCGATGCGCCTGCCGGGCAAGGACGTCTGGGGCGAGCCCGAGGACCCCGAGCGCGCGCGCGCGGTGGTGAGACGCGTCGTCGACCTCGGCATCAACTTCATCGACTCGTCGTGGTTCTACGGCCCGCACGTGGCGAACAGGATCATCGCCGAGACGCTGCACCCGTACCCGAAAGACCTCGTGATCGCGTCGAAGCTCGGCGGCAAGCGCACGCCGGACAAAGGCTGGGCGCCGTTCTCCAAGCCCGCAGAGCTGCGCGAAGGCTGTGAGCACGACCTTCGCGGTCTGCGACGCGACGTGCTCGATGTCGTTCACCTGCGCTACATCGGCGCGCCCGGGTCAGCCCCGTTTCTCGAGTCGCTCGACGCGCTGATCGACCTGAAGAAGGAGGGGAAGATCCGCCACCTCGCCCTGAGCAACGTCAACGCCGCACAGCTCGCGCAGGCGCTCGAGAAGACGCCCATCGTCGCGGTGCAGAACCTCTTCAACATCGGCGGCGGCGGCGGCCAGCTCGCGAAGATGTCGCACGCGCTCGTCGACGAGCCCGAGGCCGTCCTCGCCGCGTGTGAAGCGAAGGGCATCGCGTACCTCCCGTTCTTTCCGCTGGGCGCCGGCGGGCTCGGGAATCCGCGCCCGGCTATGGCGGCGGCCGCCGCGCGCCTCGACGCGACGCCTGCGCAGATCGCGATCGCGTGGCTGCTCGCTCGCTCCCCCGTCATGCTGCCGATCCCCGGCACCAGCTCTCCCGAGCACCTCGAGGAGAACTGGAACGCGCGCAAGCTCGAGCTGACGGCCGACGAGGTCGCGCAGATTGCCCGGGAAGCGCGCGATGGCTGAGCGGCCGTGATCGACCCGTCCAGCCGCACCCGCCTCAAGCCCGCGAGCGCACGACACTTCGTGGGCGAGACGCTCTTCGCCAAGGTCGCGCGCGCGGTGTGCGAGGCCGACTGCCTCCCGCGCAAGGAGCTGTTCGAGTCGTGGGAGGTCGCGCGGAGGACCCGCCGGCGGATGCGCGGCGGGCGCGTCGTCGATCTCGCGTGCGGCCACGGGCTCGTGGCCCACCTGCTGCTCGTCCTCGACGACACATCGCCCGGCGCGATCTGCGTCGACGCGCGCGTGCCGCCGAGCGCCGAGCCCCTCTCGAGCGCGCTCGTCCGCGCGTGGCCCAGGCTCGCGGGCCGCGTGACCTACCGCGAGGGGCCGCTCGAGTGCGAGCCGCTCTCGCAGGGCGACCTCGTCGTGTCGTGCCACGCGTGCGGTGCGCTGACCGACGTGGTGCTCTCTCGCGCCATCGACGCCCGCGCACGCGTGGCCGTCCTGCCGTGCTGCCACGACGTCGAGACGTGTGACGCGGGGGAGCTCGCGGGCTGGATGGACGCGCCGCTCGCCATCGACGCGACGCGAGCGCGGCGGCTCGCCGACGCAGGCTACGACGTGCACACGCAGCAGATCCCGGCGGCGATCACGCCCAAGAACCGACTGCTCATGGGCGCGCCGAGACCGCGGGCCTGAGCTACGCTCGGCGCACATGCGCACGCCCGACATCGTCCCGCACACCGAAGCTCACCCTCTCGTCGACGGCGAGGTGCGCCTCCTGGGCGCGGCGCGGCAGGTGACCGGCGCGATGACCCGCGTCGAGATGGGCAAGCGGCGCGTCCTCGTCGACTGCGGCGTCGCGCAGGGCCGCGAGAAGATGGAGTTCCCCGACGCGGCGAGAGACGTGGACGCGCTCGTGCTCACGCACGGTCACCTCGATCACATCGGCAACGTGCCGACGCTCGTCGAGCGCGGCTTCGACAAGCCCATCTTCGCCACGCGCGCCACGCTGGCGATCGCCAAGATCTCCCTCGAGGACAGCCTCGGCATGCAGGGGGCGTCCGACCGCGACGCGGCGAGGTTCATCGCGCGCTTCGACGCGCTGGCGCGCCCCCTCCCCTACGGTCGGACCGCGGACGCCGCGGGTCTGTCGCTCACCTTCCACGAGGCGGGGCACATCCTGGGCTCTGCGAGCGCCGAGCTCCAGAGCTCCGAGAGCCGCGTCATCGTGTCGGGCGATCTGGGCCGCAAAGACAGCCCGATCCTCCGCGACGCGAACACGGAGTGGGCCGCGGACAAGCCCGTCGACGTCGTGGTGATGGAGACCACCTACGGCGGTCGGGATCACGCCCACACGCACGACGACATCGAGCGCGACCTCGAGGCCATCCTCCGGGACGCGATCTCGCGCAAGGCCAAGGTGCTCATCCCGTCGTTCGCCATCGGGCGTACGCAGACGCTCCTCTACTTCTTGAACACGCTGGTCGAGTCGGGGCGCATCCCCGAGATCCCCGTGGCGATCGACACGCCGATGGGCCTCGCCATCACCGAGACCTACAAACGATTCCAGCCCATCTTCGACAAGGAGGCCCTCGACAAGATCGCCGACGGGGACGATCCGCTGGACTTCGAGAACCTCTTCAAGGTCGAGCGCGGAAAGGACTCGGCGCGCCTGCGCGACGTCGAGGGCCCGATGATCATCATCGCGGGATCGGGCATGTGCACCGGCGGCCGCATCATCGGCCACCTGCAGGACGGGCTCCCGAGCGAGCGGACCACGGTGCTCTTCGTCGGCTACCAGGCCGAGGGCACCCCGGGGCGGCGCATCCAGCAGGCGGCCGAGCGCGGCGGCAAGGTGCGCCTCAAGGGCGGCGAGGAGGTGCTCGTCCGCGCCAAGATCGCGCGGCTCAAGGGGCTCTCGGCGCATGCCGACCGCGGGGAGCTGCTCGATTGGCTCCGCGCCATCCCCGACGCGCGTCGCGTCGCGCTCCACCACGGAGACGTCGAAGCGCAAGACGCGTTCGCCGCGTGGGCGCCCGAGCAGCTCAGGGCATCGGCTTCGGGTCGCCCGTCTTGACGATCTCGAAGTCCGAGCCCTTGATCGCGCCGAGCGCCTGGTTGAGGCCACCCATCTGCCCGTCCCACATGTCGTGGGTCTGGCCCGAGACGTACCAGTCGCTGCCATTGTCGGCGAGCAACATGCCGTAGCGCTTCATCGCCGTCGCGATGATCTTCGCCGGCCCCGTGAACGCGCTGTCGTCGAACGACGCGCGCAGGCGCACGCGTAGGCCCATGGGCGGCAACGACGCGTCGGTCGAGCCCGCGGCGTGGGTGGCGGGGAGGATGTACGAGTTGGAGGTGCGGCTCATGGTGAAGCGCAGCGCGTGGGTGATCTCGCCGCGGGAGATCTCTTCCCACCGCACGAGCCCTGCCAGCACCGGTAAGCCCGCCGCGTCGGCCGACGTCCACGTCTCCGTCCGCGGCGCGCTCGACGCGAGCTTCCAGATCGCGCCGCTGCCCGCGGTCCAACCGGGGCCCGACGGGTTCTGGGCGTTGTACAGCTCGTAGAGGGTGCACGCGTCGGGCGCCCCGGTCGTGTCGAGGAAGAGCACGTGTCGATCGCTGCCCGCCGGGGCCGACGGACCGCCCTCGATCGCGGCGGTCGTGGGGATGGGGTAGCAGAACTCGCCGCCCGAGCCGGGGCACGGCAGCTTGTCGCTCTCTTGCGGGCCGTAGCGCGTGTTCCACGCGATGGGAACGGGCGCGCCGGCGGGGCCGGCCGTGATCGGGATGCCGTACTGCTCCGCCGTCGATCCCCAATCCGGGTGCAGGCCGCGCGTGGGGCTCATGTTCGACGCGAGCGCCGCGGTGAGCGCGGCGTCGACGGGATCGTTCGACACGTCGCGGTTCCACGCGCTGTCGGGCGGAAAGATGCGGCAGCCGGCGTAGAGGGTCGTCGCGCCGGCCGTCGCGTCCGCTCCGGAGCTCCCGCCCGACGACGCGCCGCTCGACGACGCGCCGCTCGACGCGCCGCTCGACGACGCACCGCTCGACGCGCCGCTCGACGCGCCCGAGCTGCCGCTGGGCGAGGCCGCGTCGCCCTTGCAGCCGAGGAGCGCCACGCACGCGCCCATAGATGCATATACACTCAACCTGGACCGCGGGCGTCGCCTCACCATCGCACAAGCGTAGCGGAGGCGACGGCCCGACGCGCGCCTCTCGTAGGCTCGACCGGCCGGCTTGCGCCTCGGGGCGCGTGAGGTGGTAGCCTGCGGCCATCGTGACGAGGGCGGTCATCGTGTGGGCGGCGGTGCTCGTCGCGTGCGGTCCGGAGCGCTCGGTCGTGGTCGAGCCGAGCCCGCCCCCGCGCACGTCCGCGCCACGGCGCGTCGGGGACCCGACGAACGACAGCGCGCGCCAGTCGGTTGCAGGCGCGTGCCAATGCGAGACCGCGTGTGATTGTTACGGCGTCGACGATCCCGAGCGCCACGCTCGAAAGGCGGCCGCGGCGGGCGCATGTCGTCGTGCGGGCACCGCGTGCCGGTGCGCCCCGTGCATGGCGCCGTGAGGTGCGACCTTGTGCAAGCGCGACCGCAGATACCGCGCTACGCTGCCTGGTCCATGCTCGTTCGGATCGATCGCTTCGTGCGCCCACTCGCCGTCGCCGCGCTCGCGTGCGTCACATTCGCCGCGTGCAACGCACAGAAGACCACCGGCGAGGGCACGCACGAGGGCGAGCGCACGGCCAACGTGTCGCAGGCGCTCACCTCGAACCAGCTGTTCGGCACGAGCCTCGCGGCCAAGCGCCTGTCGCTCACGTTCGACGACGGACCGGGCGACCGCACCGCAGAGCTGTCGACCTACCTCAAGAACCAAGGCATCCGCGCGACGTTCTTCATCAACGGAGGTCGCGTGGCGGCCACGGCGCTGCCCAACCCCAACGGCGTGACGCCCACGGCCAACGCGGCGGCCATCCTCGATCAGATCGTCGCCGACGGACACCTGCTCGCGAACCACACGACGACCCACCGTGACGTGACCGGCGTCCCCGCAGGTCAGCTCGTCCAAGAGCTCTCCGAGACCGACGCCTACGTCGCGGCCCGCATCCCGGCGAACCGCTTCCTCTTTCGCGCGCCGTTCGGGTCTTGGAACGCGTCCGCGTACAACACGCTGCACGCGTCGGCGATGGATAAGTACGTGGGGCCCGTCTACTGGGAGGCCGGCGGCATCTCCGACGGCTACCCGAGCGCCGCCGCCGACTGGGCGTGCTGGCAGGGGCAGCTCAAGAACACCAACGGGACGCCCGCCAACGGCACGGGCTACGCGACCACCGCCCAGTGCGGCGACGCGTACATCACCGAGATCAACGCGTTCAACAAGGGCATCGTGCTGCTGCACGATCCGTACGGCTGGGCGCAGGGCCACACCGTCGACATGGTCAAGTACATGGTGCCCAAGCTCAAGGCAGCGGGGTACACGTTCGTTCGGCTCGACCAGGTCCCGGCCATCGCCACGCAGCTGCCGTGCGACGCGACGTGCGGTACGTGCACCGGCCCCGAGCCGACGCAGTGCACGTCGTGCGGCGCGGGCCGCTACCTGCAAGGCGGAGAGTGCAAGCCGTGCACGGTCTGCGCCGACGGCACCTACCAGGCCGTGGCATGCGCGGCCAACGCCGACACGGTGTGCGCGGCGTGCGACGGGACGTGCGCGACGTGCACGGGCGGCGGCGCGAACGCGTGCTCGACGTGCGCTGCCGCGCGCTACCTCGCCGGCACCGCGTGCCCCGCGTGCAGCGTGTGCGCCGCGGGCACCTACGAGGCGACCGCGTGCACCGCCACGACGAACACGGTGTGCACCGCGTGCGACGCGACGTGCGCGACGTGCACCGGCCCGGCGCCGACGGACTGCGCGAGCTGCAAGGCCGGCTCGTGGCGCGACGGCACCGAGTGCAAGACGTGCACGCAGTGCGCGGCCGGCACGTACGCGGCGACGGCGTGCTCGGCAGACGCCGACACCGTGTGCGCCCCGTGCAACGCGGCGTGCGCCACGTGCTTCGGGCCCGGCGCCACCGAGTGTGGGAGCTGCCCTCCGGGCACGTTCTCCAAGGCCGGGGGGCAGTGCCAGACGTGCGCCACCTGCGAGGCCGGCGCGTTCGCCAAGACCGCGTGCAGCGCCAAGGCCGACACCGTGTGCGCGCCGTGCGCCGCCGGTACCTACGCGCCCAAGGGCTCGACGAGCTGCGCGCCGTGCGCCGCCGGTACGTTCGCGAAGGCCGGTGCGGCCGCGTGCACCGCGTGCGGCAGCTGCGACGACGGCGACGCGTGCACCACCGACAAGTGCGACGCGACGAACGGCTGCGTGCACGAGCCCATCCCTGGCTGCGCGCCCGGCACGCCGCCGAGCACCACCGACGGCGGGATCATCGACGACGGCCAGGGCAACGGGGTCGGCCCCGAGGACGAAGGCGGTTGCGCCGTGGGCGGCCGCGCGCCCTCCGGCTCGTCCCTCACCCTCTGGGCGATCGGGGCGGCGTTGGCGCTCCGATCGCGACGACGTCGCGTGGCGGGCTCGCCCGCGCGCCGCTGAGCACGCGCCGGGACGTCAGGCGACGCGCCGCGCGAGCTCGACGATCGCGTCGTGCTCGAGCACGCGAACGCGAGGCGCGCCCGCGCTCGGTGGGGCTGCGCACGCGGCCACCATGGCGCGCGCGACCACATCGGCCGAGATCGCCCGGTACTTGCGCAGGCCACCGACCATGAGCCCGCCGACGGCCTTGGCGAACGCGATGCCCACGGCCTCGGCCGGCCGGCTGTCGGCGCGATCGCCCGCGAGGAAGCTCGGTCGGAGCACAACGAGCTCGTCGAACGCGAGCCGCGCGAGCGCCTCTTCGAGCTCGCCCTTCGTCCTGAGGTAGAAGCTCCCGGCCGACGCGCTCGCGCCGACGCTCGACACGAGCACGAAGCGCGTCGCACCTGCCTCGCGAGCGAGCTCTGCGACGCGTAGCGGGATCTCGTAGTCGACGCGCCGGAACGCCTCGCGCGATCCCGCCTTCTTCATCGTCGTGCCGATCGCGCAGAGCACGTCGGTCGCGTCGGGCACGCTCTCGAGCTCGTCGAAGTCGACGACCCGCTCGTGCAGGCGCGGGTGCGCGCGGTCGCTGGCCCGGCGGACGAGACACGTCACCTCTCCGCCCTGCGCGTCGTCGAGCAGGTGCGTGACGGCGCGCGCGCCGACGAGGCCGGAGGCGCCGAGGACGATCGCGCGGCGCGGTCCTGTCGACGCGCTCATGTGTGGCCCGAGATCGGGTGGGGTCGGGAGTGTGCCAAGGCATCGATACTACATGCGTTTCGAAGCGCGTCGCCATGCGCGACGCGGCGAGGTCGGCGCCTTGCTAAGCTGGGGCGATGCGGCGGATCGCCCGGCCATGGGTCTCTCGGATTGCCGCGCTCGGCGGCGCGCTCGGCGGCGCGGGCGCGATCACATCGGCGTGCGGCGACTTCAGCTCGAGCGCTCCCCCGGCGCCAGACGCCGCCCCGCCCGAGGCGTCGACCGGCCCCGCCGACGCCGCCCCCCCACTGTGGGACGGCGCGTGCTTTCCTGGCGCGTTCTGCGACAACTTCGAGCGCAGCGCTCCGCGCGGGCTCGGGTGGGACCTCGCCGTGGTCGCTCCCGACAGCGGTACGCTCGCGATCGAGACCCCGCCATGGAGCGCGGTGGGCGGTCGGGCGCTGCGGGCGACCAGCGCACGGGACGCCGCTGGTGCGGTAGCAGCGCTGTTTCACACGACTGATCTGGGCTCGCATTTCGGCATGTCGTTCAAGATCAGCGTCGACGCCTTCCCCCAGCGACTCGTGCTCGGTCCGGCGTTCCTCGGTAGGGACTCCACCGGGGACGCGCTCGGGGTCGCCTTCGGCTCCAAGGCGGTGCTCTACCAGGCGAGGGTCGGCGTGGAGAGCACGGTCACGGACCTGGGCGACATCACGCCGAACACGTGGCACCGGATCAGCCTCGAGGTACGCCGCAAGGCGGGAGCCCCTGACAGCGAAGGCGCCGTGTTCGTCACCATCGACGAGTCCACGGTCCAGGTGCCCTTGGTGTCGCTGCTCATCTCGATTTCGAGCGGTGCGACCGCCGGCATCACCACCGCCATCGACGAGGCCGCAACCCTACACGTCGACGACTTCGTCTTCTTCAACGAGCCGTAGTCGACGTCGCACCGACGAGCCGCACAACGCCCCACGTGCCGCCGCGGTCGCCCGAGTCGACGCGGTACGTCCCGGGCGCGGCGCCGTCGCCGTAGTCGTCGTCGAGCTCGAGCGTGATCGACGCGAGCCCCCCGACGCGCACGTCGAGCGACTTCACCGCGGCGAAGTAGTGCGGCTTCGCGACGAAGACCGGCGGCTGCCACGTGGCGCCCCCGTCGAACGACCGGACGATCGTGAGCTCCGGGCCCGTGCTCTCGACGCGCGTGTCGAGCACGCCGACGATGACGAAGCCATCGGTCGCGGCGGCGACCCACCCGTGGTTCACGCGGTCGTCGGCCGAGCCCGGCAGCGGGATCTCTCGCCACTCCCCCGCCTCGTGACGCCAGACGGTCGGACGCGCGGTCACGGGGCTGACGTCGGCGTCGACGAGCGCCACGCAGCCGCGCGCGTACGCGAACGCGGACTGCACCTGGGCGTCGTCACCGACGGGCGGCGGGCACGCGGTGGCAGACGTGGGCACCACGGCGGGCGGCTCGACGAGCAGGATCGGCTCCGGGAGGGCCTTGGCGCCGCACGCCACGGTCCCGACCACGATCGCCACAAGGCACGCGCGCGCGCTCGTCATCGGGCGCACTCTACGGCGCCCCGGGGCCCGCACCCAAGGCGCAATTTCGTCGGGCCGATCGTGGGCTCGTTCGACCGGTCTCGGTGCTGGCGCCGAGATCCGGGTATGCTCCGCGCACCCTGTCCCGAGGAGGTCGTCGATGGAGTACCGGTCGCTAGGAAACAGCGGGCTCAAGGTTCCCGTGCTCTGCCTGGGCGCGATGACGTTCGGCGAGGCCGACGAGAAGTCTTTCATGCACAAGATCGGCTGCGACGAGAAGACGTCGTTCTCGATCATGAGCCGCGCGGCCGAGCGCGGGGTCAACTTCATCGACACGGCCGACGTCTACGGACAGGACGGCCTCTCGGAGCGCGTGGTCGGCGCGTGGATGCGTGAGACGAAGAACCGCGATCGGGTGGTCCTCGCCACCAAGTTCCGCTTTCGCATGGGCGACGGCCCGAACGCCACCGGGGCGTCGCGCTACCGGATCGTGCGCACGGTCGAGGACAGCCTGCGACGGCTCGGCACCGACCGCATCGACCTCTACCAGATCCACATGCAGGACGTGGACACGCCCGAGGACGAGACGCTGCGCGCGCTCGACGACTTGGTGCACGCGGGCAAGGTGCTCTACCTCGGCGCGAGCAACTACGCGGCGTACAGGCTCGCCGACAGCCAGTGGATCTCGAAGACCGAGCACCTGCACCGCTTCGTGTCGCTGCAGATGCAGTACAGCCTGCTCGTGCGCGATCTCGAGCGTGAGCACGTCCCGCTCTGCCGGCAGTTCGGCCTGGGCGTGCTGCCGTGGTCTCCCCTCGCCGGCGGGTTCCTCTCCGGCAAGTATGCCAAGGGCGCCCCGCCGCCGGCCGGCGTCCGCCTCGAGAAGTGGAAGGAGCGCCTCTCCGACTACGACACCGAGCGCAACTGGCGCACGCTCGAGGCGGTGCAGGCGATCGCCAAGGCGCGTGAGACCACCGCGTCGGCCGTGTCACTCGCGTGGCTCATCGCCAAGCCGACCGTGAGCTCGGTCATCTTCGGCGCGCGATCGATCGAGCAGCTCGACGCGAACCTCGCGGCCGCAGACGTGAAGCTCACGGCCGACGAGGTGCAGAAGCTCGACGAGGCGAGCGCCTACAGCCTGGGCTATCCGTACGAGTTCATGGCCAACATCCAGAAGCGCTGGTAGTCGCTCCCCGCGTCTCGGGAACTTCTGCGCCGCGACGCGGTCCTCCTACCTGTGTACGACACACGACCACTCCGGATCGCGTTCCTCTTCGTCGCCACCGGCCTCGCCGCGTGCCATCACGACGAACGCGCGACGCGGCCACCCGCCGCCGCCTCCGCCCCACCCGCCGCGGTAGGCCCGGCGAGCGCGATCCCGGCCGCCCCCTCCCCCGCCGCTCCCGAGGACGCCGGCCCTGTCGCAGCGCCTGCGCCCGCGCCGGCAGTCGACGCCACGTCCTGCCAGCTCGTCGAGGTGCCCGTGGTCGCGCCGGCCCCCGGGTGCGCTCCGGCCGACGCCCGCGCCCGCGCGAGCGTCGAGCTCGACCTCCGCAAGCGCTACAAGGTGCGCTCGACGGGTCACAAGCTCGTGCTCGACGCGGGCTGCGATCCGCTCACCAGCGCCCCGCGCGAGATCGTGATCGAGGGCGGCTCCGGGCACGGTGGCACGCTCGTGCTCACGCAGCTCTCGCGCAACGCGAGCGCGTACGACGTGCGGCGCCTCCGCTGGTCCGAGTACCACCAGCGCGGCCTCGAGATCGAGCGCGCGAGCGTGCCGGCGGCCGCGGTCGACGCGCAGCTCGCGCGGGTTCGGGCGGCGCTGCTCACCACCATGCGCGAGGTCGAGATCCCGATGCCGCCCGGGCAAGGCCTCGGCCTCTCGGGCACCGGATCGTCGATGGACTACCACAGCGGCATCACGCTGCGGGACGCCGCCGGCCACGCGCTCGAGCGTCATTTCTCGGGCTACGCGTCCGAGGGCCTCGACGAGCTGCCGATCGCGCTCGCCTCCGAGGCTCTGTCGCGCGCGCTCGCGTCGACGAAGATGACGCCTGACGCGGCGAACGACGGCGATCGGCTCTTCTTCGCCCAGCGCTTCGCGAACATGGCGCGCGATCCCAACGTGTTCTGGTGGGTCGAGGAGCGCTTCGTGAGCATGGCGTCGGTGCTCGGCACGCGCCCGGTGCTGCCTCCGCTCGCCGCCCTCGCCAAGAAGAACTTCGCCCAGGCCTCACCCGAGGAGCGTCGTCACCGCGGGGCCGTGAAGGCCATCGGCGCCGTGCTGGGCTTCGACGCCGAGGGGCTGTCGTCGAGCACCGTGGTGCGCCGCGCCGAGCTCGCCTGCGCGCACTGAAACGACTCGCCCCTCCTGTCAGCGCGACCGTTTGCCTCGCCCCGGCATCGGACCGCGCATGTCGAAGACGATCTTCATCACGGGAAGCTCCACGGGACTCGGCCGCGCGACCGCGCTGCTCTTCGCAAACAAGGGTTGGAAGGTCATCGCCACGCTCCGCAATCCGGACAAGGAAAAGGAGCTGGGCAAGGTACCGAACGTCACCCTCCTCCCGCTCGACGTCACCAAGCCCGAGCAGATCGACGCCGCGGTCCGCGACGCCCTCGCGCTCGGGCCGGTCGACGTCGTCTTCAACAACGCCGGCTACGGTCTGGCGGGCCCCTTCGAAGGCCTGACCGACGAGCAGCTCGTGGCTCAGATCGACACGAACCTCCTGGGCGTCCTGCGCGTGACCAAGGCGTTCATCCCGTCGTTCCGCGAGCGCGGCAGCGGCACCTTCATCGCCACGACGTCCATCGGCGGGCTCGCGACGTTCCCGTTCTTTTCTGTGTATCATGCAAGCAAGTGGGCCCTCGAGGGATGGAGCGAGAGCCTCGCGTTCGAGCTCGGCCAGGTCGGCGTCCGCGTGAAGACCGTGGCCCCCGGGGGCATCAAGACCGACTTCGCCGGTCGGTCGCTCGTCATGGCGCAGCACCCCGCGTACGCCAAGCTCATGGAGAGGATCCTCGCCGTGTTCGGCGACCCCGCCCGCGCCGAGACGTACTCGACCCCCGAACAGATCGCCGAGGTCGTGTACGAGGCCGCCACCGACGACAAGGACCAGGTCACGTACCTCGCGGGCGAAGACGCGAAGGCGATGTACGCGCAGCGCCTCGCCGCGGGCGTCGAAGCCTTCCGCAAGCAGATCGGCCAGATGTTCTTCGGATGAGCCTCACCGCGCTCGGCCGCAGAGGGCAGGCCGAATCGGAGGCTCGATTCGAGCGGTCTCGGTGTTAGGGTCGCGTGCGTGGACGCGTTCCTCTTGTCGCGCGAGTGGCGCGACGCGGACGACGGGGTAGAAATCGTGCTCTGGGCACGCGCCCGAGAAGCTCCCGTCCGCGTGCGGATCCGCGGCCAGGAGTCCGTCATGTTCGTGCCCCGGGACGTGCGCACGTTCGACGGACGCCGCGTGCAGCGCCCCCTCACGACGCTGCGCGGCGAGCCCGTCGACGCGGTGTACTTTCGCTCGCAGCGGCGGCTCGTCGACGAACGTCGCCGACTCGAGGACGCCGGTCAGACCACGCTCGAGGCGGACGTCAAGCCGGCCGACCGCTTCTTGATGGAGCGCTTCGTCACGGGGGCGATGCGCATCGAGGGAGAGCCTCGTGCGTCTCGCGGCGTGCTCCACTTCGACAGCCCGCGCATCAAGGCGGGCGAGTGCGACGTGGCGCTCTCGATGGTCGCGCTCGACCTCGAGACCCGCGGGCTCGACGGGCCGATCATCGCCGCCGCGCTCGCGAGCCGTGATCGAGAGGCGGTCATCGTGCACGGCGAGCCGCCGCCGCGTTGGCGTGGCGTGCTGCCCCGGGAGGCCGTGCGCTTCGTGCGCGACGAGCGGGCGCTCCTCGTGGCGCTCTTCGAGGAGATCGCCCGGGCCGACCCCGACGTGATCTCCGGGTGGAACGTCGTCGAGTTCGACCTCGCCGTGCTGGAGGCGCGCGCGCGCGCCGCGGGCCTCCCGTTCGCGATCGGCCGCGCCGGGGAGCGCGCACGCGTCATCGCGGGTGCCACGAGCTCACAGCCCTCCGTCGCGCGCGTCCCCGGGCGCGTCGTGCTCGACGGCGTGGCCACCCTGCGCTCGGCGACGCACACGTTCGACCGCTTCACGCTCGAGCACGTGTCGCGCGAGCTGCTCGGGCGCGGAAAGGAGATCCGGCACACGCACGATCCGGTGGCGGAGATCCTGCGCATGCACGCCGAGGACGTCGAGAGCCTCGCCCTCTACAACCTCGAGGACTGCCGCCTCGTGCTCGACATCTTCGCCGAGGCCGACCTCCTCGCGTTCGCGATGGAGCGCGCGCGCCTCACGGGGCTCGCGATGGACCGACAAGGCGGGTCGGTCGCCGCCTTTGATCACCTCTACCTCCCGCGCTTGCACCGCAGGGGCCGCGTCGCGCCCGACGTGTGGCGCGGGCCCGATGTGACCGCGAGCCCGGGCGGCCACGTGCTCGACTCCGTGCCGGGGCTCTACCGCGACGTGCTCTCGTTCGACTTCCGCAGCCTGTATCCGAGCATCATCCGCACGTTTCGCATCGATCCGTTGGGCATGGCGGTCCCGGGCGACGACCCCGTGGCGGGCGAGGACGGCGCGTCGTTCGCGAGAGAGGGCGCCATCTTGCCCGAGCTCATCGAGACGCTGCACGACGCCCGTAGCGCGGCGATGGAGAGCGGGAACAAGGCCCTGTCGCGCGCCATCAAGATCCTGATGAACTCGTTCTACGGCGTGCTCGGCACGCCCGGGTGTCGGTTCTTCGACCCGCGCCTCCCCACGTCGATCACGCGCAAGGGACACGCGATCATCGAGCGGGCCCGGGTCTACTTCGAGGAGCAAGGGCTGCCCGTGATCTACGGCGACACCGACTCGCTGTTCGTGCACGTCCAGGGCGGCGCGGGCGAGGAGGCCCTCGGCGCGCGAGGTCACGCGCTCGCCGAGGGGCTGACCCGCCAGCTCGCCGAAGAGATCGCGAGAGAGCACCGGGTCGAGAGCCGGCTCGAGCTGCGCTTCGAGTCGCACTACCTCCGCTTCTTGATGCCGACCACGCGCGGCAGCGAGCGAGGGTCCAAGAAGCGCTACGCCGGGCTCGTCCGGCGCGCCGACGGGGCGCCGGAGCTCGTGGTGCGAGGTCTCGAGGCCGTGCGACGCGACTGGACGCCGCTCGCGCGCCGCGTGCAGCTCGAGCTCCTTCGGCGCGTGCTCACCGACACGCCGTACGAAGACTGGCTGCGAGAGATCGTGCGCGACGTCTCGTCGGGAGCGCTCGACCACGAGCTCGTGTATCGCAAGCGCCTCCGCCGCGAGCTCGACGACTACGCCGGCGGCAGGTCGAGCGGGGGCGCGCAGCACGTGCAGGCGGCGCGGATGCTCGCCGACGACGACGGGCCGGCCCGACGCGAGATCGAGTACGTGATGACGACCCGCGGGCCCGAGCCGATCGAGAAGCGCGCGGCGCCGATCGACCACGGCCACTACATCGACAAGCAGCTCGCGCCGGCGTGCGACGTCGTGCTGCCGTTCGTCGGGACGTCGTTCGCGCGGGTCGCCGGCGCCCAGACGAGCCTGTTCTGAAGGCCACGCGTCGCACCCCCACCTACAGCGCCTCGTGCGCCACGCTCCGCGCGTCGGCGAGGCACCCTCGGCCCGATCGGGCTATGCTGGGCGATGATGCGTCGTCGCGCTCGCACCATGGTCGGCATCGGAGTGTTGGCCGGCGTATCTGCGTTGCTCGCGGCGAGCTGCCAAGGCGCGACGCAGATGCAGCTGCGGATCTTGACCGATCTGCCCTGCAACCAGGTGCGGGGCGTCGCCATCGCTGCCGGCTCGCCGCCGGGGAGCGTCGAGAACGCAGCGCCCGCGACGATCACCCAGCAGTGCGGCGCCAACGGCGAGATCGGCACGCTCGTCTTGACCCCTGAGCAGTCGAAGAGCAGCGAGATCGCGATCAAGGTCGTGATGGGCGTCGACCGCGACGTGAGCAACTGCGGGCCCGACGGCGCCGGCTGCGTGATCGCGCGCCGGCAGCTCTCGTACATCCCTCGCGAGGCGATCGAGCTCCCCATCTACATGCTGCTCGTGTGCATCGGCGTGCCGTGCGACGAGAGCAGCACGTGCGCGGCCAACGGCAAGTGCGTCGACAAGCGCATCTCGAACCCGGCCGACTGCCAAGGGCGCGGGTGTTTCCCCGACGACGATCCCGCCGCGCAGGACGCGGCGCCGCCGGTCCCTTCGGAGGCCGGCTGGGACGGGTACACGCCGCCGCGCGACGACGCGGGCAACATCATCGAGGCGGGACCGGGCGATGCCTCGAGCGACGGCGCGAGCGACGCGGCCGACGGAGGGAGCGACGGCGGAGGAGGCTCGGACGCGGGCAGCACCGCGCTCTGGTGTCCGTCGATGGCGAACCCGCAGCAGGTGTGCCCCGTCGGCAACCGCTGTTGCTGGAAGGACCCGAACGGGCGGTGCAGCGCGGGCCCGTGCGCCTTCGACGAATCGACGCTCGAGTGCACGACGCAACAAGACTGCTCGGGCGCCACGCCCGTCTGCTGCACGACGACGGACGTGGTCGTCGACGACGCAGGCCCGAAGCTGCCGCCGCGCTTCCCCGGCCCGGGCCCCCTTCCCGGCGGCGCAGGGAGCGCCTGTGCGCCCGCGTGCGGCCAGCCCGTCTGCCACAACGGTACGGCGCCGGCCCAGTACCCCGTCGTCGCGTGCCCGAACGCAAAGCCGTGCAACGACGCGTTCGCCGGCCCGGTCCTGCGCTGCGCGCCCTGAGCGCGCTCACTCGAGCACGCACGTGCACTGCCCGTTGAACGGGCACATCGTGTTCGCGGCGGCGGTGAACCCCTGCGCCTGACACGCGGCATTGCAGCAGGCGTATCCGCCCGCGGGCAGGCGTTGGATGACGCCGCCCGTGTTGCCGAGCGGCGTGCCGATGCACTGCGTCTCGCCGCACGTCTGGCAGCGCTGCCCCGAGGGACAGTTCGCGGACGACGAGGACGTAGAGGACGAGCCGCCCGAGTCGTCGA
>JAGQJA010000550.1 GCA_020430845.1 Myxococcales bacterium
TGCCGAAGCCTTGGACCGCGAACGACGTGCCTTCGATCTTCTTGCCGTCGTGCGCGAGCACGTCGCGGATCGCGAAGAGGCAGCCGCGGCCCGTCGCGGCGTCGCGACCGAGCGAGCCGTGCAGGCTCGGGGGCTTGCCCGTGACGACGCCGGGCTGGAAGCCGTGGTGCTGCGTGTACTGGTCGAAGAACCAGCCCATCACGCGCGCGTTGGTGTTCATGTCGGGCGCGGGGATGTCGGCCGTGGGCCCGATGAAGTCGTGGATCTGGTCGACGAACTTGCGCGTCAGCCGCTCGAGCTCGAAGTCGCTGAGGGTCGACGGGTCGACCTGGATGCCGCCCTTGGCGCCGCCGAACGGCACGTCGACCACCGCCGTCTTCCACGTCATGAGGCTCGCGAGCGAGCGCACCTCGTCGATGTCGACGAGCGGGTGATAGCGAAGGCCCCCCTTGTAGGGCCCTCGCGAGTCGTCGTGCTGGACGCGGTAGCCGATGAAGTTGCCGATCGTGCCGTTGTCGAGGCGGATGCACAGCTCGCAGCGGATCTCGCGCCGCGGCGTGCGGAGCGCGATCTCCCAGTCCTCGTGCATCTGCGTGAGGTCGAACGCCTGGCGCAAGAAGTGGTTCGTGGTCTCGTTCGCGCTCATGCCCATGGCGATGCCCTCCTTGTTCGACGTGCGCCCCCGCGGCCGGCGACCATAGCACCGAGCGCGGCCCGTCGGCGACGAGAGGACGGGCGCGGCGGCCGCCGATCCGAGCGCGCCGCGGGGCGGTGACTGTGGTAGTCCATCCTCGATGGCAGAGGCCACCGGTCGCTACGAGTGCGCGGGCTGCGGCGCGTCGTTCGGCGTGCGTGTCACGGGCCTCGACGAGCCCGGCGCGTTCGTCCCCGACTCCCACCGGCAACTTCTCCGTGACGCGCGCGCGCGTCATCAGCTGGCCGCCGATCGCGCGGGGCAACCGCTGCCGCCCGGTGGCGATCCGGTCGCCGAGGTCGAAGAGAACCTCCTGAAGTCCTTCGCCGACAAGGTGCTCGTCTACGCGACGTGCCCCGCTTGCGGTGCGCGCAACCCCGAGGGCGTCGCGATCGTTCGAAGCGAGGCGCGTCGGACGCGCTGGGGCACGACCGGGTTCTTCGCACTCGTCGCGTTGAGCAGCGCGTTCTGGCCGCTCTCGTCGGTCGTCGTCCCGATCTTGTGGACCGTGATCCTCTCCCTGAGCGTGGTGGCACGGCGTCGACATGGGCAACCGGCAGGTTGGGCCGACGTGCTCGTGGGCGCAGCGATGATCTCCGCGTCCGTGGGGGTGCTCCTCTTCGCGCCGCGCGCCGCGTTCGGCGTTCCGCTCGTCTTCGCCTGTTGGATGGCGATCGCCCCGCGTCGCGCCGGCGCAGACGACGAGCCCTTCGAACGCGCTCGGGCGAGCCTCGTGTTCGAGCGCGCGCCGTTCCGCGAGGCCGCGCGCGATCTCGACGCGTGAGTGCGTCTGGGCGATCACACCTCGCTCGCCCGCGAGGTCCCACGTGCGTCCGACGGATCGCAGCGCCTCGAGCTCGCTCGCCCTATCTACTTGATCTTCCTGGACTTACGTCCCACCAGGGGCCTGGTACGGATCGTGGAAACGGCGCCGGACATGAACCTCCTTCGTCTCGCCCCCGCCTCCGTGCTCCTCCTCGCCGCCTGCAGCGCCGTCGACGACGCCGCACCGCCGCCTCCGACGGTCGGCGAGAGCGCCGCGGCGCTCACCTACGTCGCCAGCTTCGGCTCCAACCCGGGCAACCTCGGCCTCTATGAGTACGTGCCGCGAAACGTCGTCGCCGGCGCGCCGCTCGTCGTCGCGCTGCACGGATGCACGCAGAGCGCGGCCGACTACACCAAGGCGGGGTGGAACCAGCTCGCGGACAAGTACGGCTTCGTCGTCGCGTACCCCGAGCAGCGCACGGCCAACAACCAGAACAAGTGCTTCAACTGGTTCGAGCCCGGCGACATCGCGCGGGATCGCGGCGAGGCGCTCTCGATCAAGCAGATGGTCGACGCGATGAAGGCGCGCCACGGCGTGGACCCCGCGCGCGTGTACGTGACGGGCCTCAGCGCCGGCGGCGCGATGACGTCGGTGATGCTCGCGACCTACCCCGACGTGTTCGCCGCCGGGGCGATCATGGCGGGCATCCCGTACGGCTGTGGCACGTCGATCGCGGACGCGTTCATGTGCATGAGCCCGGGCAAGGATCTGAGCCCGACCGAGTGGGCGCGCAAGGTGACGGCCGCGTTCCCGGGTCACGCCGGTCCGTATCCGCGCGTGTCGGTCTGGCACGGCGCCAGGGACACCAC
>JAGQJA010000551.1:0-14375 GCA_020430845.1 Myxococcales bacterium
CGCCGGTCCTGCGTATGCCCGTGACGTGACCCGCGGCCGAGGCGTGCGACTATTCCGCTGGAGAATCCACGGGTTGCACGCTCGCGGGCGGCGGCGCCTCGCCGAGCACGGCCGCGAGCTCCGACTCGCCCCGGTCGATCGGCGAGGACTTGCGGCGACGCGAGAGCCACTGGCGCGCGTCGTCGGCGAGCGAGTACGCGACGGGGACGGCCAGGAGCGTCAGCAAGAGCGAGAACGTCTGACCGCCGATGACGATGCCGGCGATGTTGCGGTTCGCGCCAGAGCCGACGCCGCGTGAGAGCGCGAGCGGGATCATGCCGGCGACGAACGCGAGCGTCGTCATGAGGATGGGCCGGAGCCTGTCCTTGTTCGCCTGCAAGATCGCCTCGGCGCGCGGCGTGCCGAGAGAGCGGAGGTGGTTCGTGTGGTCGATCTGCAAGATCGAGTTCTTCTTCACGACGCCGAAGAGCACGAGAACGCCGAGCGCCGAGAAGAGATTGAGCCCTTGGTTGAAGAGCAGCAGCGACAGGAGCGCGAACGGCACCGTGAGCGGCAGCGACACCAAGATGATCACGGGGTAGAGCCACGACTCGAACTGCGCCGCGAGGATGAGGTACATGAAGACGAACGACAGCGCGAAGGCGAGCGCGAAGCCCTTGCCGAGGTCGGCCGACGACTTCGACCGTCCCGTGGGCACGAGCTTGTACGCGCCGGGAGCCTTGAGCTCGTCGAACGACTTCTTCATCGCCGTCACGACCTCGCTCTCGCCGTGCTTGGGCGCGGCGTTCGCCATGAACGTCACCTGCCTCTGCCGGCCCAGGCGGTTGATCTGCGACGGACCCACGCCCTCTTTGAGGGTGACGACCGACGCGAGCGGCACCGCGCCGAGCTTCTTGGACGGGACCGTGAGCAGCGACAGCCCGTCGGCGTTGCGCCTGAAACGATCGTCGGCGCGCAGGCGGATGTCGTACTCCTCTCCCAGCTCCGCGAACGACGAGCCCTTGATGCCGCCGACCATCATGCGAAGCGTGTCGGCCACGTCGGCGACGCTCACGCCCAGGTCGGCCGCGCGGTCTCGGTCGATCCGCACGCGCACCTCGGGCTTGCCCACGATGAGGTTGGTGTCGAAGTCGACGACCGCGGGGCTCGCCTTGATCTTGGCCGCCATCTCGTCCGAGTAGCGCTCGAGCGTGTCGAGGTCAGGGCCGGCGAGCACGTACTGCACGTTCGCGGCGGAGGCGCCGGTCGAGAACGCGGCGACCTCCGAGACGTTGACGCGCAGCTCCTTGGGCAGCTTCGCGACGATCTCTCGCCGCGCGATGTCCATGAGGTCGAGCTGGGAGAGCGCGCGCTTTCGAGGGTCGTTGAGCGCGATGTACACGCTCGCGAGGTTCTGCACCTTCTGGTCGCCGCCGGCGACCGTGACGACCGTGTGCTCCACGCCGGGCAGCTTGCGCACGTCGGCCGCGAGGCGGTCGGCGATGAGCGCCGTCTCGTCCGCGCTCGTGCCCTCGGGGGCGCGCATGTTGATCTCGAACTGCGCCCGGTCGTCCGCCGGCAAGAACCCCGACGGGACCTTCTTGGCGAGCGGCACGCACGAGCCGAGCGCCAGGCCCGACGCGAGCACGATCACCCAGCGCCGCGACATCGACCACTTGAGGATGCGCATGTACGCGCGCTCGATCGGCCGATAGAACACGTCGACGATGCGCGACAGACCGCCACCGTGCTGGCCGTGTCGCAGCGCGCGCGACGAGAGCATGGGCGTGAGCGTGAAGCTGACGATGAGCGACACGCCCACGGCGAACGCCATCGTGTAGCCGAAGTTCTTGAGGAACCGCCCCGGGATGCCGCCCACGAACGCGACCGGCACGAAGACGGCCATGAGCGACAGCGTCGTCGCGAGCACGGCCAGGCCGATCTCCTTGGTGGCGAGCACCGCGGCGGGGAACGGCTTGACGCCCTTCTCCTCGACGAAACGAACGATGTTCTCGAGCACGACGATGGCGTCGTCGATGACGATGCCGACGGCGAGCGCGAGCGCGAGCAAGGTCAGCGAGTTGATCGAGAAGCCCTGCATCCACATGAGCGCGAACGTCCCGATGAGGGAGATCGGGATGGCGATGGCGGCGATGAGCGTGCTGCGTGCGTTGCCCAAGAAGAGCAGCACGACGATCGCGGCGAGCACCGCGCCGATGACCAGGTGCTCCTTGACCGCGTCGAGGCCCGTGCGGATGGACTCCGAGTTGTCGCGCACGATCTCGAGGGTGACGCCCTTGGGGAGCGACTTGCGCACGTCGCCGAGCCGCTTGGTCACCTCGTCGACGACGGCCACGGTGTTGGTGCCCGACTGCTTTCGGATCGAGAGCATGACCGTGCGGTCGCCGTCGACCGTGGCCACGCTCTCGACCTCCTCTTGCCCGTCCTCGACGCGGGCGACGTCGGTCATGCGTATGACGTGCCCGCCCTGCTCGCGCACGACGAGACGCTCGATGGCGTCGACCGACTCGACGCGGCCGTCGATGCGGAGCGTGATGGACTGCGGCCCCGTCTCGATACTGCCGCCCGGCGTGGTGAGGTTCTGCGTCGCGAGCGCCCGCTGCACGTCGATGGGGCTGAGCCCATACGCGCGCAGGGCCACGGGGTTGAGCCAGACGTGGATCTGGCGCGCTCGCCCGCCGATGATCTGGACCTGTCCGACGCCGGACATGCTCTCGATCTGCCGGCGCACGCTCTTGTCGGCGATCTCGGTCACCTCGCGGATGGGGAGGTTCGACTTGAGCGCGACGAGCAAGACGGGAGAGGCCTGCGGGTCGACCTTGGAGACGATCGGCGGGTCGATCCCCTTGGGCAGCTCGCGGAGCACGTTGTTGACCTTGTCGCGAACGTCCTGCGCCGCGGTGTCGACGTTCTTCTCGAGCTTGAACGCGATCGCGACCTGACTGAAGCCCTCGCTCGAGGTCGAGCGCAGCTCGTCGATGCCCTCGATGGTGTTGACCGCGCCCTCGATCTTGTCCGTGATCTCGGTCTCGACCTCCTCGGGCGCGGCGCCCTCGAGGCGGGTCGTGATGATGACGAAGGGGATGTCGACGTTGGGGAACTGGTCGACGCCGAGGCGCGTGTAGCCGACGAGGCCGAGCACCACGACGATGAGCATGAGCACGCTCGCGAAGACCGGTCGCTTCACGCAGATCTGGGCTAGCCACTGCATCGCGATGCCTCCTCAGCGGACCGGGGCGCCGTTGGTGAGCTTGGACACGTCGCCGACGGCGACCTTGTCCCCGACGTTGGCCCCCTTGTCGACCGACACGACGTCGCCGACGACGGGGCCGAGCGAGAGGACGCGCTCCTCGAGGCGACCGTCGACGACGAAGTAAGCGCGCGAGCGCCCCTCGCGCTCCACGACCGACGCGCGCGGGACGGAGGGGAGCGCCTTCTTGCCGATGACGACCTCGACGTCCGCGAACATGCCCGGCTTGAGCGCCTTGTCCTCGTTGGACACGAGGGCCTCGACGACGAGGTCGCGCGTCGCGGCGCGGAGCGCGCCCGAGACGAACTTGACCTTGCCCACGAAACGCCGGTCGGGGTGCGCGGACACGGTGAACGAGACGTCGGCCCCCTCCTTCACCTGCCCCACGTGGGCCTCGGGCACGGCGACCTCGAGGCGCAGCGGGTCGAGCGATACGATCGTGACGACGCGCGAGTCCTGTCGCACGTACTCGCCCACGTCCACATATCGCTCGGTGACCACCCCCGGGAAGGGCGCGCGGATGAGGCCGTCGCCCACGTTCTGCGCGGCCAGGCGGGCGCGCGCGCTGGCGGCCTGCGCCGAGAGGGGCAACGTCTTGCACTGCGTCGCGACCTTGTCGTACTCGAGATCGCTGATGGCGCCCTTCTGGCGGAGCGTCTCGTAGCGCGCGCACTCCGAGCGCGCCTGCGCCTCTTGCGCCTGGACGCTCTCGGCCTGCGCCTTGGCCTCCGAGGCCGTCAGCGAGGCCGCCCGCACGTCGAGGCGCGCGAGCAACTGCCCGGCGGTGACGGCCTGGCCGCGCTCCACGGCCGTCGCCATCACGCGCCCGACGGCGTTGGCCGCCAGGTCGGTCTCTTTGTCGCCCTTGAGGCTACCCGTGAGGCGCAGCACCTGCGGCGCGTCGACCGCGGCGACGGTCGCCGTCTCGACGTGCACGGCGGCTTGTTCGGCTCCTGTGTCGGCGCGCGCCGAGGCGCCCGGCTTGCAGCCTGCTCCGATGAGGACGACGGACACCGCGGCCGCGGCCCATCCGACGCGCTCCATGCTCTTCACGTTCATCACGGGTTCCTCCGGGAGGGGGGGCTCCCTGCGGCGAGGCGCAGCGACGCACGCGCGAACGCGAGGTCGGCGTCGGCCTGGATCTTGTTCGCGTCGGCGAGGAAAGCCTCGCGCTGCGCCTGTACCACGTCGAGCTGGGTCGCGGCACCGGCGTCGTATCGATCGGACGCGAGCTCGGCGGCGCGCGCGGCGGCCGAAGACTGCGCGCGGCTCGATCGCGCCTTGACCACCCCCGCCTCGACGCGCCGATACGCCTCGAAAACCGAGTCGCTCACGGCGCGCCGCACCTTCTCTTCGCGGACCTTCTGCACGTCGCGCGACGCGGCCTGGGCCTGCGAGGTCGCGTACGTGCCGTAGTCGAGGCGCCACTGCAACACGAGCTGCAGCTGGTAGATCGCCTCTCGCCCCGCGAAGCCCGTCGCGTTGGTGAACCGCTGCTGCGCGCTGCCCGAGAGCGTGGGCAACAGCGCCGCCGTCGCGCTCTTCTTGCCCTCGGTGGCGGCGGACGACGCTTCGCGGGCCGCGCGATCCTGCGGCGACTCGCCGGCGGCCGACATCCACCGGTCGAGCGGGGCCTCGGCGTGGAGATCGTCTTGAGGGAAGTCGTTCGACGGCTGCGGCGAGACGCCCGAGAGCGTCTCGAGGGCGCGGCCCGCGAGCGAGACGGCGAGCTCGGCGTCTGCCAGGTCCTGGCGCGCCCGCTCTGCATTCGCTCGAGCGCGCTCGACGTCGAAGGTCGTGGCGACGCCAGCCGAGCTCTTGAGCTCGACGTTGCGCAGGTTGGCCTCGGCCACCTTGATGCTCTCGCGCGCGGCGCGGGCCAGCGCCGACGCACCGACGAACTGGTAGTACCCCCGCGCGACGCCGCGCGAGACCTCCACCCGCGTGACGTCTCGCTGCGTCTCGGCGACGCGGGCTGCGGCGCGACCCGAGCGGAGGCGGTAGTAGCTCGCGAGGTCGACGATGGGCACGTCGAGGACGAAGAACGCGTCGAGCTGGTTCTGCGGCTGGATGACGGCGCGGTTGCCGCCCAGGTTGGCCGCGACCTCGAACTGGTTGCGGGTGTAGACCCCGCGCGCCGTGAGCGAGGGCAAGAGTCGCCCGAGCGCCGCGTCGGCCTCGGCGTCCTTCTGCCGCGCGGTGGCCGCCTGCTCGCGCGCGTCGAACGCGACGCTCTCCGAGCCCTGCAAGAACTCCTCGAGGGGCTGCGTGGCGCGCGCGACGCCCGGCGAGAGCCACAGCCAGAGGGCGGGGGTAATAATTGCGGCTCGACTCAATAATGTTCCGACCGTCATCGTTGTCGTTCCTTGGAGCGTGCTCACAGCCGCGACAGGCTTCGCCTGCGCTTCGATGCCGGGCGCCCTCGACCGGTCGCGCGCTCGTCGTAGCGGCCCGCGCGGAGCAGGGTGTCGACCAGACCTTCGACGAAGTCCGGGCCCGGCAGGGCGCGATCGCCTTCGTCGAGCAGAAAGAGCTCGCCGAGGCAGAAGTGGTGCAGGCTCCCCATGAAGAGCCTGGCGAAGATCTCCGGGTCGGACCCGGCGAGCCGGCCCGCCGCGATCTCGCCCTCGAAGAACGCGCGCACGCCACGGAAGGCGCGCCGGTATCCCTCGCCGCGCTGCACGGCCTTGGGCAGCGACAGCTCGCTCTCGGGGTTGGACCACGACATCATCATCACCGGCAGCGCCACGCGCCCGATCTCGAGCACGCGGCCTCCCACCTCGAGCAGGGTCGCGCGGAGGTCGGCCTCGCCCACGCGGCCCGCGAGCGAAGCGAGGAGGCTCGGGAGCTCCTCGGGGTCGAAGCGCATCGCCGCGCGAAAGAGCGCGTCCTTGGACGCGAAGCGGTGGAAGATCGTGCCCTCGGACACGCCCGCGCGCGCGGCGACCGCGGCCGTGGTCGCGCGGATGCCATGCTCGAGGAACACGTCCCGCGCCACGTCGAGCAGACGCTCGGTCGAGATGACGGGCGGCCTCCCGCGCGCGGGCTTGGCGCGCGCAGGCTGGAGCTTGGCGGCGCGCCTCTTGCCGGCGCGGGCTTCCATTGTTGAGGCCACGCTCAGTAATTAGGACGCCCTCGCGCGTCTGGCAAGAGATCCTTTTGGAGGCGCCGGCCGCCCGCGCGGCCCGAGACGATATGATGCCGCCGTGGCACCGAGCGAGCAGCTCCCGGGCTCGAGCCCCTTTCGCACGAAGGGCGTGGCCTACCAAGGGCTCTTCGAGTCGTTCGACGCGCGCGTGCCCGGCGGCGCCCGCGGCGCCATCGCCCTCTTGCCTCGCGAGACGCAGACGTTCTTCGACCAGCCGTTCTTGGCCGGCAGCATGTACGACATCCTCCCGCTGCTCGAGCTGAGCCGACAGGGCGCGCTCCTGTGCGACGTCTCGTGGCGCGAGTTCGTCCGCGAAGGCGCGCGCCGGCAGGCGGATCGGGACACCCGGGGCGTCTACCGCTTCATGCTCCGCGTCGCGTCCCCCAAGCTCGTCGTCGAGCGGCTGCCACGCGTGATGGTCCAGTACTTCGACTTCGGCGACGTCTCGGGCGAGCACGATCCCGAGGGGCGACTCCGCTACGAGGCCTCGGTGCGCGATCTGCCGGAGCCCGTGGCGCCTTGGCTGAGCGCCGTGGGCGAGGGGTTCATCCCCGTGGTGATGGAGCGCGCCGGGGCGCGCGACGTGTCTGTGCTCGTGCACCCGTCGCGGCCGTGCGGCGTGCGGGCGGGCGTGCGCCTGCTCGAGGCTCGCTTCGCGGTCAAGTGGGCGGCGCGGTGATCCCGAAGGCGCGCGCAAGCGCGGCGCGCGTCGCGGTCGCGATCAGTCGGCGGCGAGCGTGACCCGGAACGCCGAGACCTCCTCCGTCTTGCCCTTCACGGTGAGCGGACGCTTGGCGTGGGCCACCGCGTCCATGACGCCCACGAGCGACGCGTACGCCATGTCGTTGGACGCGTGGACCACGGCGCTGTCCG
Organism: Myxococcales bacterium; assembly: GCA_020430845.1. Lineage (GTDB taxonomy): Bacteria > Myxococcota_A > Polyangia > Polyangiales > Polyangiaceae > Labilithrix. The sequence continues at coordinate 7,272 of JAGQJA010000551.1, forward strand.
CGATGTCATCGGTCGCGGCGCGGTGGGCGCCCTCGCGCTTCCACTCCTCGGCCACGCGCGCGGCGAGCTCGGGGTACGCGACCACGCGCTGGTCTCCGGCACGCTGGACGCGCTCGGTGCGCGGCACGTCCACGCTGCGCATCGCGACTTGACCCTCGCGCCACACGAGGACGAACTTGCCGGGGTCCTTCGTCTCGACGTGGAGGCGGCGCTCGACGGGGCACTCCTTTCCAGGCTCGGCGCAAGGATCCGTCGCCGACGCACCGGGCACCTGCGCCGACGCGGGCAGGCGGCTCATGTGCGTCCAGACCGCTGTGATGAGCAGAAAAGAAATCGTCACCATCAGCAGATCGATCATCGGGATCATGTTGATCTCCGAGTCGAGCGCCCGCCGTCCTCCCCCGCCCCCGCCGATGCTCACACCTGCCATTTTTTAGCTCCTTTGCGCTCGCGGCGGCCGGCTCCCGCGGTCCACGGGACCGAGCCGCGCCCTCTGTCCGGGTGGACCGCGCTGCGCCGCCCAGGTTCCCGAGCGCCGCAGGTTTGGTGCGAGAGGCCGCGATCGCTTGACGGCCGACCGCGCGCCCCGTTCGATGGCGCGAGACCCGTGCTCCGAGACAACCCCCAGTGGCTGGTGACGGCCCACACGCTCGGCCTCGCGCTCCACGGCCCGGGCTCGTACGTCGACGGCGCGAGCTTCGCGCGGCTCAAACGGTCGATGCGCGGGCCGGCGGACCGCGCGCCCAACACCAAGCAGTGGATGTACGGCACGTGGCCCGTCCCCGGCTCGAGCGCGCGCGTCGAGGTGCTCGTGCTCGTCGACCTGCGCAACGTCGGTAGCTCGAGCTACATCGAGACCCACACGGTCGCGCGCGTCACGCCGCCGCTCTTCTACGGGCTCACGCTCAGCTCGCAGAACTGGCTGAGCAAGGCGCTCGCGCCCGTGCCGGGCATCGGGGATGTGCGCTTCGACGACGCGTTCCGCTTCGACGCGCTCGACCCGACGCGGGCGCGCCAGCTGTTCACGCCGCACGTCGTCGCGCACATGCTGCCGATGAGCGCGCTCTACGTGCGCGTCTGCGACTCGTCCGTCGACATCCGGTCCGACGGCGTGGAGCTCGACCCGCTCGCCCTGACGCGCCGGCTCAACACGGCGGCCGTCGTCGCGGCGGCGCTGTCGGCCCGGCGGCGGGAGATCCCGACCAGCGAGGGAGAGGTCGCGCTCGCCGAGCGCTGGGCGCGATTCGCGGGGGCCGAGGGCTTCGCCTTCGACGCGCCGCGGCTCCGGATCGACGGCCAGGTGGGCGCCCTCGCGACGCGCGTCGCGCTCGAGGGTGAGCCCAAGAAGCTCTCGACCGTCCTGTCGGCGCGCCTGCCCATGCCGCTCGGGATCGGCCTGCGGCTCTCCGAGCAGAGCGCGCTGTCGTTCTTGGCCGAGCTCTTCGGGCAGCAGGACATCGTCGTCGGCGATCCCCCGTTCGACCAAAAGTTCATCGTGCAGGGCCAGGAGGCCGCCGTGCGCGCGGTGCTCGCGAGCCCAGAGCTGCGTCGCGGCCTGCACTCGCTCGTGCTCGGCGCCGACGATTTCACGATCGACGACGCGCGCGTGATCGTTCGCTGGCCTTGTGTGTTCGAGCCCTCGCAGCTCGCGAGCGTCGTCGAGCACGTGCGCCTCATCGGGCGCGGGCTCGTGCACGGGCCGCCGCGTCAGGGCGCCTATCGTTGACTCGACGCCGGCGCAGGGCGACACAGCGTCCATGATCCAGAGGCTCCTCGCGCCCCGCGCCGACGCGGCGTACACGCTGATGCGCATCACGACCGGCTTGCTGTTCTCGTTCCACGGCGCGCAGAAGGTCTTCGGCGTCCTCACGACGCGGCAGCCCCCGTTCGGCAGCCAGCTCTGGATCGGCGGCGTGATCGAGCTGGTCACGGGGCTCGCCATCGCGGTCGGGCTCTACACGGCGTGGGCCGCGTTCGTCGCGAGCGGCACCATGGCCGTCGCGTACGTGCAGTTCCACTGGAAGCTCGCCGGAGGCGCTCAGCTCCTGCCCGCCGTCAACAAGGGAGAGCCCGCCCTCGTCTACGCCGTCGTGTTCCTGTTCATCGCGTGCCGCGGCGGCGGCGCGTGGGGAGCGGGCGTGACGCGGCCGCGCGCAAAGGATGCCCCGGCGCGTCCTCGACGCTGAGGCCGCGGACTCGAAGGCGCGCGGGCGCACGGACGCGAAGGCGCGTGGTCAGTCAGGCTCTGGCGCCGGGTCCGACCGCGGCGCCGCTTCGGCTTCTCCGGCGTCTTCGTCTGGCCTGCCGCGATGCCACCGTCGTTTCACGGCCCACGCGACGACGAGCGCGACGACGAACGAGGCGCCGAGCGCCACCCAGACGCGCGGCGGAGCGTCCTTGAGGGCGTCGAAGAGCTTGGGGCCGAAGAAGCTCACGGCGAAGAGCGGGATCACGTACCCCGCGAGCGAGCCCCAGAAGTGCGTCCAGAAGCGCACCCGCGAGACGCCGAAGAACGCGTGGAGCAGCGGCGGCATCCAGAAGATCAGCCGGAGGGTGAAGACCGTGGTGAACCCGCGCGTCTCGAGCGACGCGTCGTACTTCTTGAAGCGGGCGGGGATGAAGCGCGTGATCCAGTCGCGCGCGACGAGCCGCGCGAACGAGAAACCGACGACGCTCGCGGCCATCGTCCCCGTCATCGAGAGGGCGAAGGCGATCGGCCAGGGCCAGATGAGAGACGCGGCCACGACGAAGACCGTGCCGGGGATCCCGAAGGGCTGAAGGAGCGCGTACGCCACGATGAAGACGACGTAGCCCCACGGGCCGAGGTCGAGCAGCGTCTGCGCGACGCGCTTGGGCTCTGCGAACTGATCCAAGATGCCGAGCCGGTGCGCCGCGGCGAGCATCACGACCACCAGCAGGACCGCGACGATCTTCAGCCGACGCATCGAGCGCGGATCGGGCGGGCGCGACACCCTGAGTTCGTACCACAGGCGCGCGCTCGCGCCGGTCTTCGCGCCTCGACCTGTGGAAAACCTCTCGGAGACCGCGTTTGTCGGCTCGTACTGGGACACGCGGCGCGCGCGGACCGGTGCTACCTTTGAGGCGTCTGCCGTGTCGTCACCACAGCGCCCCCCGCCGCCCATGACGTTGGGCCGCTACGAGGTCGGCCCGAGGGTCGGCGGCGGCGGCATGGCCCACGTGTACGTCGGGCGCGGGGTCACAGACGACGGGCGTGAGGAGCTCGTCGCGCTCAAGGTGATCCGCGACGAGTACGGTCGCGACGCGCGCCACCTCCGCATGTTCTCGGACGAAGCCAAGATCCTCGCGCGCCTCTCGCACCCCAACGTCATCCGCACGCTCGAGTACGGGATCACGCGCGACCATCGCTTCATCGCCATGGAGCTCCTGGCGGGTCGCACGCTCGCGGACCTGTGGGACGCGCTCGTCGAGCGGGGCGGGCGCCTCTCGTACCGCCTGGGCGCGTGGATCTGCGCGCAGGTGGCCGCGGGGCTGCACGCGGCGCACGAGCTCACCGACGAGCACGGTGGCCCACTCTCCGTGATCCATCGAGACGTCAACCCGTGGAACGTGTTCTTGACCTACGCCGGTGAGGTGAAGCTCATCGACTTCGGTCTCGCCAAGGCGCGCGTCCGCCGAGAGCGGAGCGTCGACGGCTTGGTGAAGGGAAAGCTGGCGTACCTCGCGCCCGAGCAGCTGCGTACGGGCCCCATCGATCGGCGCGTCGACATCTACGCGCTCGGCACGACGCTATGGGAGGTCGGCACGCTGACGCGACTGTTCAAGCGCGACACGGACGTCGCCACGTTGCTCGCGATCCGCGAGGCGCACGTCCCCGACCCGCGCGAAGTGGTGAGCGACTACCCCGACGCGCTCCACGCCGTCGTCGACCGCGCGCTGCGCCGCGACCGCGAGGAGCGGCACCCCGACGCCGACGCGCTCCGGCGCGAGCTCGACGCGTTCGTCCTGGCCTCGGACGGAGACATGCGACGCGAGCTCACGTTGCTCCTCGGCGAGCTCTTCCGCGGCGAGGGCGCGCAGCACAGCTCGTGGCGGCGCGAGGCCGTGTCGCTCCGGCCCCTCGCGACGATGCCCCCGCCGCCCGTCCCGGTCCCGATCGCGTCGACCCACCTCTTGTCGGCCACGAACGCGACCGAGCTCGACGACGCCGACGTGGAGCTCGTGCTCGACGAGCCTTGACGCGTCGCGAGGCGATCAGCGCGGCGGCTGCGGCCTGAACTGCTTGCGCATCTTCTTGATGAACGTCTGCGTGCACAGCCCGTGCGACGCCTCGTGATCGATGATCTCGCGCGTGAGCCGGGCCTTGACCTCGGCCGTGAGCGACGCGGCGTCGCGGATCTCGGTCGCGAGCTGCGCGCCGGCGTGCGTCGACGGCCACGTCTGCTTCTCGACGGCGGGCGCGCGGTTCGACCGCTGATGGTGCGCCTCTTTGGTCTTGGTCACGTCGTGGAACGCGATCTCTTCGCGCCGACGGCCGCTGCCTCCGCAGCTGGGACACCGCGCGACGTTGCCGAACGAGTTGTCGATGCGACCGTCGCCGCCGCAAATCCCACAGAGCGCAGGCTCGTGGTGCTGACGCGACGAGCCGCCGTAGGGGGAGTTGGACATGAGCGCACCGTAGCGCGTCGCGGGCCGGGGCACCCGGTGCTTGTGCTCGCGCGCGGACGAATTGCGACGCGGTGAGCCCGGGCGGCCGATCAGCCGCGCGGGGCTCCGGCCTTGCGCGCTCGTTTCACGCCCTTTTCGCGTCCGGCGCTCGGCCGAGGCGCGCCCGCCGCCATCTTGGCCGCCACGAGCGATCGCACGGCCGCCATCACGTCACGTGTCAGCGCGTCGCGCCCTGTGGCGAGCTCGGGCAGCTTGGCCTTGAGCGGCCCGTCGAGCATCAGGCAGGCCAAGCCGTGACAGACCGACCAGTGCAGGACCACGTGGGCCATGGCCGACGGTTCGAGCGGCATCCCCGCCTCGCCGAGGAGCGCGACGATCTCGGGGAGCGTGGCGAACGCCCGGTCGCCGCACGCCTCGGCCTCCGGAAAGCGCGCCATGTCGACGAAGTCGGCGCGGAACATGACGCGAAAGTGCGCGGGGTGATCGCACGCGAAGCGCACGTACGCCGCGCCGGCGCGGCCGACCTCGTCGAGCGCGTCGTCGGCCCCGGCGCGCGCGTCGCGCAGGCGGTCGGCGAGCAGGGTGAAGCCGTCCGCCGCGATCGCGGCGAGGATGGCCTCCCTGTCGGTGAAGTGATGGTACGGCGCCTGATGGCTCACGCCCGCCACGCGCGCCACCTCCCGCATGCTCAGCTCGGCGAGGCCGCGCTCCTCGATGAGCGCGATGGACGCGTCGAGCACGCGCCGCCGGAGGTCGGCCGGCGCGGGGGAGCGTGGCTTGGGGCTCGCCATGCGGAGAAGATGCCGCCGCTCCTTGACAGTGTCAAGGGTTGCGCCTAGACAGTATCAGGTGACACTGTCTAGCTCCCCTGGCCTCGCCCCCACCCTCCTCCTCGCGGCGCTGACCCTCGGCGCCGCTGCCTGCCGCCCCGCCGAGGCCCGCGCCCGCGCGGAGGAGGCTGCCTCGCCCGACGGCGCGCCCGCCGTCACCGTGCGGCTCGCGCCGATCGACCGGGCCGGCGTCACGCGCGTGGTCCGCGGCACGGGCGTCCTCCGCTTCAAGAGCGAGGTCGACCTGTCGTTCAAGGTGGGCGGCGTGGTCGCGCAGGTGCTCGTCGACGAGGGAGCCCGGGTGCAGAAGGGTCAGCTGCTCGCGCGTCTCGACCCGACCGAGGTGAGCGCCGCGCTGCGACAGGCCGAGGAGGCCGTGGTCAAGGCGGAGCGCGACCTCGCGCGCGTCGAGCGCCTCCACCAAGCGGGCGCCATCCCGGTGTCACAGCGCGACGACGCCGGCACCGCCGTCCGGCTCGCCCGGGCGGCGCGCGACGCGGCCGCGTTCAACGCCCAGCGCTCGGCCGTCTTCGCCCCGGAGGCGGGGCGCATCGATCGACGCGCCGTCGAGCCCGGCGAGATCGTCTCCCCGGGCCGGCCCGTGTTCCACATGAGCGGGCGCTCGCGCGGGGCCGTCGTACGCATCGCGCTGACCGATCGCGACGTGCTCCGCCTGAGAGAGGGAGATCCGGCGCGCGTCCACCTCGACGCTCACCCCGACGGAGACGGCGCCCTGGCCGCCACGGTCGCCCAGATCGCCACGAGCGCCACGCCCGCGACGGGAACCTTCGACGTCGAGGTCCGCCTCGCGAGCGTCGGTGACGGGCTCCTGTCTGGCCTCACGGCCAAGGTCGAGATCGACCACGCGGAGCCTTCGTTGGTGGCGGTGCCCACCGCCGCGCTCGTCGACGGTCGCGGCGACGCGGCGTCGGTGTTCGTCCTCGACGACGGAAAGGCCAAGCGCGTCCCCGTCCACGTGGCGTTCCTCTCCGGCACGAGCGCCGCCGTCCGCGGCCCGCTCGAAGGTCACCAAGACGTCGTGTCCGCCGGCGCGGCCACGCTCGAGGACGGCGCGCCGGTGCGCGTCCAGCGCTGAAGATCACGCGGGAGAGACGGACATGTTGAGCGCGTTCGCCGTTCGCAGGTGGCAGTTCACCCTCGTCGCGTTCCTGGCCCTCGCGGCCCTGGGCGTGCAATCGCTGTTGACGATCCCCAAGGCCGAGGACCCCACGTTCCCGTTCGCGACGTTCGCCATCGTGGCGGTGTTGCCGGGCAGCACGCCGACGGACGTGGAGCGCCTGGTCGTCGACCCGCTCGAGACCAAGCTCAAGGCGCTCGACGACGTCAAGACCATCAAGACCGAGGTCGAGGAGGGGCTCGCCGTCGTCCAGATCGAGTTCGTGGCGGGCGTCGACCCCGACCGCAAGCGCGACGAGGTGCTGCGAGAGACGACGGCCTTGCGGCCCACGCTCCCGGCCGACCTCGCGCGACTCGACGTCAAACAGTTCAACGCGGCCAAGGTGAACATCGTCGAGGTCGCGCTGGCGTCAGAGCACGCGACGTACGCCGAGCTCGACGTCGTGGCGCGGGGCCTCAAGCGACGCCTCGAGAACGTGCCCGGCGTCGG
>JAGQJA010000551.1:14419-14571 GCA_020430845.1 Myxococcales bacterium
ATGGTGGCGCTCGGCGTCTCGCCCCAGGAGCTGCTCGGCGCCGTGGGGCAGAGCAGCGCCAACGTGCCCGCCGGCGGGCTCGACTCGGGCGCGCGCCGGTTCAACGTCAAGACGAGCGGCGACTACGCCTCGATCGACGAGATCCGCGACAC
>JAGQJA010000551.1:14763-20193 GCA_020430845.1 Myxococcales bacterium
CCTCACGTCGACATGCTCCGGGGCTTCGCGCAGGTCGACAACGTCTCGCACCGGCTCGAGGGGTTCTCGCGCGACTTCGCGATCGCGATCCTGCTCGTGCTCGTCACGCTGCTCCCGCTCGGCTGGCGCGCGTCCGTCGTCGTGATGGTCTCGATCCCGCTGAGCCTCGCGCTCGGCCTCTTCTTGCTCAAGTCGACGGGGTTCTCGGTCAACCAGCTCAGCATCGTCGGCTTCGTCCTGGCCCTCGGACTGTTGGTCGACGACTCGGTCGTGGTCGTCGAGAACATCACGCGACACATGCGCGAGGGCAAGTCACGCAAGGACGCGGCGATCGAGGCCACCAGGCAGATCACCGCCAGCGTGCTCGGCTGCACGGCGACCCTCGTCTTCGCGTTCGTGCCGCTGCTCGCGCTGCCCGGCGTGGCGGGGCAGTTCATCCGCAGCTTGCCGGTCGCGGTCGTCTTCACGATCGGCGCGTCGCTCCTCGTGTCTCTCACAGTGGTGCCCTTCTTGGCGAGCCGGACGCTGCGGCCCGAGGGAGAGCACGGCAACGTCTTCTTCCGCGCGATGACGTGGGCCATCGAGGGCTCGTACCGGCGCGTGCTCGACCGCGCCGTGCAGAGCCCGCGCGCGACCCTGCTCGTGGCGCTCGCCATGTTCGTCGCGAGCCTGGCGCTCGTGCCGCGCATCGGCGTGAGCCTCTTTCCCAAGGCGGGGCTCCCGCAGTTCCTCGTCAAGATCGAGGCGGCCGAGGGGGCGAGCCTGGCCGAGACCGACCGCGCCGCGCGCTTCGCCGAGGCGACGCTCGCGCGCCACCCCGAGGTGAGCAAGGTCGCCGTGACCGTGGGCAAAGGTCACCCGCAGATCTACTACAACGTCGCGCCGCGCAACGAGAAGGCCAACGTCGCCGACGTGTTCGTCGAGCTGTCGACGCGAGACGCCGCGGCGACCGCGCGCGTGCTCACCGCGCTCCGCGAGGAGCTCCGCGAGTACGCGGGCGCGCGGCTCGAGGTCGTCGAGTTCGAGAACGGCCCTCCCCTCGAGGCGCCGGTGGCGATGCGTCTCTTGGGCGACGACGCCGACGCGCTCGAGCGAGCCGCCACGTCCGTCGAGCGCGTGCTCGCCGGCGTCCCGGGCACGCGCGACGTGCAGAACCCCTCGCGCGCGCGACGCACCGACCTGCGCGTCGTGGTCGATCGCGACAAGGCCGCGGTGCTCGGCGTCCCCGTCTTCGCGGTCGACCGCGCGGTGCGCCTCGCCGTGGGCGGCGTGACGGCCGGGAAGTACCGCGACCCTCGCAGCGACGACGCGTACGACATCCGCGTGACCCTGCCGCGCAGCACCCCGGGCGCCGCGCCCGATCCCGACGCCCTCTCGCGCGTGTGGGTCGCGACCTCGACCGGGCAGCCGGTGCCGCTCGCGCAGATCGCCCGGGTCGTGCTCGAGCCGTCCCCCACCAAGATCCGTCACTTCGGCAAGGAGCGCAGCGTCACCGTCACCGCGCAGGTGCGGGACGGCTTCAACACCGACCGCGTCACGCAAGAGGCGCTGTCACGCCTCGCGGGCACGCAGCTGCCCTCCGGCGTGCGCCTCGTGCCGGCCGGCGAGCTCGAGAACCGGCAGGAGAGCTTCGGCGGCCTCGGCGCCGCCATCCTGGTCGCGGCCTTCGGCATCTTGGCGATCCTCGTGCTCGAGTTCCGCACCTTCAAGAGCACGCTCATCGTGGCGTCGGTCATCCCGCTCGGGGTGACGGGCGGCCTGATCGCGCTCTTTCTGAGCGGCTACACGCTCTCGTTCACGGCCAACGTGGGCTTCGTGGCGCTCATGGGCATCGAGGTCAAGAACTCGATCTTGCTCGTCGACTTCACCAATCAGCTTCGTGAGGAGGGCATGGGCCTCGACGAGGCGGTGCAGAAGGCCGGCGAAGCGCGCTTCGTGCCCATCCTGCTCACGACCCTCACCGCCATCGGCGGCCTCATCCCGCTCGTGCTCGAGCGCTCGAGCCTCTACTCACCGCTCGCGCTCGTCATCCTCGGCGGGCTCGTCAGCTCCACCTTGCTCGCCCGCGTGGTCACGCCCGTCCTCTACAAGCTGCTCGCGCCGGCCGTGCAAGCTCGGCCGGAGTGTAGTGAAAGCTCGTACCCCGAGGGGGCCACCCCGCGACCCGCGGTCGACGGACCTCACAAAGACCTGATGAGGCTGTGACACGGCGCTGACAATCACTCCGGCAAGGTGCGCCGATGCAGATCTTTCGCCACAAGGCGGATCAGCTCCCGGTCGCCCTCATCACGCTGCTCTTCGTGTGCGACGTGATCGTCTACGCCACGGTCGACTCGCCCTGGTGGCTCGCGGGCTGGGTCCTGCTCGGGCTGGTGCCCCGGGGCGGCATCTGCGCGTACAACCACCATCACCAGCACCTGTCGGTGTTCCGCGTCCCCGCGCTCAACCGCGCGCTCGAGCTGATGTACGGCTTGCAGACCGGCATCACGAGCCACGGTTGGGTGCTGCACCACTCGCTCGGGCACCACGTCAACTACCTCGACCAGCAGAAGGACCAGTCCCGCTGGCGGCGCGACGACGGCACGCAGATGCGAGAGGTCGAGTACGCGCTCGTGGTGGGCGCGACCGCCTACCCGCGCATGTGGGACGTGGCGAGGCGCGCGCCCCGCTACGCGCGCGTCTTCGTCGCGATGGCGGTGCTCACGGTCGCGATCGTCGCCGCGCTCGCCGCGTGGCGACCGCTGCCGGCGCTCTTCGTCTTCGTCGTCCCGATGACGTTCATGCTCTTCCACACGGCGTGGGCGACGTACACGCACCACGCCGGCAAGAAGACGTCGTCGCACTTCGTCGCGTCGAACAACATCATCCACCGCGGCTACAACCTGCTCACGGGCAACCTGGGCTACCACACGGCGCACCACTACAAGCCGGGTGTGCACTGGTCGCAGTTGCCCGCGCTGCACGACGAGATCGCGGCGAAGATCCCGGCCGACTGCTACCTCACGCCCGGCCTACCGTGGAACTTCGTGCAGCGCGTGGTCGGACCGCCGCCGGGCATGGCGTTCGCTCCCGGGACGAGCGTCGCCAGCACCGGCGAGATCGACGGGCTCGACGAGGTCTGCGGCTGACCCCGCCCGCGCGGTGACGCTCAGCTCGGCGCGCGGGGCTCGCGGTTCTGGAAGGCCAACATCCAACCCGGGTACTCCGGCGGGAGCGCGCTCGCTTCGTCGAGCGCCGTCACCTGCTCGGCGGTGAGCTTCACGTCGGCCGCGGCGAGGTTGTCGGTGAGCTGCTCCTTGGTCTTCGCGCCGATGATGACGCTCGTGACGAAGGGCTTGGCGAGCTGCCACGCGAGGGCGACGCGCGCGACAGAGACGCCCGTCTGCTCGGACACCTTGCGCAGCGCCGTGAGCACGCCCGGCAGACGCGCGCGATCGACGGGAGGAAAGTCGAACGACGTGCGCCGCGCGCCGTCGGGGCCGGCCTTGTCGGGGTCGAACTTGCCCGACAGCAGCCCGCCCGCGAGCGGGCTCCACGGCAGGATGGCGATCCCCTGGTCTTCGGCCATCGGCACGACCTCGCGCTCGATGTCGCGCCCGACGAGCGAGTAGTACATCTGCGCGCTCTCGAAGCGTGTCAGCCCGTTGGCGCCGGCGAACGCGATGGCCTTCATCGCGTACCACGCCGGCAGGTTGCTGAACCCGACGTGACGCACCTTGCCCGCGCGCACCACGTCGTCGAGGGCGCGCACCGTCTCTTCGATGGGCGTCGTCGGGTCGAAGCCGTGGATCTGGAAGAGGTCGACGTGGTCGAGGCCGAGCCGCTTCAGGCTGGCGTCGAGGCTCGCGAGGATGTGCACACGCGAGAGGCCGACCTGGTTGGGGCCCGGCCCCATGCGACCGCGGACCTTCGTGGCCACGACCACCTGATCGCGCGGGCGTCCGAGCGACGCGAGCGCGGCGCCCACGAGCTTCTCGGACTCGCCCTCGGAGTAGACGTTGGCCGTGTCGATGAAATTGACGCCGGCATCGAGCGCCGTGCCGACGAGCGACGTCGCGTCCTTCTCTCCGAGCTTGCCGACGACCTCCCAGAAGCCTTTGCCGCCGAAGGTCATGGTGCCCAGGCAGAGCTCGGAGACGTAGAGGCCGGTGCGGCCGAGGGATCGATATCGCATCGAAGGCTCCTTTCTTTCGCGCGCAGGCGCGGGGCTCGGAGGCTACCCTCTCGAGGCCGCCGACGGACGGCGAAACGACGGAGGAGTCGATGCCCCAGCGCGTGAGCTTCAGCTACTGGTCGGACCCGCTGTGCATCTGGGCGCTCGTATCGCAGAAGAAGCTCGACCTCATCCTGGGCGAGCTGGGCGAGCACGTGCACGTGCAGCACCGAATCGTGCCGGTCTTCGGCAGCGTGTCTTGGCGCTTCACGAAGGGCGCGTGGGCCAAGGACGGCGTCGAGGGCCGCGTGGCCGCGACGCGGCGCATCGCCGAGCAAGGCGGCCGCACCGACGTGACGGGCGAGTGCTGGCGCAAGGCGATGCCGGCGTCGTCGTGGGCGCCGTCGACGGCGATCAAGGCGGTGTTCGCCATGGACGAGGGCGAGCGCCTCGGCTCGGCCTATCAGTGCGCCCTCCGCGAGCGGTTCTTCGTCGGCGAGGCGAACATCGCGCTCCGCTCTGTGCAGCTCGAGGTCGCCGAGGCGCTCGGGATCCCGCGCGAGGGCATCGAGGCGCGGCTCGACGACGGCAGCGCGCTCGCCGCGGTGTGCGAGGACGACGCAGAGAAGGAACGGCTGCGGATCCAAGGGTCGCCGACGTACGTGTTCGACAACGGTCGGGCCATGCTCTACGGCAACTTCGACTACCGCATCCTCCACAGCACGGTCGAGGAGCTCGTGCGCGGCGCCGGTCCGGGCGGCTCGGCCTGCTGACGGCGCTCAGAGCGGCGCGTAGACGCCGAGCACACGCCCGCCGTCCGACGCGAACGTCGCGCGCGGACCGTAGGTGACGCCGGGCCCGTCGTTGATGAACGTCCCGTCGCCCACCGCGACGGCGATGTCACCCGCGGTCGGGTGCGTGGTGCCCGGTGAGCCGCCGGCGACCACGACCACGGAGCCCGCGGGCGCGTCGTGCGGGAGCGAGATCGGCAGGCGCTGCAGGCCCCACGTCGCGGCGTTGTCACCCTGATTCATGTACTCTGCAAAGTTTCGAGGGTAGGCGCTCGGCATGTCCGGCGCGTCGGCGTAGTCGTCGAGCTCGCCGTAGCCGCTGGTGGTCATGTACCCCCACACGAACACGAAGCTCCGACCGATCGACATCCCGCTGTTGTAGCGATCGGCGTGCTGCACGAGGCGCGTCATCTGGTCTCGGCCGCGCGGCGAGACCGCCCAGGTGCCCGCGCCCGCGTCGGGCGTGCCCGCCTCGGGAGTGACGGG
>JAGQJA010000552.1 GCA_020430845.1 Myxococcales bacterium
TAAAGCATCGGCGCCGGGCCTCGGGACCCGTCAGCGGAAGGGGCCCGCCGCGCCGCGACCGGCGAGCGCGCGACGCAGCCGCACCGCGAGGTCGAGCACGTCGAAGCGGGCGCGTGGGTCGTCGGCCGCGCCGGGGACGAACGCGACGACGTTCGTCGGGTCCACGCGCACCTCCGCGAGCTCGCCGAGCGCGGCCCAGGCGAGCTTCGCGTCGGGGGAGAGGCGCACGTCGTCAGAGGCCAAGGGGTGGAAGCCGAGCGGCGGCTCGTTGGCGACCTCGACCGACAGCCCGAGCAGGGCGCCGTCGTCGCCCCAGCGCGCGCCCATCGTCACGCGGTCCGGGCCCCGCCGGCCTTCGTGGATCCACATGCGCCCGAGCTCGAGGCGCCCGCGGAGCTCCTCGGCGGCCGCCATCCACGCGCCCAGCGCGTCCGCAAGCGCCGCCGGCGGGGGCACGCGCGCCGCGACCTCCGTGATCTCGCGCGCGAAGCCGAGCGCGGCGCGGACGGTCGTGGTCACCGCGCGCGCCGAGCGTGACGGCTCGGCCACGGCGAGCTCGGCGCCGTCGTCGGCCACCTCGACCTCGGTGAACGTGACGAGCCTCGACAGGCGCCGCCCGACGAACGCCCGGCGGGTCTGCTCGGGCTCGCGCGCGACGAGCGTGAGCGCGCCCGCCGCGTCGACGTCGTCGATGGGGACACGACGCCCGACGAGCACGTCGCGCCAGCTCTTGCGGGTCAGCCGCATGCCGAGGCCGAGCGACGGCCACGAGAGGCGCACCACGATCCAGCGACCGGCCCCGCGGGTCTCGACGCCGGCCTCGACAGAGACCTCGCCGACGCGCGCGGTGAGGTGCTCCTCGCCGTCGGTCGCCACCGCGCCGAGCTCTCGCGCGGCCGTGGCCCACAGGAGCGCGTGTCGCGGCTTTCCGACCGGCGGCAGCGCGCTCGTGCGCCGCCGAGGACCGTCGCCCGAGACCGGCACGATGCGGAGCGGCACGCGCGCGACCACGTCGTCGGCGAAGAGCGTCACGACGCGGACCTCGAGCGCCGTCGAGACCGACACGCCCCCGGCCGAGAAGCACGGGCTCAGCGTGGGCGGGGGGCGGATGCGGAACGGGACGGGCTTGCCGTCGACGATCGGCGGCTCGGCGACGCGCGCCGTGTAGCGCGCCACGTCGAACGCGCCACCGCCCAGCGACGAGACCGTGTGGGTCTGCACGAGCGTGACGTCGACGCCGCGCACGCGCGCGTTGCCGGCGAGGACCGAGAGCGTGCCCTCGACGCGATCGTGCACCTCGAGCGTGGTCGAGCGCAGCGCCACCTCGAGCGACGGCTCCCCCGAGCGCGCGTTGGCCCCGAACGCCGCCGGGGACTCGGCGACGGGCCCCCCGAGCGGCGTCCGCACCGCGACGCGATACCGCGCGACCCGGTCGGGCCACCACGGGATGCTCACGCGGATCTCGACGCCGTAGCTCACCGTCAGGCCCGCGGCCGCGTACGTGGGAGGCAAACCCTCCGCGAGGTCGAACGTGGTGTCGAGCCGCAGCTCGCCCTTCTGCAGCACGAAGGCCTCGGTGCGCTTCTCGGCGTGGACGAGCACGCGCTCGAACGCGCCGCGCGCGGTGGCCACGGTGAGCGTGCCGCGAAAGACGAACGAGACGAAGTCGACGGGCGTGGCGGCCGCCGAGGTCAAGAGGCACGAGACGCCGAGCTGACCGGGCGGCGCGACCTCTTGCGGGCGCAGCCACGTCTTGATCTTGGGGCGACGGCGCACCGCTCACGCCTCCGCGGCGGCGCGCCGCAGTCGGTCCCGCACGGCGAGCCAGGGCTCACCGTCGGGCACGGCCTCGATCACGAGCTCGTCGTAGCCGCGGGCGTCGACGTCGTGGAGCACGGCGTAGAGGCTCGCGCCGTACGCCTCCGGGCTCGAGGACAACATGTATATGCAATCATCTGGTCCCGAGGTCCGCGCGGCGGCCCAGCTCCGCGCGGCGTCGCTCCACGCGCACACGGCGACGCGCCTGCCCTCGCCGCTCGCGCCCGCGAAGCTCGCCGCGAGGTCGGCGGGCGCGACCACCTGCACGCGCGCCCGCGGGGCGTAGTGGCGTTCGGCCATGCCCGGCGAGGGCCGAGACGCGGTGTCGGAGACGGACGACGCGGCGCGTATCTCGAGGTCGGGCGCGAGCTCGCGCAGGCGCGCCACGGAAGCGCTCCCAGGGCGGAGCAAGACCGGGCGCGCGCCGGTGACGTCGACCACGGAGGACTCGATGCCCTTCGAGGTCGCGCCGCCGTCGAGGACCAGGTCGACGGCCGGACCGAGCGATCGGAGGACGTGCTCGGCCGTCGTGGGAGAGACGCCCGTGTGCGCGTTGGCGCTCGGCGCGGCGATGGGCTCGCCGAGGGCGAGCGCGAGCGCGAGCGCGATGGGGTGCGCGGGCACACGCACGGCCATCGTGTCGAGCCCGGCCGTGACGGCGCGAGGCACCTGGGGAGCCCGCGGCAGCACGAGCGTGAGCGGGCCGGGCCAGAGCGCCGCCGCGAGCCGCGCCCCGGCCCCGGAGAGCGGCCCGGCGAGCCGCTCCGCCTCTGCGAGCGACGCCACGTGCAAGATGAGCGGATGTGTGGGCGGCCTGCCCTTGGCCTCGAAGAGGCGCAGCACGTGGTCTTCTCGCAGGCCGCACGCCCCGAGCCCGTAGACCGTCTCCGTGGGGAAGGCGACGAGCGAACCGTGGCGCAGCGCGTCCGCGGCCTCACGGATGAGATCGAGCTCGGGGTCGGCGGGATCGACGCGAAGGACGCGGGGCATGGCTCCGGAGAGAAGCATAATCGGGTACCGTTCGGTCATGAGCGTCCGCGTGCCGCTGATTGTCGCAGTCCTCGCCGCCGTCACCGCCGCGTGCGGCCCACCGTCGCCGCCCAAGCCCACCGGCGGCCCCGCAAAACCCGCCGCGAGCGCGTCGGCCGCGCCGTCCGTGCCGAGCGGCCTCCCGCCCATGGCCGAGATGCCGCCCGCGGGCGTCACGGGGTCGAAGAAGGCGAAGGTCAAAGAGGACGGGCGCCTGTGGACGTGCGCGGCGACGCCGAGCGCCAGCGGCAGCAACTCGGCCGCGGCGCGCGTCAAGGCCATGGGCGAGGCGTGCGCGGGCGTCACCAAGATGCACGCGGTGGGCGGGATGCTGGCAGGCGCGCAGGCGGCGGCCGACCCTCACGCCGAGAACCGCGTCAAGCTCGAGGCGGGGAAGTGTTACCGCGTCTACTTCGCGTTCGAGGTGAGCGAAGACGCCGTGCTCGTGCTCCGCGACTCCGCGGGCGACATCGTCGCCGAGTCGCACGGTCCCGCGCTCCCCGAGAAGGGCACGGCGTGCTTCGACGCGGCAGACGACGCGACGCTCCTCTTTGCGGCCGGGTCGGGCAAGGGCGCGTGGGCGGCCCAGGTCTGGAGCGACTGACGGTCGAAGCGCCGAGGCGGGCCTGGCCGTGCGCGTGATCTACTCGTGGCGCAGCGCGACGATCGGATCGAGCTGCGCGGCGCGGCGCGCGGGAAAGAAGCCGAAGACGATGCCTGTGAGCGCGCTCGTCATCACGGCCAGCGCCAGCGCCGTGGGGTCGAGCTTCATGGGCCACTCGAGCACCGTCTCGAGCAGCTCGATGGTGCCGAGCCCCGCCACGGCGCCCGAGAGGCCGCCGATGAGCGCGAGCACCACGGCCTCGACGAGGAACTGCAGGCGCACGTCGGCGGCACGCGCGCCGATCGCCATCCGGATGCCGATCTCGCGCGTCCGCTCGGTGACGCTCACGAGCATGATGTTCATCACGCCGATCCCGCCCACGAAGAGGCTCACGGCCGCGATGCAGACGAGCAGGACGGTCATGACGCCGTAGACCGTCTCCTGCATCTTCTGGAACTCCTTCTGGGTGCGGACGGAGTAGTCGGCGGGCGCGCCTTCGGTGATGCGGTGTCGTTGGCGCAAGATCTCGTCGATCTGCTTGGCCGCGCGATCGGTGACCTCGGCGCTCTTGGCCGAGACGAGCAGGATGCCGGCGAAGCCGGGCGTCGTCTTCTTGACCCGAGAGCGCATCGTGCCGATGGGCATCAGCAGGATCGCGTCCTGGTCCCCGCCGAAGGGGGACTCGCCCTTGGACGCGAGCACGCCGGTGACCCGGTAGGTGTGCTGCCCGATGCGGACCATCCCGCCGATCGCGTCGGCGTCGCCGAACAGCTCGCGCTTCACGGTGGTCCCGATGACGCACACCTTGGTCTTGACGGTCTCGTCGGTCTCTTCCCAGAGCGCGCCTTCGGCGAGCGGCCAGTTGCGGATCTCGAGGAACGGCCGCGTCGTGCCGATGACCTGCGTCGCCATGTTCTTGTCGGCGTGCACCACCTGGGCGCGCGCGCGCAGTGCGGGGGCGGCCGCGGCGACGCTGACCGACTCGCGCACGATCGCGTGCCCGTCCTCCTCGGACAGTCGCGGACCCGTGCCGAGGGCCGCGCGCGCGCCGCTCACGCCGGAGCTCTGCGGGAACACGAAGATGACGTTCGACCCGATCGCCTCGATCTTCTCGCTGACGCTGCGACGCGCGCCCGAGCCGAGCGCGGTCATCGTGACCACGGCCGCGACGCCGATGAGCATCCCGAGGATCGTGAGCGCGGAGCGCAGCGGGCTGCGTCCGATCGCCTCGAGCGCGAGGCGCACGCCGTTCCAGGTCGCCGCCAGCATCACTCGACCCTCAGCGCTTCGATCGGGTCGAGCTGCGACGCGCGGCGCGCGGGCAAGAACCCGAACCCCACACCCACGAACGCGCTCGTGGCGAACGCGACGAGCACCGCGTCGTAGCTGAGCCCGCCACCGAAGCCGAGGACCTTGCCGAAGCCGGCCGTGGCCGCGGCGCCGATCAAGACGCCGAGCACGCCGCCCGCGAGGCTGAGCACCACGGCCTCGACGAGGAACTGCACCATGATGTCGCGCGAGCGCGCGCCGATCGAGAGGCGGATGCCGATCTCGCGCGTCCGCTCGGCCACGCTCACGAGCATGATGTTCATCNNTTCATCACGCCGATCCCGCCGACGACCAAGCTCACCGCGGCGACCGAGAGCAAGAGCGCCTGGAGCGCGCTCGCGATGCCTTCTTGCGTCTCGCGGAGCTCCTTCTGCGTCCGGACGACGAAGTCGGCCTCTTGCGCGGGGCCGAGGTGGTGGCGCTGCCGAAGGATCGCCTCGATCTGCCGCTTGGCGCGGTCGACGGTCTCGGGCCCGGTGGAGCTGACGAGGATGAGGTCGACCCGTCCGGGTGCCGTGTGGGACACGCGCGCGCGGAACGAGCCCGCCGGCATCATCACGCGATCGTCCTGGTCTTCGCCGAACGGCGAGTTTCCCTTGGCCGCGAGCACGCCGATGACGCGGCACGGGAAGCCCGCGACGCGGATGACCGAGCCCACGGGGTCGGCCCCGTCGAAGAGCTTCTCGGCCACCGTGTTGCCCAAGAGGCACACCTTGGTCTTGAGCAGCTCGTCGGACTCGGTCCACGGCACGCCCTTGGCGACCTCGTAGCGCCGGATCGGAAAGTATTGCAGCGTGCTGCCGACCAGCTCGGTCGCCACGTTGCGATCGCCGTACACGACCTGTCCCGGGCGCGAGAGCCAGGGCGCGACGTGCGCCACGCTCACGGCCTCGCGCTCGATGGCGCGCATGTCGGCCTCGGTGAGCCGACCGGTCGCGCCGCGGACGCCCGACTGCTGCACGGCCTGCGGCGACACGAAGAGCGCGTTCGACGCGAAGCTGTCGATCTGGCTGCCCACCTTCTCGCGCGCGCCGCCGGCGAGCGCCGTGACCAGCACGACGGCTGTGACGCCGATGAGGATGCCGAGCGTCGTCAGCGCGGCGCGCAGCTTGTTGCGCGCGATCGCAGAGAGCGCGAGCCGCAGCGCGCCGAAGAAGAGGCTCACGCCCGCTTTCCTCCCACGAGCGGCGACACCAGGCTGAGCAGCAAGTAGCGCGCGAGCGACACGGCCGCGACGACGAGCAGCGCGAGGCCGATGGCGCCCGCGATCCCGGCGGGGCCGAGCGCCCCGAGCCTGTCGAGGAGCGCCCGCGCGCGATCGCTCACCCCCAACGCGACGAGGGGCGCGAGGGCGCACGCCACACCCAACGTATAGAAGAGGGAGACGCGCACGCGCTGGTCGGACGTCATCGGCCGCCCCAGGCGTCGCTTGGCGATCGAGGCCGCGACCCACGACTCGAGCGCGAGCCCGAACGCGAGCGGTATCCACGGCGTGGCGTGGTGGATGACGAAGTTGTTGTAGCCGATGCCCGCGAGCACCCCGACGATGCCGGCGACGGCCATCGCCACGTACACCGTCCCCGGCACCGGGCCGCCGAGCTCGCGACGGCGGCGCTCGGCCGGATCGAGCTCGCGCTCGAGGGCGCGCGCGTCGGTTTGCTCGGGCGGAGGCAGACGCTCGAGCTCGGCGGCCGCGTCCACGGGCTCGGCCACGCGCTCGTCGGACACGATGCGCCCGTCACGGAAGGTGATCACGCGGGAGGCGCACGCGGCGATGTCGTGCTCGTGCGTGACGAGGAGCACGGTGATGCCGCGGTCGCGGTTGAGCCGCTGCAGGAGCGCCAGCACCTCGAGGCTCGTCCGCGTGTCGAGGTTGCCCGTGGGCTCGTCGGCGAGCAGGAGCGGCGGATCGGTCACGAGCGCGCGCGCGATCGCCACGCGCTGCTGCTGCCCGCCGGAGAGCTGATTGGGTGTATGATGCACGCGTTCGGCGAGGCCCACGGCGTCGAGCGCCGCCAGCGCCTGCTTGCGACGCTGGCGCGCGGGCACGCCCCGGTAGACGAGGGGCAGCTCGACGTTCTCGAGGGCTGTCGTGCGCGGGAGCAGGTTGAAGCCCTGGAACACGAA
>JAGQJA010000553.1 GCA_020430845.1 Myxococcales bacterium
AGACGATCGACCGCGTGATCGACGTCGCCGAAGAGCTCGGCGGGCACCTGGCCGGTCGCAAGGACACGAGCGTTCAGATCAAGGTGCCGTCGGCGAGCTTCCGCGAGGCCCTCACCAAGATCGAAGGCATCGGCGGCGTGACCTCGCGCTCGGTGAGCGCCGACGACGTGTCGGAGGAGTTCCACGACCTCGAGGTGCGCCTCGCCAACCTGCGCGCCACACGGCAGCGGCTGCAGGAGTTCATGGCAAAGGCCAACGCGGTGAACGACATGCTCACCGTAGAGCGCGAGCTCGAGCGCGTGGCGGGGGAGATCGACCGCATCACGGGGCGGCTCGAGTTCCTGCGGACCCGCGCGGCGATGTCGATCATCGCCGTGGAGCTCCGCGCGAAGCCCAAGGCCGCGCCCATCGTCAAGCACGACCCGCCGCCGCCCCCGCCACCTCGCACGGCGAACCTCCCCATCCCCTGGGTCCAGACGATCGGCATCGACCCTCTCCTCTCGCTCGGCAAGTGACGAAAGCGCCTCCCATGAAGACCTCCCTGACCCACATCGCCCTCTCGCTCTCGCTGATCTTCGCCGCCGCCGCGTGCACCCACGGCGCGCGCCTGCAGACGCCCGACGGATTCGCCACGCTCGGCGACGACGCGTCGTACAGCTACCGCGCGACCAGCGCGAAGGGCGTCGTGCTCACGACGCGCACCGAGCCCAACGACGTGGCCGCCAACACCGACTTCTGGGCCGAGGCGCTCGACGCGAAGCTCCGCGCGAAGGGGTACTCGGCCGACGCCGCGCGCAAGGTCAAGACGGCGCGCGGGCTGAGCGGCACGCAGATGCGGTACACCACGAGCCACGGCGGGCGCGAGCACCGCTACTGGGTGACCGTCTTCGCGACCAAGAAGAAGGTGTTCGTGGTCGAGGCCGCCGGCGACAAGGAGCCGTTCGACAAGTCCACGGGCGTGGTCGAGAGCGCCATCGCGACGCTCGACGCTACGGAGTAGGTCGGCCGCTCAGCGAGCACACCTCACGGCGGACCGTCCAGCGTCACGTCGTCGAAGCGCACGGCGCAGCGCGCAGACGCGGCCGGGCTCACGTATCTGTGCTGGACCCCGAGCAGCAGTTGGATCTCCGTCGCCCCGGCGCACACCGTGGGCCCAGAGAGCGGACGGATGGGCACGCCGTCGTACCAAGCGGAGACCCGACCCTCCATCCCCACGACGACCTCCACCTCGATCCGTCCCCAGCGACCGTCGGGGAAGTCGATCTCTTCGAGGCCCAGGTTCGTGCGGCCGCCGTCTGCGTCGATGCGTCCGTACGCGCCGACCGCCAGCCGGTTCTGGCCGGCCCACTCGACGCGCATCAGGTTGGTCGCTTGGACGGCGCCGGCGGTCGGACAGTAGATCTCCAAGTACGTCGGTCGCCCGTTCTGGGAGCCTTCGCACGCCTCGACGTTGATCGATGCGCCGACACGATAGGTTCCGTCGCGCGGCGCGCCGAGGGACTTGCCCACCCGGGCCGCAGACTGCGCCGCGTTCGGCTTCACTTCGGAGAAGAACGACGCAGGCGACGACAAGAAGATCTGCGTGTCGCGCAGCACGCGCTCGGCCCCCGAGCGATTGGCGAAATCGAACCTCGCCTGGGGATCGATCTCGGCGAAGTCCCAACAGTACTTGCTCGCGTAGGCTGCGCATCCCACGGAGCCGTCCGCTGCTCCCGCGCCGTCCGCCTGCGGCGCGCTGGCGTCGGGCGTGGACGCGTCCGCAGCGGGAGCCTCGACAGGCGCGGAGCTGAAGGCCGCGCAGGCTCCGGCCAGCAAGACCCACGCAAACGCCACGGCACGGAAGGCTCGCATCTCCAGAAGCGTAGCCGACACGGACGCCGCTCGGCGAGCGCCCGCCGTCACGTCGGATCGACATCGAGCCGATAGAGATGGACGCTGCCGCTCCGCCCGCGCACCTGCAGCTCGCCGACGTCGGCGAAGGTGAACCCGTCGCCCGCGAGCGCGCGCACCTCACCGCTCAGATAGACGCACGAGCCCGCGGGGTCACGCGCCTGCTCCTGGATGCGCGCCGCCACGTTCACCGCGTCACCGACCACGGCGAACTTGAGGCGATCGCCCGTGCCCACGGTGCCCAGCACCACCGGCCCCGCGTGCAGCCCCACGCCGACGCGCAGCGCCGAGAGCGCCGGCTCGCGCAGGGCCGCCTTCATGTCTCGCGCGCACGCCAGCGCGTCGGACGCGCGCCGTTCCCCGTCCACGAAGACGGCGAGCACGCCGTCGCCCATCAGCTCGATGACGTCTCCCCGATGCTCCGCGACCACGCGCGACATCGCGTCCGAGTACACGTGGAGCAGCGCGAGCACGTCGGCCGGCGCGCGGCCCTCGCTGAGCGCAGAGAAGCCCCGCAGGTCGGCGAAGAGCACCACGGCGTCTGCCTGGCGCGCGTCGACGATGGCGCCGCCGCTCAGGCGCGCGTCGAGCTCGTCGCGTGCGAGCGCGGGGACGTAGCGCGAGAGGGCGGTCTTCTGTCGGAGGCCCACGAGCATGCCGTTGAACGCGTCGGCGAGATCGCGCAGCTCCCGCGGCCCGTCGGCGACCGCCTTCCCGCCGAGGTCCCCCGCGGCGACGTCCTTCATCTGGCGGGCGAGGGCGCGGATGGGGCGCGCGATGCGCCGCGCCTCGAAGAGCGCGAGGCCGAGCGCGAGCACGAAGACGAGGGCCGCGACGCCCGCCCCGGCCGGCAGCGACCGGAGCAGCAGCGCGTCGGCGCGCGCGACGCGGACACCGACGCGGATCGTCCCGACGACCGCCCCGTCGGGCCCAGAGAGCTTCTCGGCAGCGTCGACGACCCGCTCACCGGCGCGACCTCCGCACGCGGCGTCGGTGAGGAGCGTCGTGTCCTCCACGCGCCGCAGCGGGGCAGCCTCTGCAGACGCGTCGAGCTCGGCCGGCACGACGCGCGCGCCGTCGACGATCGCGCTCGGCACCGCGGCCACCACGCGCCCGGTCTTGGCGTCGACGAAGAACACGTACGCGACGTCCGTCGACTCCCGCACGAACCGGTCGAACACGCGCTGCAGCTCTCGCGGCTCGAAGCGCTCGCTCGCCTCTCGCACCGACGCAAGATCCGTGGCGACGCCCGCCGCCTCGAAGCGCGCCTCGTCGGCCATCATCCGATGCACGAGCACGACGTAGAGGCCGGCCAGGCACGCGACCACGAAGAGCGATATCGACCCCGCGAACACCACGAGCCGAGCGCGGAGCGCCATGGCGCCGGAGGCAGGGCTCTTTCCGACCATGAAGCGGCCAGTGTATAGGAGGGGCCCGATGACGGTGAATCTGGAGCACCTGCGCGTCTTGCTCGAGGTCGCGCGCGCGCCCACGTTCGCGGCCGCTGCGCAGCGTATGCACGTCACGCCGTCGGCGGTGAGCCAGCAGATGAAGACGCTCGAGGCGAGCCTCGGGACGATCCTGTTCGAGAAGAGCGGCCGCGGCCTCCGCCTCACGCCTCAGGCCGCCGAGCTGATCGCCGAGCTCAGGCCCCTCGTCGATCAGATCGACGATCGCGTCGGCGACTTCACCGGCGCCACCGACGCCGTGCGCGGGACCGTCACGCTGGGGGGGCCCGACGCGTTCTGTCGCATGTGGCTCGTGCCGCGCATCCCCGCCCTCTCGCGACGCCACCCCGAGCTGACGCTCGACGTGCGCTACGCCAAGAACGACGTCATCGAGCAGGCGCTCGCGAGCGGCGATCTCGACCTCGCCGTCCTGGTGGCGCCGCCCGAGTCGACCGGGATCGAGACCGCGCCGCTCTACCGCGAGAAGCTCGTCGCGGTCGCGTCGGCCGAGTACGTCGCGCGCCACGGCGTGCCGGAGAGCGCGGCGGAGCTCGAGGCGCACCGTTTCGTCATCTTCGATCCGCGAGCGCGCATGCAGGAGGTTTGGCTGCGCGGCGTCGTCGGCCGCGCCGTCCCGTTCCGCGGCCACGTGGTCTGCACCGTGCGCGACCTCACCCAGATCCTCGAGCTGGCCAAGGCCGGTGTCGGGATCGGGGTCGTGCCCAACCACCTCGCGGAGCCCGCTGTGGCCGCGGGCGAGCTGTCCGTGATCGGCCTCGGCGCGGGCGACGCGGCTCCCCGCAAGGGCGCCACGAACCTGATCTTCCTCGCCTGGCGCAAGACCAAGCGCGAGGCCGCCCGATCGCGCGCCGTGCGCGAGGCCCTGCTCGAAGGCGCCGACGTCGACGGCGCCTGACGGCCGCCACGACTGGAAAATTCTCCTCCCGAATTTCCCTTGTCCGGCCGCGGAAAAGCGCTAGGAGATCCCCCTCTTACGGGGGAGCTCGATGCCGCCGTCGCCTAGGAAGAGGATCGTCACACGCCGCGGCTCGTCCATCGTGCTGCGCGCACCCGATGCGCCGCCGCGACAAGGGTCGTCGGTCGTCCTGCGCGCGCCCGACCAAGACCCTGCGGGTCCGCTCCACGAGAAGACCTGGTTCGTCTGGGTCGAGGGCGGCGAGCCGGTCGGCCCCGTGTCCCTCGAGCAGATCGCGCGCGGCATGAAGGCCGGCAAGGTCCCCAGCGAGGCGAGCGTCCGCCGTCACACAGACGTGTTCTGGACCGAGCTGCTCGACGTGCCCGAGGTGATCCAGGCGCTCAAGAGCGTCACCGCCGAGACCGAGGCGCCGCCGTCGGTCCCCACCGCGCGCCTCACCATGAAGGAGTGGCTCGTCTGGGTCGACGGCAGCGATCCCATCGGGCCCGTGTCCGCCGACCAGATCGCGCGCGGCATCAAGGCGGGCAAGGTCCCGAGCGACGCCAACATCCAGCGCGTCGACGACTTCTTCGCGACCGGCGTGCTCGACGAGCCCGACGTCATCGCCGCGCTGAAGGCGCTCTAGAGGCGCGCGGGCTCCGCGCCCGACGGTCGCCGACGGTCGACCCGCGGCGCGGTCACCGCGTGACGGTCACGGTCACGCCCGTGGCGCTGCCCCAGCTGTGCGTGCAGCTCGAGAAGCCCGGGTCCACGCCGAGGGCCTCGAGCACCGCCGTGGAGCCCTCCCATTTGCTGCCCGTGACCGAGCGCTCCATGATCTTCGCGTCGATGCACTTGGTGCCTTTGCAGACCTTCGCCGTCTTGCCACACACGCTGCGCGAGAACACCGAGCGCGGGGCGGCCACCCACGCGCCTTCGTCGACGAACTCGCGCGTCGGGTGCTCGTCGCAGGTGAACATGACGGCGTTCTGACGCCGCGAGTACGAGTCGCATTTCACGAGGAACGCCCAGTTGCCCTCCCATAGGAGGGTCACGCCCGAGTAGGTGCGCGTCAGCGCGTCCTCGCTGACGGACGGCGCCTCGTCCTCCGTGTCGGCCTCGGAGGCGGGTGCGACGCAGGCGGCAGACAGCAGGGCGACGAGCGAGAGCGAGAGCCACTTCATGCAGCCCTGCGCTGCAAGCAAGGTGCCACGGTAGGATACCTGCCTACGCTATCCCACTAGAGCTCAGACCCCTGACAACATTGGGCTTTTCGGAGACCGGTCACCGGGCGGGCCGTGGATCGGGTGGCCTCCACCTGCGCTGCGGCGCCCCCACGCTCCTCAACCGTCGACGCGAAGAAAGCGCACGAACATCTGCGCGTCGGCTTCGGGCTCCACGTGGTGCGGGCGCTCCGGCCCGACGGTGCCCACGAGCCCAGGCCGGAGCACGATCCCCAGATCGGCGTCGTCCTCGAGCACATAGAGGACGCGCCCGGCCGTGACGACGATCTCGGCCCAGACGCCGGCCTTCAGGGTGTGGCTCTTGCGCAGCCCGGCCGGGAGGGAGATCGCGTCGAATTCCGCCGTTCGCTTGTACTCGCGCGCCGCAGGCGGCAACGCGGGCATGCGGCAATAGAGGCAGGGCAGGCTCACGCCGAGCTTTCCTGCGCGCCCTTCGTCGGTCTGCACCCACGGGCGCTCCTCCATCGGAGGGCGGTGGCGCACGTGCTGGCTGTGACCGCACGACAGCTCGGCGATCCAGTCGCCTTCGTCGTCGCGCCGAAAGGAACGGATCGTCGCGTTGGGCGTCACTCTGGTCTGCGTGGACATGGGTCGCGGGGAGCATGCACGCGTTGGGGAGCGCATGCCAGGGAGAGATCTTCCTACATCTACGCAGGGTCTCGTCCAATTCGCGTCGAGGACGTGCCATCGACGTGGCGCGCGCGTGCACTCCGAGCTACGGATGAGCGGCTCGGTTTTCTCGCATGATCTCAAGCGGCGACCCCATCGCACTCCTCGCGTTCCGCGCGCAGCTCCGTGACGAGCCCTCGTGGCGCCACCTCGTGGCAGACCAGGGCGACGCGCGTGACGTCCTGCGCATCCACGATCTGGGCGCTGCCATCGCGCGCGCCGAGCGCATCGTGCGCGGCCCCGCGTTCGGCGTCCTCGACGCCGAAGGGCTCGACGACGAGACGCCCACGCTCGAGCCTCCGCCGATGGCGTCGTTCGACGACGACTGCGTCGGCCCGGCCGTCTACGCGCCCGTGCTCCCCACGCCGATTCCGCCGGCGCCCGCCCTGCCCCGCGAGCTCGTGCCCGCCGCAGGAGACAGCCAGCCGGTCGCGGCCGCCGCCACGTCGCCGCTGCGCCCGCTGCTCGTCGCGTGCTTGCTCTCTGCCGTGATCGCCGCGCTCGGCGCGTTCGTCGTCGAGCAGGCATCCACGCCCGAGGCGCCCGCGCCCTCCGTCGCCGCGCGCGCCGTCACGGCGCCCGAGCCGGCCCGTCACCCTCAGGCGACGCAGCCCGCGCCCG